>WHSY01000001.1:1322-128391 GCA_009379815.1 Pseudonocardiaceae bacterium
GATCATGCCTCTGTTGAGCCACGCTGCGGCCGGGTGACGGCCGGCGGCACGCTATGTGAGAGCCAGCCCCGGTGGGGCGGCAAGAAGCGTCCGAGCCAGCCGACCGTCACCCTCGGCACGCTATGGGCTGCAGACCCAGCGGCCTACGGACCATCCAACAAGTCAGGAGCGTCAACGCTGTGATCGAGTCGTTCTGGTCGCGGATGCAGATCGAGCTGCTCAACCGCCAGCGATGGCGCACACGGATTGAACTCGCGAACGCGATGTTCGAATACCTCGAGATCTGGCACAACCGCCGCCGACGACACAGCGCCCTCGGCTGGCTGTCACCGCCAGAGTTCGAGCACCAAACCAAGACCGTCGTGGCCTAAGGATCCCAGCAACCCGACTCCACCGAACCCGGGGCGTCCCAGAGTCTCCACGGGACCCAGTGCGGTTCAACCTTCGCGATCCGCACTTTGCTCGGTTGGTATCGCGTGGGCGAGGACGTCGGGGCCAAGATCCCGTCGCTGTCGACCTACCTGGGACACCGCGAACCGAGCTCCACCTACTGGTATCTGTCGGAAGGCTCGGGAATTGCATCAGGCGGGCGAGAAACCGCAGGTCACCTGCTCAGCGGGGCCTCGGAGTGGCCCTGCTCGTCGGCCGCCTGAGGCCGTCCTGACCTGCCGATTTGATCAGCCACGCCCGTTTGGTGCATGATCCGACCACTTTCCGAAGGGGTTGGGGGCGGGTTGCGGCGGGTTGATCTGGCAGGTGCGGCACACCTCGAGCTCGTCGACGGCGTGCGGCAGTTGCGCCCGGAGGACGCCATGGTTGAGGCGATGCCGCGGGGCTGGCGCGCGCAGCAGCACGCTCGCGGGCTGCGGGAGGGCACGGTCGCGCCGCGGGAGCGGCTGGTGCGCCAGTTTCTGGACTTCACCAACGAGTACCCGTGGCGGTGGACGGCGTCGCATGTGGACGAGTGGTCGTTGTCGATGACCAGCGAACGGCGCTTGGCACCGTCCACGGTCCGCGGCTATCAGACAGACCTGCGGCTGTTCACCGAGTTCTTGGCCGACAACGCGCGCTATGGCTGGGTGTCGGCCTGTGAGCGGGAGTTCGGTCCCGGGGTGCACCCGGTGGCGATCGTGCACGAGTGGAACTCCATCGCCCACCTCCAGGCCTATGAGGGGAACCCGGAGGCCCGGCCGTTCAGCCGGGCGGAGCTGCAGCGGTTCCTCGACTACGCCGACGACCAGGTCGAGCGTGCGGTGCGGGCGAAGCGCAAGGGCGCGCTGGCGGCCTATCGGGACGCCACCGTGTTCAAGGTGATGTACGGCTGGGGCCTTCGCAGGACCGAGACGGCGAAGCTCGACGTCTCCGACTGGGGACGAAACCCGGAGGCCCCGGAGTTCGGCCGGTACGGGTCGCTGCGCGTCCGATACGGCAAGGCCAAGCGCGGCCAGCCGCCGCGGCGCCGCAACGTATTGTCGATGTTCGGCTGGGCGGTGGACGCGGTGGACGACTATGTGGAGAACATCCGCCCGAGGTTCGGCTGTCCGGATCACCCGGCGTTATGGGTGAGCGAACGCGGTGGGCGGGTCCGGCCACCGGAGATCAACGCGAGGTTCGAGTCCTACCGGGACGCGTTGAAACTTCCGAAATCCCTTGTGCCCCATAGCCTTCGGCACTCGTTCGTGACGCACAACACCGAGGACGGGGTTGACCGGAGATTCATCCAGGTCCAGGTCGGGCACGAGTGCGACAGCTCGACGGCCATCTACACCCACGTCAGCGACGACTTCATGAACACCATGCTCCGCAAGGCGCTCGCGCCCGCGCTCGACCCTACCGCCTCCACAGACAAGGACCGTTGATGGCGCCGAGACTCGACTACCGCTGGCACCTGCGCAAAGTCATGGCTGACCGCGGCCTGTTTCAGACCACGGACCTGATCGACCCGCTGGCCAAGCGCGGTGTCAGCCTGTCCTCCAGCCAGGTCTACCGGCTGGTCACTGAGCGGCCCGAGCGGCTGAGCCTGAAGGTCCTCATGGCGTTGCTGGACATCCTCGACTGCTCGATGGACGAGCTCATCGAGCCGGTCGCGGTGGCCGGCGGCGCGGCTGCCCGGAGAAGGAAGGCGGTCGGCGCCGAGGCCGGCGTCGGCGAGCTGCGCCCCAAGCGGGCTCGCATCGACGGCGTCGGACGGCCGTGACTGCGCGCCACGAACGGGCCGTGTCCGACCCGATCGGGCTGATCACAGACCTGGTGGCGGCGGTCGAGCACCAGCTCGAGTCCGAGCGAATCCATGCGGTGGCCACCGCGGTCGCGGGAGGTCGCGCGAAGTCCCGGCGCCTCGCGTCGGCCCTGGCCGACCGGCCCGGGGTGCTGGCCGACGGCAGATCCCCGGCCTCCCGGGCCGTCGGCGAGCTGCTCCTCGCGCTGCGCGAGGCCGGCGCCACGGCGGTCTCGCCGCCCTGTTGCGCGCAGTGCGGTAAGCGGCTGCGGTCCCTCCAGCGCCGCGGCCGGGACTGGTATTGCGCGGTCTGCGGCCCGCGGTCTGAGCCTTGCGCTGCCTGCGGGAACACCCGGCCCGTCGCGTCCCGGGACCGGGCCGGACGGCCACGGTGCCAGCAGTGCCCGGACCTCGACGGCCGAGACCCGATCACGGTGATCCACAAGCTGGTCGCCGGACTGGACCCCGACGCGGACCGGGTGACGGTCGCCGCGGCAGTCCGCCAGTCGGCGCCTCGACCCTCCTACCAGCAGAAGCTGGCTTGGGTGTTGGAGGACCGACCCTCACTGCTGACCGGTGAGGGCCACCTCGCGCCGCTGCGCGCCATCCCGCGCCTCATCGACCTGCTGCACGCCGCCGGGGTCGCCGGGGTCGTCCGGCCGTCCTGCCCCGGCTGCCACCGGGTCGTGCGCATCGACAAGCCCCTCGACGGGATGCGGGTCTGCCGGACCTGCATCGCCCACTCCCGCCTCCAGGAGTGCGCGCGCTGCGGGGCCCGGCGCGAGCCAGTCACCCGCGACGACCACGGCAAGCCGCTCTGCGCGAACTGCTTCGTCACCGACCCGGCGAACCTGGAGACCTGTGTCGGCTGCGGCCGCCGCCGCTCGGTCGGCCACCGCACCCCAGACGGCCCGCTCTGCCCCAGCTGCCCCGGGCTTGCGCTCCTGACCTGCTCCGTCTGCGGCGAGACCACGCCCTGCGGCGTCTCCCGCGCCACCGGCAAGCCCTGGTGCCCGTCCTGCCATCGCCGGTCGGCTGCCTGCTCGACCTGCGGCCGCCACTCGGCGATCACCTCCGGGACCCTGTCTCATCCGCTCTGCGCCGACTGCACCGCCCCCGCGCCCTGGCTCGACTGCCCCACCTGCAGCGACCCCGACCAGCCCCACCCGGGCCAGTGCGCCCGCTGCCTGATCAACCGGCGCCTCGACGAGTTGATGGGCCCCTCCACGCACTCGTTGCCACCCGGGCTGCAGGCCCTCCGCCGCGACATCGCCACCACCGAGCACCCCATCACCGCCATGCGCTGGCTCACCAAACCGCCGATCGCCTCGGTGCTGTCCGACCTCGCGGCGGGCCGCGTTCCCCTCACGCACGAGGCGCTCGACGAACTGCCCCACAGTCAACCCCTCGCGCATCTGCGCCAAACGCTCGTCGCCGTCGGTGCGCTGCCCGAACGCGACGAGCTCATGGTCCGCCTCGAGGCCTTCCTCGCCGACCTGCTGGCCTCCCAGCCCGACACCGAGCGACGGAACCTCCTGCGCCGCTACCTGATCTGGCACCTGATCAGGCGTCTGCGCAGCCGCAACAACGGCCGGCCGACCACCCGCCAGCAGTCCCTCATGGTTCGCCGACTCGCCCGCGGCGCCGTCGCGTTCCTGGACTGGCTCCACGCGCACGACCTCACCCTGGCCACCTGCCAACAAGCCGACATCGATCACTGGGCCACCGACGAGTCGGGCACCTACCGCGAGGAGGCGGGCCGACTCATCCGCTGGGCCCGCGCCACCAAGCTCACCACCGCCCACGTCGCCGCCACCAGCTGGAACGGCCCAGCCCAGCTCTTGGACCACCAACACCGCTGGGACACCGCGCGCCGACTGCTGCACGACGACACCCTGAAACCTGAGAACCGCCTCGCCGGCCTGCTCGTCCTCCTCTACGCCCAAGGCGCGACCGCGATCAGCCGGATGACCGTCGAGCAGATCCAGGCCAGCACAGACGAAGTCCGCCTCCGCCTCGGACGCGCCCCCATCCACCTGCCCGAGCCCGTCGCCGCCCTGGTCCGCACCGTCGTCGCCAACCGCAAGGGACACGCGACCATCGGCGCACGAGCACCCTCGCCCTGGCTATTCCCCGGAGGCCAGCCCGCACGACCGATCAGCAGCGCGCGACTGACCCAGCGGCTCCACAACCTCGGGATCCGCCCCAGCCAGGCGCGCAGCACCGCGCTGTTCCAGCTCGCCACCGAGATCCCCGCCGCGATCCTCGCCCGCACCCTCGGCATCCACACCGACGTCGCCGTCACCTGGCAACGCCACGCCGCCGGCGACTGGGCCGCCTACGCCGCCGAGGTCAGCCGCCGAGACTCCCCACCAGCCAGGCATTCCGACAGTTTGAATATCTGACGTCGCCATTTCTGCTCCGGAACTGCTCGCGCTGGCCGCCGCTCGTCAGGAACTGCGTGGTCGGCGGCCCGGTCATGACCCTGATCGCGCCAACGCTGCAGGCCTTCTTCACCGACCGGCTCGCCACGCAGCGCCAGGCCAGCCCGCGCACCATCGCGGCCTACCGCGACACCCTGCGGCTACTTCTCGGGTTCGTACACCGCGAGACCGGCAGGACGCCCTCCGGGCTGGACTGGAACGACCTGGACGCGACGATGATCTCCGCGTTCCTCAACCACTTGGAGAGCGGGCGGCGCAACTCCATCAGGACTCGCAACGTGCGCCTGACCGCGATCCGCTCGCTGTTCTCCTACGCCGCGTTGCGGCACCCCGAGCATGCCCTGCTCATCCAGTGCGTCCTGGACATCCCCCCGAAGCGGTTCGACAAGCGGGTCGTGACGTTCCTGACCGCACCCGAGGTCGACGCCCTGCTCGCCGCTCCGGACCAGGCCCGCTGGGAAGGCCGACGGGACCGGGCCCTCATGCTGTTGGCCATCCAGACCGGCCTGCGGGTCTCCGAACTCACCGGCCTGAACTGCGGCGATGTCACCCTGGGCACCGGCGCTAACGTCCGCTGCGAGGGCAAAGGACGCAAGCAACGCGCCGTGCCCCTCACCGGCCCGGCCGAGGCGCTCCTGCACGTCTGGCTCAGCGAGCGAGCCGGATGCTCGAGCGACCCGCTGTTCCCGACCCGCACCGGACGGCGGCTCAGCCGCGACGCGATCGCACTACGAGTCAGCACCCACGCCGCGACCGCCGCGCAACGATGCCCATCACTGCTGGGCAAACGAATCCATCCGCACGTCCTTCGCCACAGCTGCGCGATGGCGTTACTCCAGGCCGGCGTCGACACCTCCGTGATCGCCCTCTGGCTCGGCCACGCCAGCGTCCGATCCACCGACGCCTACGTCCACGCCGACATCAGCATCAAGGAGAAGGCGCTTGCCCTCACCACACCCGCGACAGCGCGGCCCGGTCGCTACCGCCCGCCGGACAAGGTCCTCGCGTTCCTCGAAAGCCTGTAACTATGCCGAACCGCAGACCGCGGAACCGCTGCGCACCAAGCGCCCACAGCCCCCGCCTCGGCATAGTCGCGGGGTCGGCATAGGTCGAGCTATGCGGACATCCGCATAGATCGACGAACTCGGCTACCTACCCCTACCCGCCGAAGCCGCCTCCGCACTGTTCCAGGTCATCGCCCAGCGATACACCAAAACCAGCATCGTGCTGACCACCAACCGCGGCGTCGGCTCCTGGGGCCGAAATCCTCGGCGACACCACCGTCGCCGCCGCCATGCTCGACACTGGGCGCCCCGCTGTTGGCCCGACTGGCCGCCGACGACGTCGCGGTGATCGACGTGCCGGCCAAGCTCGCCGCCCGGGTCCGGCTGCTCTCGGCCGGCCACGGCCGCAAGAACGACGACGCCGACGCTGTCTCGGTCGCCATCGCCGCGCACACCGCACCGCACCTACGGTCGGCAGAGATCGACCAGGCGCTGGGTGCGCTGCGGGTGCTCGTCGAGCACCGAGACGACCTGGTCAAGACCCGCACTCAGCTCGTGAACCGCCTGCACGGGCTGCTCACCGAGCTCGTCCCCGCCGGCGCGGGACACCGCCGGCTGACCGTCGAGATCGCGGCCGACCTGCTCCGCCGAACGCGGCCGCGAGAGCCTGCGCGCCGCGCGGTGCGCCGCGTCGCGGTCGAACTCGTCGCCGAGCTGCGTCGACTCGAACGCCGCATCAGCTCCGCGGACGCCGCTGTTGCCACCGCCGTCGAGGCCACCGGCAGCACGCTGACCGAGCTCTACGGCATCGGCCTGGTGCTCGCCGGGAAGATTCTCGCCCGAGTGGGCCCGACCAGCCGGTTCCGCTCGGCGTCAGCGTTCGCCTCATTCACCGGTACCGCGCCGATCGAGGTCTCCTCCGGCGAGGTCGTCCGCCACCGGCTCTCCCGTGCCGGCGACCGCGGGCTCAACCACGCCCTGCACATGATGGCCCTGACTCAGATTCAGGGCCGCACCTCAGGTCGGGCCTACTACCAGCGAAAACGCGCTGAGGGGAAGAGTCACAAAGAGGCCATGCGCTGTCTGAAGCGGCGGCTCTCCGACGTCGTCTACCGCCGACTCCGCGCCGACAACCTGCATGCCGAGGCGGACCCGGGGAGGACACGCGAGGGCGGCTGCGTAGTCCAGCGCGACCGGCTCTCACCTCGAACACCGGCTCTTCGGACAAGTCACTTCCCGGGCCCGCACCGAAACACTACAACCCCTCCACAAGATCACCTTGACACAGAGAGGGGCCGTCCGTCTGACAGTCCCGGCGCCCGCCACCACCGCGTGCGCGAAGTCGCGCGGCTCGGCGAGGGTGGAGGGGTTGGACGGGAAGCGCGGCGAGCGCGGCGTCGAGCACCGTGAGGTGGTCGGAGGCGGTGACAACCCAATCCGGTGTTGCTTGGGCGCAGCAACCAGGGTCCTGATGCAGGGCGCGCTCGACGGCGACCTGCGCCCCGGGGGGAGGGGCTTTTGTGACTCGTGAGTGTTACCGCCGAGCAGCCGACAGGCGTGTGGCGGTCACTTCCTCGATGAGGCGGCGACCCAGCTATGCAGGCATCACGGGTGGGTCAGCGTGCACCCTTGTGCCTGGCTAGTAGGCCGTGTAACCTCGCGCTAGAGGCGACATACTGTTTAGTCGGACGTCGGAGGGTTGAGCTAGCGACAAAGATGTTCAGAATTGACGTCGAGACGTGCCTCGGGCGAGTCCTGGACGTACACCCACGAACCTCAGGAGGTCCTCAATGCACCCCGGTGTACTGCTGCTATTCCAGAACTATGGTAACCAGGTCGGTGACGACGAGATCTACCACAACAACCTCAAGCTTGCTGAGCTAGCTGATGGGCTTGGCTACAATAGCGTCTGGTGCGTCGAGCATCACTTCGACGCTGACTACTCAATGTGTCCAGACAACACCCAGCTCCTTTCTTACCTGGCCGGCCGAACGAGCAATATCAAGCTCGCTACGGGCGCCGTCATTCTGCCGTGGAACGACCCCCTGCGCGTCGTCGAGAAGATCTCTTTGCTCGACCAACTCGCGCCGGGACGCGTCATCTTCGGTATGGGCCGTGGGCTAGCACGTATGGAGTACGAGGGCCAGCGCCAGGACATGAACGAATCGCGTGAGCGCTTCGACGAGGCCGCAGAGATGATCCTCCGCGGTCTGGAGTCCGGCGTCGTGGAGAACGATGGCGACTTCTACAAACAGCCCCGGGTGGAGGTACACCCAGCGCCACTCGCCTCGTTTAAGGGACGTGCCTATGCTGTGGCTATGAGTCCCGACTCGGCGGTGGCCGCGGGCAAGCTCGGCGTCGGCATGACAAGCTTCATCCAGGGCCCGGTGGAAGAAGTACACATGCCCATCATCAATGCCTACCGGGAGAGCTATCGGCAGCACCACGGGAGCGAGCCGCCGCCGCCGATCCTGTCGGACCTGGGATACTGTCACCACGACGCTGACGAGGCAAAGAAGGTGACGCAACAGTATGCGGCCAACTACTTCCGTACCTGCGTTACGCACTATGAGTTCGGTGGCGAGCACTTTGCCAACACGAAGGGCTATCAGCACTACAACCTGGGTGCCCAGGCGCTAAAGGAGGCCGGGATGGAGGCTGTTACTGACGCATTCGTGGGCGCGCAGATCTCGGGCACGCCGGATCAGATCATTGAGCAATATCACGCTCGTAAGGAAATGATTGGCCCGTTCGAGCCACTGTTCGTCCCCTACCATGGAGGCATCCCCTACGACAAGGCGGAGGAGAGCTTCAAACTGATGACGAAGGAGGTCATGCCGGAGCTGCTCAAGCTCTGACACGGCAGTTGGATGCTAGAGCAGCTGCTTGACACACGGCCGGGAGTTCCTCCGCGTTGCTGGCAACCGGCCAAGTCAGCTCGGAGGAGCGGTGTGCCAGCGGGACGGCGGTCGTCGGTACAGTGTCGTCCGATGCGGATCGACCGCCTCATTCGGTGCCGACCCCGCCGTGCGGAAGCGCAGCGCGCTGAATCCCACAAAGGCCGCGAAGGCCTTCCAGGAGACGCCGCGATGGGTGGTCAGGCGCAGGCGCTGCTATTCAGTGCGGGACCGACCGGGTTGCGCTGCCAGCATTGACGTAGGACTGATACCCCCGGGATCACCGCCGCGTGGGAGTACTTGGGGTGCACGGCGCCAGCCGAATCAAGGAGGTCGTGATCATCAACTCGATCCCCCCCGACTTGCTCTCCGAGCCCGCACGAGCGTTTGCGGGGCGCTCCCACGGTCTCTTGATCGGCGGCGCGTCCGTTCCGGCTGCCGACGGCCGGAAGTTCACGACCCCGGATCCGTCGACAGCTCGCCCGATCGCCGAGGTGCCCCTGTCCGGCCCCGAGGACGTGGATCGGGCGGTTCGTGCCGCGCACGCTGCGCTTAAGAAGAGTGCATGGGCAACGATGCCGCCCGCGGAACGAGGTCGGCTGATCGGTCGCCTCGCCGATCTGGTGGAGGCGAATGCCGACGAGTTGGCCGAGCTTGAGTCGCTCGACGGTGGCAAGCCCGTCAAGCTCGCGAAAATCGTGGACGTGACAGGCGCAGTGGGGGCTCTGCGCTACGCGGCGGGCTGGCCAACCAAGATCATCGGCGACGTTGTTCCCCAGAGCATCCCCGGTGCCTTCTCCTACACTCGCAAGGAGCCGGTCGGGGTTTGCGGCCAGATCATTCCCTGGAACTTCCCGTTGCTCATGGCAGTGTGGAAGATAGGCCCTGCCCTCGCCGCGGGTTGCACGTCAGTACTCAAGCCCGCCGAACAGACGCCGCTGACTGCGCTGCGTCTCGGCGAGCTCGCGCTGGAGGCCGGCCTCCCGGAGGGTGTGCTGAACGTGCTCACCGGCGACGGCTCGACAGGGGCGGCGATCGTCGACCACGATGGCGTCGACAAGGTCGCCTTCACCGGCTCGACGGAGGTCGGTCGCGGGATCGCCGGCAGGGCCGGCCACGCGCTCAAGCGCGTGACTCTCGAGCTCGGCGGCAAGTCGGCGAACATCATCATGCCCGACGCAGACATCGCCGCAGCCACGAAGGGCTCCTTCCAGGCCATCTACTACAACACGGGTCAGGCTTGCATCGCAGGCTCGCGCCTGTTCGTGCACCGCGACCACTTCGACGATGTGGTCGGCGCCCTGGCCGAGCGAGCAAGTACTGCGCGTGTCGGCCCCGGCCTGGATCCGAAGACACAGCTGGGCCCGGTCGTGTCTGCCGAGCAGTACAAGCGCGTCACCGGCTACATCGAGCAAGGCAAGGCCGAGGGTGCCGAACTCGTCGCTGGCGGCGGGCGCGGGGGGCAGGAGGGAAATGGCTGGTTCGTCGAGCCGACGTTGTTCACTGCAACCTCCGACGACCTGACGATGGCCCGGGAGGAGATCTTCGGGCCTGTGCTCGTCGCCCAGCCTTACGAGGACCTTGGCGAGGTCACCCGAAAGGCAAACGCGACCGAGTATGGCCTCGCCGCTGGCGTGTGGACCCGAGACGTTGCGACCGCCCACAAGGTCGCTCACCAACTCGAAGCCGGCGCTGTCTATGTCAACGGCTGGGGCCGCATGGATCCGGCCGCGCCATTCGGCGGCGTCAAAGCTTCCGGCCTCGGTCGCGAGCACGGCAGGGAGGGGCTTGAGGCGTACCTGGAGACCAAGACGATCTGGATCGATGTTGCGTGACGCTACCCATCGTTAACCATCGTTTTCCTTTGCGTTGCAGCGTACCCTTGCTCGACCTACTTCTTCACCGATGGGGAGGCCATCCTCAAGCTCTGACGCCTGGGGGTGCCGCATCGTGCTACTTCTGGTGCATTTGTCGGCAGATGGCCAGTGCACCAAACAGTGTATTGAACCAACAGACGCGGATCGACTTTCGGAGACGACCGAGAGTGTTATCGAGGAGAAGGGGAAATCAATCTGGGCGCGAACTCTCCCGGGTGCGAGTCGCCCCGAGGTCGTCGTTGGTTGTCAGGTCCAGGTCCCTGCATAGGTGAGTAGTTATTCGCTGCTTGCGCTGGCGAGTTAGGGTAATGCATCCGACGAGTTGGCCTGCCGTCTGCGGATCGAGGATTACACATCGTCGGTCGCAATCTGACTCATTTGACTTCGGCCTCTCCGCCGTCGCGCATCTCGTTCGCGAGAGATCAAAGGCTCTGTTGGTTTCCGGCCAGTACTACTCGGACGCTGCAGCGCTCGGATTTCCGTCGAGGAGCAGCCCGCAGCGGGTTCGCTTCGTCGCCAGCTACCTGACGTTCTCGGGTGTCGGCTGTGTGACAAGTGGTACCCGCTCGATGACCTGGAGCCCGTGAGCTCGCAGTGCCGCCTGCTTGTCGGGGTTGTTGGTGAGCAGCCGGAGCCGATGAATGCCGAGGTCCGCGAGGATATGCGCTCCGGCGCAGTAATCACGGTCATCGGCGGGGTAGCCGAGCTCTAGGTTGGCTTCGACGGTGTCCCATCCTGCATCCTGCAGGCGGTAGGCAGCGAGCTTGCCGAGCAGACCTATTCCACGACCTCCATGCCCCCGAAGGTATACGACGACTCCGGCCCCTCGCTGGGCGATCATCTCCAGGGATCGTTCTAGCTGCTCGGCGCAGTCGCACCGTCGTGAACCAAACACGTCTCCGGTGAGACATTCGGAGTGCAGGCGCACCAAGACGTCGTCCCGACTGCGGACAGTGCCATGCACCATCGCGAGATGTTCGCGGCCGCTCCTGAGATCGCTGTATCCGACTGCCCGGAACTCGCCTGCGGGTAGAGGCAGCCTTGCTTCGCTCTCGCGGCTGACCAGCTGTTCATGCTCGCGCCGGTAGGAGACGAGATCGCTGATGCTCAGTAGGAGCAGGCCGTGCTTACGCGCGAACGCCAGAAGCGACGGGGTCCGTAGCATCTCCCCGTCATCGTCCGCGATCTCGCAGGTTACCGCGGCCGGACTGAGACCGGCGAGTTGGGCGAGGTCGACGCTGGCCTCGGTGTGGCCAGCTCGGGTGAGGACCCCACCGCTGCGAGCCGCAAGCGGAAAGACGTGTCCGGGCTGGTTGAAGGTGGAAGCCGTCGAGTTCGGGTCGGCTAGCGCGCGAGCCGTACGCCAGCGACCGGAGGCCGAGATACCGGTCGTCGTGGTCCCGGCCGCGTCAACGCCAATGTGAAACGCCGTTCCCAGCGGGTCCGCGGGGTCCGCGGGGTTCGCGGTCATAGGCCCGATACGGAGGTCCCTGAGGCGCGAGGCCAGCATGGGCACGCAGACCAGGCCCCGACTGTGCGTGGCCATGAAGTTTATCGCCTGCGGGGTCACGCACTCGGCGGCCATGACGAGGTCGGCCTCGTGCTCACGGTCGGGCGAGTCCACCACGACGATCATCTCACCGGACCGAATCGCCGCAATGGCCTTGTCGACGGGAACAGGTCCGCCTGCGGCGACCTGAGCATCCGGGGTTCTCTGCACCTTGGACACACCATCCGTACCAGCCACACAGACCGTCGTGCCCTCACAGACACAGTTCATCGCGGCATCATGCCTGGCGATACGGTATTGCGTCAACACATGGTCCACTTATTTGACGTTACGATGATTTAGATGGCACGCTGTTGTCTGACTGTGGACTCGCGTGTTCCGCTGTGGTCGGTGGTCGAGCTAGAGAGGGCGATGATGACGAGCATCTTCTTCCACCTGCACGAGCGCCGGGATCTGCCGGATGACTACCGGGATTGCTACGAGAGCATCTGGCTGACTCTGCCGCACTCCGAGCTGGTCGATCATGCCACTGTCGACGAGCGACGGTGTGACGAGTGACTGCAGCGCCTGTGGGCACGGCGATACGTGCGGCGGTCCGAGAGTTCCTCCGGGGAGAACGCGGGCGCGGCTCGTTTTCGGCCAGCGTGGATTCCTGGGTGCTCGGGCACTCTCCCTCGTTCAGCCGAGCGCTGGGGGAGCGGGGTTGGCTCGGCATGACGTGGCCGAAGCGTCATGGCGGTCGTGAGTCTTCCGCTTATGAGCGCTTCGTGGTTATCGAGGAGTTGCTGGCGGCCGGTGCCCCGGTGGCGGCGCACTGGATCGCCGATCGCCAAACCGGTCCACTGCTGCTGCGATACGGCACGGAGGAGCAGCGGCAGCGCTTCCTTCCGTCCATCGCGCGGGGTGAGTTGTTCATCTCGGCAGGAATGAGTGAGCCTGACAGCGGCTCCGACCTCGCGTCGGTGCGCACCCGAGCGGATCCGGTGGACGGCGGGTGGAAGGTCACTGGAAGGAAGGTCTGGAGCAGTCATGCTCACCGCAGTCACTACATGCTCGCCCTCGTTCGTACCTCGCCCCGGCAGGAGGATCGCCACGTCGGACTGAGCCAGGTGTTCATCGACCTGCAGGCACCTGGCGTCGACGTCCGTCCGATCGAGGTCATGGCCGGGGAGGCGCACTTTGCAGAGGTGACGTTGGACAGCGTGCACGTTCCCGCGTCGATGGTGGTAGGTGAGGTCGGTAACGGTTGGCGCCAGGTCACGTCCGAGCTGGCCTACGAGCGGAGCGGGCCGGAGCGATACCTGAGCACCTTCGTGCTGTTTGCTGAGTTGGTCCGGTTGGAGAGTCTCGACGACCGAGCGGTCACGGAGATCGGTTCGGTTGCCGCTCGGCTGTGGGGCCTACGGGCCCTGTCCGTACGGGTACAGGAACTCATCGAGCAGGGCCGCGCACCGGACGTGGAGGCGGCATTGGTCAAGGATCTCGGTAGCCGACTCGAAGGCGAGATCGTCGAGGTCGCCCGCCGGGCGACCGTGGACCGGACCCAGGGTGTGAATCCGCACCTGCGGCGCCTGCTCGAGGTCGCGCAGCTGTCAGCTCCGAGCTTCACCCTGCGGGGAGGCACGGTGGAGATCCTCCGCGGAATCATCGCTCGCAGATTGGGAAAATGATGGAAGACCAGGATTCTCTCCGGTCGGCCTTCTCCGCAGTGATCACGAAGCAGATCGATGACGCCCGTCAGGAAGCAACCGAATCCGGCTGGAGCCAGGGGCTGTGGCGCTGCTTCGAGGAGGAAGGCTTCACTGTCGTCGCCGTCCCGGAGACCGCGGGTGGATCGGGGGGAACCTTAGTGGACCTCGCCACCATGCTCAAGGTGGCCGGTTACCATGCAGCGCCAGCCCCGCTCGCCGAGCCGAACGTGGCTGCCTGGGCGCTCGCCGGAGCAGGCTGCGACGTCATTCCGGGTCCGCTTGCGGTCGTACCGGACGCAGCGAACCATCCCGTAAAACTATCCGAGGTTGCAGGCGAGTGGCGCGCTGCGGGGAGCCTGTCGGCCGTTCCCTGGGCAGGCTGCTCGGACAGCATCGTTGTCCTCGCGGGGGACGCCGTTACCCCGAAGGAGCACCCTGCGTCCGGCCCGTTGCTCGGCGTCGTTGCTCGCGCCGAGTGCGAGTTGACGCCTGGAGTGAATCTCGCGGGGGAGCCCTGCGAGGATGTGCGACTTCCTCCCGACGGCGTGGAGATGATGACGGTACCGAACGGCTCGCAGGCGCATCCGGCTGCTGTCCAGGCCCTGTCGGTCTTGACCAGCGCACTGCTGATGACTGGCAGCCTGCGACGCGTGCTGGACCTGAGCGTCCTCTACGCGAGGCAGCGGGAGCAGTTCGGACGTCCGATCGACCGCTTTCAAGCTGTTCAGCAGCACCTGGCTCACCTGGCGGGAGGGGTGGAGCAGGCGGAAGCGATCGTCGACACGGCTGTTGTCGAGTTCGGCGCGGAGCTACGTGGAGAGATGTCTGTGCTGGCGGCGAAGACTTGCGCCGCCGAGGTGGCGCAAGTCGCAATATCGGTGGGCCATCAGATCCACGGCGCGATCGGGATGACCGCCGAGCACGAACTGCACCACCACACCCGTCGGCTGATGGCGTGGCGCGATGTATACGGATCAGAGATTCGCAGCGGCCGGGAGCTTGGCCGCCTAATCACCCAGATGGGGCCGGATGCCTTGTGGGAGTTGCTCACTGGGCCTTCCTCTCTGCTGGTCTCAGACGGCCAGGTATAATCACTGACAAAGCGCTCGACCTCGGGTCGCCAGCGTTCGCCTGAGCATAAGTGAGGAGTAAGAATGAGTGGTGACCACGTATACAAGGTGAGCGAGATCGTCGGGACCTCGACAGGAGGCGTCGACGACGCGATCCGCAACGCCGTCGCGCGGGCGAACCGCACGCTACGCGACCTCGAGTGGTTTGAGGTTGTCGAGACCCGCGGTCACATCGAGAAGGGCTCTATCCAACACTTCCAAGTGACGCTCAAACTGGGCTTCCGAATGGAGGACTAGTATTGCAACGGCACTTAGGCGTGTCGTGGGAGGCTGAGACCCGCTCAGCTGTGATGAGCACTGCGTGGTTAATCTTGCCAGGTGGGTAGCTGGGTTGGATGGGTTGGTGGCGTTGGTCGCGGGTCGGTTCGGCCGAGTGGAGCCGCGCCAGCGGGTGGGGGCGTATCTGCGGGGGCTGCTGGCGGGTCTGGAGCGCAAGAACGCGTGAGGCCTCGCGGAGTACGCGGGTGCGGTGTCGCCGGATGGGAGGCAGCGGCTGGTGCGATGACCTGCGAGGCCATGTCCTCGAGCACCTCGGCGGTGATGATGGCGGGGTGTGGGTTCGACGAGACGGGGTTCGTCAAGAAGGCACCCGTTGAGGTGCAGCGCCAGTACACCGGCACCAGCGACAAGATCGACAACTGCCAGCTCGGGGTGTTTTTGACTTACACCGATGTGATTCCGTCGGCGAACGGCCCGTTCGGAAAACGGGTTGGGCTTCCCTACGGAGTTCGTGCCGTCTCGTAAAGATCGATAAGCGCCGTGACCACCGCACGCCGGTTGAGCTCGGAGCCCCCGTCGCGCTGGCGATAGATGAACTCCACCCACATGTTCTGCAGCAGAAACGCGCGAGCCCGTGCCAGCTCCCTCTCTACGCCGTGTTGCTCGAGGACGTCCTGGGTCCAACTGGAATACCGGCCAATGAACCGGACGAGCCACTGGTTGATGCCGGCGTCCATCGCGGCGGCTTCACGGACGTGGATCCATATGTGGGCGACCTCTTCGGTCCAGAAGTCGTAGATGAGTTCGAAGGCCGCTTCTCTCTCGCTACGGCTTTCTGAGTTGCTGAGCTGCTCGTACAGGGGTCGCAAGCCGGTCATCTGGTTGATAGCGGTTTGGAGGATCTCGGCCTTGTTGCTGAAATGCAGGTAGATGGTGCCGCGGTTCAGCGACGCTTCCGTCGCGATCTCGTCCATGGTGGCGGCCGCGAATCCACGCTCGTCGAAGACCTTGAGCGCTGCATCAGTCACCAGCTTGCGAGTGAGGTCCTTCTGCATCTGGCGAAGACCGCTCTTCCCCCTCCGCGCGTGGCCGCGCGCCTGCGTTTCCTGGGTCTCACTGGTCATGAAGGTCAACTATACACGAAACCTTGCCGAAACGGCTCGTCCGTTCAGGTAGCCGAAGCAGTGCACCGGCACTCGATGGTACGCTGGATCTATAGACACTACGTGTATATAATTAACATGATGTCTAGCCATGGCCGCTGACGTCACGGGCGCGTGCGCGCGCGCTGGCGCGCCTTGGGCGGTCGAACGGAAGGAGAGTCATGGTTGGTGACGGGACGGGTGGTCCGTCGGAGCAGAGGCACGTCGGGACACCGGGAGTCGAGAGCTTGGCCGACGGCCAGCTCGAGCAGGCTCTTCGGGGAGCGCACATGCCGACCTTGCTTATGGTGCTAATGCACCTGACCGGCGACAAGAGCTGGTTGTCCGAGCGGTACCGGCCGGCGCGGCCCCGCGGTGGTAGGGACCCCGACGACGGTGGTCTGCCCGAGGAGGTGCAGGAGGAGATCCGCGACGAAGCCGCTGTAACCGTCCGTCGGTGGCGGGACGGGCTTATTGAGCCGATGATCCCGTCACAAGAGGAGCTCTACGAGATGATGAGCTTCTCCATCGGCGCCGATATCGACCCGGAGACCGTGCCGATGGTCGCCGAGGAGATCGGCCTGGCCGATCGCGATGAGGGTTGGGCACTGTCGCGGGTGGCCGCTGGCCGAACAGGCATGCGCGTGGTCATCGTGGGCGCGGGGATGTCAGGCCTGTGTATGGCGGCTAAGCTTGAGAAGGTGCGTATCCCCTACGTGATCATCGAGCGGAACGCAGCCGTCGGCGGTACGTGGACGGACAACAAGTACCCGGGCGTTGGCGTCGACACCCCCTGCACCCTGTACCAGTTGTCCTTCGAGCGCTACGCAGAGTGGTCGGAATATTACTCTAAGCGCCCGGAAATCCAGGCATACTTCGAGCGAGTCGCGGACACATACTGCATCCGTGACAAGATCCGTTTTCGAACCGAGGTCGTCAGCGCGGTCTGGGACGAGAGCCGGAGGATCTGGGAAGTCGAAGTCGCAGACGCCAGCGGTGGGCGCGAGATCCTCGACGCCAACGTGGTCGTCACCTCGGTGGGTACGCTGAACCAACCGAAGGTCCCTGACATCGCTGGCGCTGATTCGTTCGCAGGACCCGCGATGCACACGGCGGCATGGGACACCGAGGTAGAGTATGCTGGCAAGCGTGTCGCGGTCATAGGGACCGGGGCCAGCGCGATGCAGCTCGTGCCGGCGATGGCGGGAGTGGCCGAGAAGGTCACCGTTTTTCAGCGCTCGCCGCAGTGGGCGGTGCCGAACCCGGACTACAAGCGAGCCGTCAGCAACGAGACAAAGTGGCTGCTGGCGCACCTGCCGTTCTACTCCGGCTGGTACCGCTACCGGCAGTTTTGGATGTGGAACGACAACATCTACCCGACGCTGCAGATCGACCCCGACTGGCCGCACCAGGACCGGTCCATCAACCAGGCCAACGAAGCACAGCGCACGTTCCTCACTAAGCACATCGAATCGAAGCTCACGGGTCGGCCCGACCTACTGAAGAAGTGCCTGCCCACCTATCCCCCGTATGGCAAGCGGATGCTGATGGACAACGACTGGTTCGAAACCATGCGACGTGACGACGTCGAACTTGTCACGGAGAAAGTCGCTACCATCACGCAAGACGGCATCTCGACCGTCGATGGGATCGAGTATCCGGTCGACATCATCGCATACGCCACAGGTTTCCATGCGCACCGGATGCTGTACCCGATGGACATCCGTGGCCGGGGTGAGACGGGGCTGCGTGATGTGTGGGGCGACGAGGATGCGCGGGCCTACCTGGGTATCTCTGCGCCGGAGTTCCCCAATTTGTTCTTCATTTACGGTCCGCAAACCAATCTCGGGCACGGTGGCAGCATCGTGTTCCACACTGAGCTACAGGTCCGCTACGTGATGAGCATGCTGCGCAAAATGCTCGACCGCGACATCACGAGCGTCGAGGTTCGTGGCGACGTCCACGACGACTACATCGAGCGCCTGGACGCCACGCACGAGCGCATGATCTGGACACATCGCGGGGTGGACAGCTGGTATCAAAACACGAAGGGCCAGGTCAACCTGTCTCCGTGGCGCCTCGTCGACTACTGGAAGATGACCCGCGAACCCGACCTCACTGAATTCACGATCACGCACGACTGACGACCCCGCGGCCGAGCAGCGAGGACGTCCCGGGTTCCGTGGCACTTACGACACACCGACCCGGCGGACCTGCCCGCCGAGGTCAGCACCTACGCGATGCGCGACCTGGACGGGCGGCAGCGCAAGGCCGCCGTCCACGGCGCACATGTGGGCGCCTACGCCGCGGCGGTGCTCGAGCACCCGCTGCCTTGGACCAAGATGCGCAGGTCTATCGGCTGCTCGGGCTGGTCCGCCGGCACGGCGCCGTCCGGGTCGAGGAGGCCTGCCGGCGCGCCCTGCACGCTGAAGCGGTCGGTGCAGTGGGTCGGCGAGGCGACGGTTGCGGACCCAGCGAGCGGTCACGGTCTTTTTCTTGCCCGAGGCGCGGGTGATCAGGCTGTTGCCCGCGTAGTTCTTACGCGCCCGGGCGTCGGCGTAACGGTGTGGGTCATCGCCGAACTCGCCGAGTACCCGGGCGCCGAGGATCTCACCGAGGCCCGGTTGGCTGCGATAGATCTCAGCGTCCAGGTGCTGGCCAAAATGGGTCTCCACCTGCTCCTGCAGAGCAGCGATCTCGGCGTTGAGAGTTCGGATCACCGCGGCCGTGGCGCGCACGGTCGCGGCGTGGGCGGCCGCGAGCTGGGGTGGCTGAGTCAGCTGCTCGGAGCGCAGCGCGGCCTGAATCCGCTCGGCTTTGGACACCACGTCGTGGCGGCGGGCCCGGCGCAGCGCCCCGACGATGCGGGAGCGGGACAGCCGCGCCGCGCTCTGCGGGTCCGGAGCCGCGCCGAGCAGCTCGAGCGCATCGGCGCCGGCCAGGTCGTCGAAGGCCTCCAGCGCGGCGGGGAAGTACTCCCGCAGTGCCGAGCGCAACCGCAGCAGCAGCCCGCTGCTTGCCGATCCCAGATCAAGTTCTGGTGCGCGAGCGCGACGACCTTGATGCCTTCGACCAGCGCCGAGCCCCCGGCCACCGCCCACAGCTGGTGCGCGTCCGTGCGCACCATGTCGGCCAGCACGTGCGCATCCCCGACGTCACTTTTCGCCCCCGCCGTGCCGTGCCGCTCGCGGTATCGGGACACCTGCCTCGGGTTGACCGCGTACACGGTGTATCCCGCGGCGACCAGCGCCACCACCCACGACCCGCGGTCGGTCTCGATCCCCACCAGCACCTGCTCGGGAGCGAGGTCCTCCCCAGCGAACCTACCGATCAGCTTGTGCAGCCGGGCGATCCCCAGCACACCCTCGGGCAACCGGGCTTTGCCGACCCGGCGACCGGTCTCGTCCTGCACTTCCACATCGTGGTGATCTTCCGCTCAGTCATCGCCGACGAACAGCACCCAGCCTCCCGCCTGTTCGAACCTCCATCGGTCGGCAGCCTGCGGGAGATCACCAGCGGCCTAATGGGCCAGTGCTCACGCCGAGGTCAGCGGGCCACGTCATCCCATCAGTGGTTACCTCTCCCGACTACCGGCGGGAACACGGTCTTGAGCTAGGACTCACCATCTCCCGGCCGCGCCCCTCCCCGCACGGGCGGGCGTTGATCGACCGCCGGCCGTATCTGCCGGCTAAGACGTGGTGCGCAGACGGTGCCCGGTGCGCCGCCGTCGGGATTCCCGCCGACGTCGAGTTCGCGACCAAGCCTGCGCTGGCCGCAGAGATGGTCGACGCCGCGCTCGACGCGGCCGTCCCGGCCTCGTTGGCCGCCGCCGATGAGGTTTACGGCGCCAAGACCGTCTTACGGGCCGGGCCGCGCGCCCGCGGGGTGGGCTACGTGCTGGCGGTGGCGTGCAACCAGCACGTGGTCACCAGCCCCGAACGGGTCCGGATGGATGTCCACACCGGCGAGCTGCCCCGCCACGCCTGGCAGCGCCGCTCCGCTGGGGACGGCTCGAAGGGCCCCGCGACTACGACGGGGCCTGGGTCGGGATCAACCGGGCCAGGCGTGCGACGAGGACGACCGGTGGCTGCCGATCCGCCGCCACCGGCACACCGGTGAACTGGCCTACTACATGTGCTGGGCGCCCATCCCGCTCCGCTACACCGCCTGATCTGCGTCACCGGCACCAGGTGAGCCGTGGAGGAAACGTTCCAAGCCAGCAAAGGCCAGGTCGGGCCCCAGACCGTTCGCCCAAGCGGGAACGGTCTCGGAGAACACCCGGCTGGGCAAGGAGAACGAGCGGCCGGCCGCCGAGCAAGGCCCGCCAGGTGATCGACGTGCAGAGGGAGCCCCCTCTCCGCGCTGCTGGACCAGCACGCCACCGGCAGCAGCGACGACCGGACCAGCGGTGGCGAGCCACGATAACCGGGCCCGACACCACCACGGCCGGCATCACCAGCACCGAAGGAGACGATGGACGCGGCGATCGCGGTCGCGGTGGACGAACGGGCGCCGGGGGTGGGTGCAACCCCGCGGGTAGCCTCGCGCACTGTCAGCCGGCGAGTGTGGAGGCGCCGCCTCGATAGCATTGCTCAACACATCGATGATAAGCTGATCCATGTGCTCAGCGTAAAGGTAATATGTTGACTCCTACATCAATATGATCATTTATCAGGGTTGTGCGGGCCACATGCCCGCGCACAGACGAGAGGAGTGTCTCGATGGAGATCTCTTGCTCCTTCCCGCCGTCACCACAGACGCCCGATCACATCGTGCTCGCCGAGCAGTTGGGCTATGAGCGCGCTTGGGTGTACGACTCACCGGTGACGGCCCTCGACTCCTTGGCGACCCTGGCGCTCGCGGCGTACCGCACGGACCGGATCGGGCTCGCGACGGGCGTCCTGGTGCCCTCGCTGCGCCACCCAGTGTCTGCGGCGTCGGCCATCGCGACTGTCGAGCAGCTTGCTCCCGGCCGCGTCGTTGTCGGGATCGGCGCCGGGGGAAGCTCTCGGTGGCCACTCGGCGAGCGCGCCATGCGTTGGAGCGATGTCGAGACATACGCAGTGGCGCTGCGCGGACTGCTGTGCGGTGAGAAGGTCGAATGGCAGGGTAAGGTACTCGCGATGTGCCACCCGGCCGGTTTCGCCCCCGCCCGCCCTATAACCGTCCCGATCGTCATTGGTGCCGAGGGCCCGAAGGGTTTCGCGGTGGCGAGTCGGGTAGCTGATGGTGTCGCAACCTTCGTCTCGACTGCGCCCAAGGAGTTCGATTGGATCGTTCGGGTCGTGTTCGGCACGGTGCTGGAGGAGGGTGAGCCTCCGACCTCGGAGCGCGTCTACGAGGTCGCCGGTCCTGCTGCCGCGTTGGCTTATCACGCGGGCTACGAGTGGTACGGTGCGGCGGGGGTCAAGAAGCTTCCTGGCGGCGAGGCGTGGTTGGACGCCGTCGAGCAGGTGCCAGAGCGGGAGCGTCATCTTGCGATTCATGCTGGGCATGCGGTCGTAGTAAACGACATAGACCGCACCGTCATGCCATCCGAAATGGTTGGTGGGGCTACCTTCACAGGTACTCCGGAGGAACTGCGGAAGCGTATCGTTGCGCTGGAAGCCGACGGTGTCACCGAACTCAATTACCAGCCGAACGGGGCCGATATCCCTCGCGAGCTTGAGGCCTTCGCTGAGGTGGCGTCATGCGCCCACGTCTGACGCCATCCGCGCCGATCGTCGGACAGACGCGCAGTGGTTACGACGGCACGGAATCACCGGATGCGCCGCGCCTCACCTGCCACCATGGTCGTTTGCAGCAGGAAGTGCAGTAGCGAGTTGAAAATGCGGGGACATGCTGGTCCATCGTCCGGGCGCCGCGCCCGTGCCACGCGGTGGCGGGCGGCGAGCACAAAGCGAGCGGGTGCGGGCGACCGGCTGCTCCTCACCGATCCGGATCAAGGAGGATCTTGCTGACTCCGTCCTCCCGCGCGGCGAACATCTTGTAGGCCTCGGCCCCGTCGGACAGTGGCAGGCGGTGGGAAATCACGGCCTCCGGCCTGAGCCGCCCAGCGGTGGTCAGCGCCAGCAGGGTCGGTAACTCGTACTGGACCGAGCAGAGCCCGATGGCGAACTCGAGTTCTTTGACCTGGGCGACCTGCATGTGCATGGGAAAGGCCCGGTTGTGGCTCACACCAACCACGCTCACTCGCCCGCCGAGACGCACCGCCTTAAGCGCGAGCTCGATGGTCGCGTCCGTGCCGACGGCCTCGATCGCGACCTCGGGCCCTCGCCCTCCCGTCGCGGCCCGCAGGGCTGCTTTGACGTCATCGCCCTCGATCGGTTCGGCGCCGAGCTCGACTGACCGCTCCCGCCGTTCCGGTAGGAGGTCGACGGCAAGGACCCTCGCTGCGCCCATGATCAGCGCGGACTGGACAGCCATCAGACCGACGGGACCGAGTCCGATCACCGCGACAGTATCCCCGTACGCGATCCGGGCGCGCCGGGCGCCATACCAGGCGGTGGGCGCGTTGTCGGCGAGCAGGATGCCCGCGGCGTCGGACACCTCGAAGGGCAGCGGGACGAGGTTGGTCTCGGCATGCGGCACCGCCACCATCCCGGCCTGGCTCCCGGGCAGCCCGGCGTGCAGCCCGTAGCACGAGTTCAACCAGTTCGAGTTGTTGTGGCATCGCGCCACCCGCCCTGCCCGGCACGGTCGGCATAGCGAGCAGCCCACCGATCCGGGTACGAGCACGCGCATTCCCGGCGTGATGTTTGTGACGCGTTCCCCGACGGCCATGACCTCGCCGACGGCCTCGTGCCCCAGGCAGAACCCGGTGTCATCGCTGAACCCGTGGCCTTCGTAGATGTGCAAATCGCTGCCGCAGATACCCGCAGTGCTCACCCGGACCACAGCACCGAACTCGTCCCGGAGCACAGGATCTGCGACGTCGACAACCGCAACATTGTACGGGCCTCGGTAGATCAGTCCTCTCACTGGACACCGCCTGCCGTCGACATGCGCGCAGGATCCATGACGATCTCCTCAACTGGTCGGCGGGGACGCGGCAGGCCAGCCGCGCGCGCGGCGATCGAATCGTCCTCGACGTTGCAGGCTCTGGTGAACGAACGACCGCTACGGCACCCTAGCAGCCGATTGACGCCTATACCAGTATGTGGATAGGCTGTCCCTGCAACCGACAGCGTGTTGACTTAGTACAGGGATACGCGGTCCGACAATCCGCTAGCGGGCGGGCGTAGGCCGCTGAGCTGGCACGCGAACTTGAGAGGAGTGGCATGGCTAGTACTGAGTCTCAGGCTCTCTCCGATATGTACAGCAACTGGGTGAGCCGCATGGCGGCCAATCCCGACATGGATCTGGACACTATGCGGGATCTGTTCGACGGCTGGCACCGGGTGACCAGGGAGCCGGGGGCCGTGAGCTACGCGCACGTGGACGCGGGGGGAGTACCGGCTCTGTGGGCCATCCCCGAGGGTGCGGTCGACGACCGGGTGTTGCTCTTTTCTCACGGGGGTGGGTACGTCGGTGGATCGTCCGCCAGCCACCGCAAGGTCGCCGGGCATCTCGCCAAGGCCGCCGGCGTGCGCGCGCTGGTCTATGATTACCGCCGCGTGCCCGAGAGCCCGCACCCCGGACCCCTCGAGGACGCCCGCCGGGTGTTCGACTGGCTGGTGGCACAGGGTTTTTCAGCCGGCGGTATCGCGACGGTGGGCGACTCGGCGGGGGGCGCGCTGTCCATCTCGCTGCCGCTGAGCCTGCGTGACGCCGGGACCGCCCTGCCGAGTGCGATCGTGGCACTGTCGCCATTTCTCGACCTGCAGGCAACGGGCGCGACGTTGGAGACCAACGCCGAGGTCGACAAGCTGGCGAGCAAGCCGATGATCGAACAGATGGCTGGTCTCTTCCTCGGGACGGAGGGTTCGCCGACCGACCCACTCGCCGCGCCCCTGCACGCCAACCCAGCTGGCCTGCCACCGGTCTACATCTCGGTGGGCGGCGCGGAGGTGCTCCTCGACGACTCACAGCGGTTCGCAAAGAAGGCGGAGGCGGCCGGCGTGGACGTCACGCTCGAGGTGGTGCCGGAAATGCAGCACGTGTTCCACTTCCTTGCCGGTCATGCGCCGGAGGCCGACCAGTCGGTCCGCAATATAGGCTCCTGGCTTCGCAAGCACCTGCTCCTTTGACCGCTGGATCCCCAACTCCCGCCGCGATCGTGCGTGCGCCGCGGCTCTCGATAGTGATGGCGAACCGGATCCATTCTCAGCGGAGGCACCCTGACCGCCGCGCGCTGCGGGTCCTGACCCGGTGGGGCCGGTGCGTCGGCGGCATGCGTCGGCGGCATGCGTCGGCGGCATGCGTCGGCGGCAGAGAGAAGGAACAGATGAGTGCAGACCAGACGACGGGTAGTATGTCCCGTAGGCGGGTCGTCCCGACCTATCAGCTCCCGCAGGACGTCGTTGCCTACTACCGCGCGGCCAGGTATTGGAGCGACGATTCCTTGCCGCTGTACCTCATGGGGTGCGCCGAGCGGTTCCCTGACCGGCTGGCGATCCGAGACGGTGACCGCACCCGGACCTTCGCTCAACTCTGGTCAGAGACGTGCACCGTGGCCAGCGCCCTTAGGGCGCGTGGGCTGCAGCGCGGCGAGGTCGTCAGCTTCCAGCTACCGAACTGGACCGAGGCGCTGCCAGTGTGCTATGGCACGCTGCTCGCGGGCGGCGTGACGAACCCCGTGCCGCCGATCCTGCGGGACCGGGAGGTCGGTTTCATCCTGCGCCAGACCGGGGCCCGGTTCATCTTGGGGCCGGAGCGGTTCCGGTCCTTCGAATTCGCGCCAATGTACGAGCGGCTGCAGGACGACGTGTCTACGCTGGAACACGTGGTGCTGGTCCGGCCCGACGACCCGCAGGATCGTCGGTCGCTGGACGTGTTTCTGGCCGAAACGGCCGGGCCCGTCGAGGAGTTGCTACCCCAGGCTGGACACGGTGACGACGCCGCGATCGTGCTCTACACCTCTGGGACCACGGCCGACCCGAAGGGCGCGATCCACACCCACGATGGTTTCATCGCCGGGGTACGTCAACTCGGTTACTACCACGGCATCAACGAGAACGATCGCGTCTTCAACCCGTCCCCGATCACTCACACGACCGGGTTGACCCTCGCGGTGACCTTTCCCGCGCTCTTCGGCTGCGCGGTGACGATGCAGGACATATGGGAGCCCGAGGCCGCGTTCGACATCATCACTCGCGATCGATCGACCTACATGATCTTCGCCACGCCGTTCCTGTCCGCACTGACCGACATCGCAGAAGCGCGGAGAGCCACACTAGCCCACGTCCGCACGATCGCGTGCGGCGGGGCAGAAGTACCTGAGTCGCTGGCCCGGCGAGCGCACGCGCGTCTCGGGGAGATCGTGCGGATTTACGGCGCGTCGGAGGCCAACGCCACGTGCAGCGGCTCACCCTGGCACCCGAAGGACAAGAAATGGGGCACCGAGGGCACCTGGATCCACCCGACGGTCGGCCGAGTCGTCGCGGTCGGCACTGACACCCCGCTGCCACCCGGTGAGACCGGCGAGGTTCAGTGGCAGGCCCCGCAGATGTGCCAGGGCTACCTGGACGCAGAGCTGAACGAGGCGGCGTTCACCCCGGACGGGTTCTTCCGCACGGGCGACCTCGCAGCGGAGGACGAGGCGGGATTTCTCACCGTCCGCGGTCGGATCAAGGACATCATCAACCGCGCCGGGGAGAAGATCAGCGCGCGGGAGATCGAGGACCTGCTCTACGAGCACCCGATGGTCAATGAGGTCGCCGTTACGCCGATGCCGGATGCGGTGCTGGGCGAGGGGATCTGCGCCTGGGTCGTGCCCGCGCAGGAACAGGAGTTCACGCTCAAGGACGCCGTCGTGCACCTAAGCAGGTACGGCCTCGCGAAGCAGAAGTTACCTGAGCGCCTGGAGATGCTCGACGAGTTGCCCAAGACCCCCAGCGGCAAGGTGCAGAAGTTCGTCCTGCGCGACCGTCTCCGATCGGAGGAGCTGCGCTGATGGAGCTGGAAGGAAAGATTGCCGTTATCACTGGCGGGGCGCGCGGGCAGGGCCGCAGTCATGCCGTGCGACTAGCCCGGGAAGGAGCCGACATCGTTGTTTGCGACCTGGTCGACCAGCTCGACTCGGTCCCGTACCCGATGGCGGAGCCGTCGGACCTCGATGAGACGGTCAAGCTGATCGAGGAGATCGGCCGACACTGCGTCGCCGTGCACGGCGATGTCCGGGACACCGCGGCGATGAAGCGGCTGGCCGATCGGGCGATGAGCGAGTTCGGGCGGATCGATATCTTGCTCGCCAACGCCGGAATTATGACTGTCTGTGACAACACGTGGGAGCTGACCGACCAACAGTGGGACGAGACCGTCGACGTCAACCTCACCGGTGCGTTCAAGGTCTGCCGTGCCGTCATCCCGCACATGATCGAGGGTGGCCGCGGCGGCTCGGTCGTCATCACCTCGTCCGTCGCCGGCCTCCGGTCTTACGCCGCGATGACCCACTACACTGTCTCCAAGCACGGCGTCGTGGGCCTGATGCGCAATCTGGCCCGTGAGCTGGGCGCGTACGGCATCAGGGTGAATACCGTCCACCCGACCGGGGTCGCCACACCGATGGCGTTCAATGAGTTCTTCGGGGAATGGCTGGCCCCGCGCGAGGAGCTCACCAAATTTATGACCGAGAACATACTGCCCACCGGCGCGATCCAAGCGTCGGATGTCTCCGACGCCGTCAGCTGGCTGGTCTCGGACCGGGCGAAGTGGGTCACCGGTGCGACACTACCGGTCGACGCCGGGTTCCTGCTCAAGTGACATGGCCGGCTGAGGCGGTGTTCCGCGGGCTGCCGCAAGACCACATATTGCGAGTGTATTTTCGAAAGAACAACAGAGTGGACACGGCAAGGTCGTCTTCCCCCGGGACGGCGGGTGGGCAGGGCCGCAGTGACACGGTGCGGCCGGGCTCAGGGCGTCACACCGGGTTCAAGCACCATCGTCCACCCGGGCCTGGCCAACGATCTGGGTGACATCATGGTCAATTCGGCCCCGCCCAGGACGACCGACACCCCCACCACGATGAACGGTCGGCATGGGCTGAGCCGACGAAGAGGGCGCATCGACCGATGCGATCGAGCCTACCGATTGCGTCGGTGTTTGTGTCAAACATCGGCGCCGCAGTCGTTGGACGTGCTGTTCCTACAGTTCTTGATCCGCATCAGGGCGGCACGCGGGTGGTAGAGTGCGCCGTTGACAATCTACGCGGTGCCTGACGCGGCGGAGCTCGCAGCCCGAATCGACTACCACCAGCCATCATACCCAGCGCATGGCACAACTGTTGGAAACGCCCAGTATCCAGCCGCTGCTGCCGCTCACCTATCATGGTTTTCTCGGGGAGCAACGAGCAAGGCCGCACGCTAAGCAGTCAGGAGGAGAGCCGTGATAAAACGACTCCGCCACGAGCGACAGGCGCTCGTGCTGGCGACACGTGTGGTGGTGATGGCGTGAGAGCGCAACAACTCCAGTCGTTCGACGGGCCGAACGCCCTCCGGCTCGTCGACCTCCCCATACCCGACGACCCCGCGAGAGTGCTCATCGACGTGCACGCTGCGGGAGCGTCTTTCCCGGATCTGCTGTTCACCTATGGACGCTACCAAGACCGGCCCGACCTGCCCTATACCCCGGGCCTGGAGGTCGCCGGGACCGTCCGGAGCGCACCAGAGGGCAGCGGCGTGCAGATCGGGGACAGGGTGGCGGCGGCGACGTTCGGTGCTGGGGGCGGCTACGCCGAGTGCGCCGTGGCCGCACCGGAATTCGTGTTCCGCATTCCGAAGGAGATCGACTTCGTCCACGGGGCGGCGATGGTCGTCAATTACCACACAGCACACTTTTCACTGCAGCGCCGCGGTCGGCTTCGCGCTGGCGAGACGTTGCTGGTGCACGGGGCCGCGGGCGGTCTCGGTACGGCGGTTATCCAGGTCGGGAAGGGACTGGGCGCGCGTGTTATCGCCGTCGTCAGCACCCCCGAAAAGGGGGAAGTTGCGCGGCAGGCCGGTGCGGACGAAGTTCTTCGCGTGGACGAGGGCTGGGCTGCGCGGGCGCGCGAGTTTGCCGGCGGACACGGGGTGAACCTTGTGTACGATCCGGTCGGCGGGCCGCGGTTCGCCGACTCGTTGCGTTGCCTGGCACCGGAGGGTCGGCTCGTCGTAGTCGGCTTCGCCGCCGGAGAGATCCCGACAGTGCAGGTCAACCGACTGCTGCTGCGCAACGTCGACGTGCTTGGCGCCGTGTGGGAACCTTTTACCAAGATCGATCCGACCATTACGGCACACGCAGGCCGCGAGCTCGCCGACATGGTGCGGGCAGGAATCGTCCGTCCGGTGATCGGCTCGCGCTACTGTCTCGTCGACGCTACACTCGCGCTGCAGGAAGTCGAACAGCGTCAGGCGACGGGCAAGGTCGTGCTGGAAGTTTGAGAATGTGTTTGACAGCGTCTGATCCCTGAAGGAGCGGGGCCTTGTCAAGCTTGGCTCCGGGCCGCTGATCTACTTTTCGGTTGCTCCGCCGGGGTTCCTACGGTTGCCCGACTGCGCCGCGGCGCTGCCCGGGGCCCCCGACCAGGCCCGTGCCCTGGCGTGGTGGGCTACGGCCACCCCTGGGGCTGCCTACTCGCGGTCGAGGTCGACGCGACCGAGGCCCGCCGGCCAGCGTCGCGGACCACTTCGCCTGCCTGCCCGCGCATACACCCTGGCGGATTTCGGCTACGCCGCCAAACCCGGCGTCGACGAGACCCTGATCCGCGACCTCGCGTCAGTGGGGTTCCTCGACGAGGCCGCCAACGTGCTGTTCATCGGCCCACCCGGGTGGGCAAGACCATGCTCCCGATCGGGCTGGCCTGCGCCGCGATCGAGGCCGGGCACCGGGTCTATTTCACCACCGCTGAAGACCTCGCCGCCCGCTGCACCCGCGCCGCCCGTCGGCGCTGGAACCATATGCTGCGGTTCTACGTCGGGGCCGAAAATGCTGGTCATCGACGAGGTAGGGTACCCCTGATCAAACCGTCACTCCGGCCTAGTTGGGGTTGACACAGCCAACCTCCACGAGTTCGCTGGCCCGGTCGGTGACCATGGCGTGGTAACTCCAGATCGTGAACGGCGCCAAACTGCGAGCCCGGGTTGGGCGCACCCGGCGCACCACCAGTCGTACGTCGATGGCGTCGCGGGTGCCCGCGAACGCGGTGTAGGGCACCTCGGCGA
Organism: Pseudonocardiaceae bacterium; assembly: GCA_009379815.1. Taxonomy (GTDB): domain Bacteria; phylum Actinomycetota; class Actinomycetes; order Mycobacteriales; family Pseudonocardiaceae; genus WHSY01. The sequence continues at coordinate 30,756 of WHSY01000001.1, forward strand.
CATCAGCGCCGGAGATCTCCGAGGTCGACAGCCAGTACGGGATCGGCACCCACACGGCCTCGGGGATCGCCTCGATCGTTGCCCGGATCTTGGCGTCCTGGCGGGCGGTGATCGAGAACTTCACGCCCATGCGCAGCCGATCGTTTCGGTCAGGAAGCTGGCCGCGCCGACCGCCTCGCCCCGCAGCCGCGAGAAGATCATCTGCCCGGGTCTCGGCGAGGGTCCCCAGCTGGGGACGATAGCCGCGGACCTTCGTGTAGCCGAACGCGGCGCCCTGCTTGCCGCGGCCGTAGACCTCGCAGATCGTGGAGTCCAGCATTGTCGGATCTCACCGGCAAGCTGTCAACATCACCCTATCCCAATTCGGATCAATACCCGGTGCCGAGTCGCTCCGAAGGCCTGCGCTTAGTCAGGAAGCTGATTGGCGGTGAGGTCGTGGAGCACCAAGTTGAATCGATATCAACTCCCTGCGCGCGGTTGTAAATGTGCAATAGCACGGAAGTGGACACCACGCCACACCGATTTCCGCAGAACACTTCACACCTTCACAAAAATCATCGATGCGACTGTTTGCCGCGTATTTTGAATAGTGGTCACAGGTGCGACATGCGGGGAAGGATTTCGGTAACGGGCAGTCGCACGGCTGCTGACGCGTCGCAGTAGCTCAGCTCCGGTGCCTATGGATTGCTGCCAGAACTGATATTCCGAAGAAGCCCCGGTCAGCGACGAGCGGTACCCCCCGGGGGTGAGGTACCCGAGCAGGCTGCCGGGCAGTTGGGCCGACACCGTGATGTACATCTTCATGGCGGCGCGGCATCGTCGACGCACCGTCTGGACACTCAACGCACTGCCGTGTAACCTGCATCACGATGTTGGCGGGAGGTGCTCGTCGAACTGCGGTCTCGGCGCCACCGCCCAGCAGGGACGATAACGGGATACGCGGCTTGGATCGCGTAGCTTCAGGAGGCAACATGGCGAGTCACGGGGACCCTGGTGCGGCACCACCGCATAGCCCGGGCCTTGGGGACGTCGACCGTCGCCGTCCTGCTCACGTGGTTCGGGCGCCGCTACGGAACCTCGTCGATGAGGCCGGCGCCCCAGTCGTGCTCTTGGGGCAGCTCATCACTAGCGTCCTGCATGACCCACGGGGGTTCTGGGGCGACGTGCTCGACGACACGCACCGGCTCCTACGGAAGATCCTTATCCCTAGCATACTCGCCAATGCTGGCTACAGCTTTCTGACCGCGACGATCGTCGTCGCGGTAACGGTCGACCTCGGCGCGGCAGGCCGGGGCGGCACCATCATTGTTCCCCCAGTCATGCGCATGCTGGCACCATTAATCTCCGCCGTCGTCGTCGCTGGCGTCATCGGTACTGCAACGACTGCCGAGCTGGGTGCGCGCAAGATTCGTGAAGAACTCGACGCACTTCGAGTCCTCGGCCAGGACCCCGTCCGGATGTTAGTATTGCCGCGCGTCATCGCGACCGTGATTATCACCTGGGTGACTGGCGCGTTGGGGGTTCTTGTGTTCTTCATCGAAACTACCCTCCTCACCACCACGCTGAGTATGGTGTCACCCGAATCTTATATGTCTTACTTTCTAGGCAGTCTTACGGTCTATGAAGTCATGGCCAACGTTGTGAGGGGCGGTTTGTTCGGCCTGATCATCGGCGTCGTGTGTGCGAGCAAAGGGCTTACCGCAAGATTCGGCCCCGAAGGGGTTGGCCGCGCCGTCAACCAGGCGGTAGTAATCGCAATCTCCTCTCTATTTATCTTCAACCTCATCTTCGACCTGATATTACTCGGCCTCATACCCAACTTTACCGTTATACGGTGAGGAACCGATCATGACTACTGCGAGTGATCAGCCAACCCTGCCGCATTCCGTAGAAGCTCCTGGGCCTGCAGCCGCTCCCCACGAGGAGTCCAATATCGTTGCCGAGTTGGGGCTCATCGGTCGCTGGATCGTGCGCACTTTCATCGAATTACCCAGGGCGCTCCGTTTCCCGACTGAGGTGACCCGACAGCTGGCCAATCTGGTGCTGTCCAGTTCGATGATTCTCTGGCTGGTATCGCTGACCGCTGGCTTCCTGGTAGCAAAGTTCGCATTCTATCTAGTAGAGCAGATCGGTGCGACGGCATACATAGGCCTCGCCACTGGAATTGCGAGTATCACGGCGCTACTTACGATTCTCTTCGGCTTCATGGTTGCCGGAAAAGTCGCCTGCGGGTTCGTCGCCGAACTTGGTTCGATGCGTATCAACGAGGAGATTGACGCACTTGAGGTCATGGGCATTCCAAGCCGGCAATATCTAGTTGGTACGCGGGTGTTAGCTGCTATAATCGCGATTCCACTCGTGTACATCGCAGGTGTCGGCCTCTGCTTTATCGCCGCGCGGGTGGCTAGCATTGATATGTTCAACGCCGTATCACCTGGCGGCTATAATTATGTGTTCTGGTCCGTTGTTACCCCAATGGTTCTGGTTAAATCTATCGCGTTGGTCTGGTCGCTTGGCGCATTCTCTGTTATCGTTGGCTGCTACTACGGCTTTAACGTTCGTGGCGGTCCAGTCGAGGTCGGCGACGCCACAGCTAGGTCGATGATGGTGAATGTGGTCGCTATCACCATGCTGGGGTCGGGCATTACTTTCCAGCTCCTGTTCGGAACAACGCTGGAGATACCGATTGCGAATTAGCCATTGCCTGCGCCATCTTACTGATCTTGGTCACGAGGACAAATACTTGAGCTTCAGGAGGCATCATGTCAGCCCATGAGTCCACAGCTCACCTGACGGACGTGCGGTTCCCGGGGGTCGGTGATCATCGCGCCAATGCGGAAGCTGCCTCTCACAATTATCGAGGCCAGCACTCGGTGGAGGTCCACGACCTGTACAAGGCGTTCGGTTCGTTCGAGGTGCTCCGTGGGTTGAACCTCAACTTCATGGACGACGCCGTCACAACGATCCTCGGACCTTCCGGCACCGGTAAGAGCGTGCTACTGAAGCACGTGGTCGGACTGCTCGAACCAGATGCCGGCGAGGTTGGAGTATTCGGTCGGGACATCTGGAGTATGAGCGAGCGTGAGCGGTCGGAGATGCGGAAGCGGTTCGGTGTCCTCTTCCAGGACGGTGCGTTGTTCGGCTCAATGAACATCTATGACAACGTTGCGTTTCCGCTTCGGAAGAACACCGACATGAGCGAGGACGAGATTCGGGAAATTGTAACACGGCGGCTCAACGACGTCGGGCTAGGCGCGGCGGATACCAAGGCGCCGAACGAAATCTCGGGTGGTATGAAGAAGCGCGCCGGTTTTGCCCGCGCGCTCGTGATGGAGCCTGAAATCGTGCTGTTCGATGAACCAGATTCCGGACTTGACCCGGTCCGTACCAGGCTGTTATGTGAGCTGATCCTGCAGATGCACGAACAACATAAGGGTACCTACGTAGTGGTGACACACGACATCGAGACGGCACGCAAGATCAGTGACTACATCGGGTTGCTGTGGAAGGGTGAGCTGGTGCATTTCGGGCCAGCGGCCGAGGCGTTTGAGTCGGACGAACCGTTCGTACGGCAGTTCTTGTCCAGCGGTGAGTCGGCAGGTCCGTTGGGGATGGATTGAAATGCTGCGACGTATGGCTCTGGTGATCAGCGCGCTGGTCGTGGCACTGGGCGGCGCCTGGGGCTACGCGATGGCCTCGAGCGAGAGCGGATACGAGGTCGACTTCGTAGTGCCTTCGGCGGCGCAGGTGCTCGAAGGCTCGCCGGTGTTGATCGACGATCGTAAGGTCGGCGAGGTGTCCGACCTGAACGCACGGAACGGCAAGGCGATCGTGACGGCGTCAGTGGCGGACCAGCACACACCTTTGCATGAGGGGACCACGACCCGCATCGAGTGGCGGTCGGTGCTCGGCGAGAGGGTTGTGACGATCCATCCGGGCCCGGCGCAGAACGCTGAGATCCCGAGCGGCGCGCTGTATGAGGCACAGTCCGCGCAGATCGAGGTGGACCAGGTACTCGCCGCACTGGATCGGCCTACCCGAGAGCGGCTGAGTTCGCTTGTCGAGGGGTTGAATGAGACCGTCGCCGGTCGGGAGCAGGAGCTTCGAGCAACGCTGCGCACGGCGGGGCCGGCAGTGAACGCACTCGGCGAGGTGTTGCAGGCCGTCGGCCGGGATGGCCCGGCGATTAGGGCGCTGGTCACCCAACTGCACGCGATGATAGAACCGCTGGCCGAACGGCAGGGCGAGCTCAGTAACGTGGTGAACAACGCCACGAAGTTGACGGGAGCCGTTGCGGAGCAGCAGAGCCAGCTCAAGAAGGGGCTGGCCGAGCTGCCCCCCACGCTGACCACGGCCGAAGACACATTGGACCAGGTGCCTGCAGCCAGCGAAGCAACGGCGCCGCTGCTGGAAGATCTGCGACCGGCCACGGCTCGGCTTCCCGCAGTCGCACGCAACCTCAGCCCGGTACTCACCGATCTGCGTCCCACCGTGGCGCAGTTGCGCCCCACGCTGGTAGCGACCGATCGATTGCTGCGGTACACGCCCGGCCTGATCGACACCGGGCACGACGTCCTTCCCCCGGTAGCGCAGGCCCTGGATGAGCTTGGGCCAGCGGTCGACTTCCTCCGACCGTATACGCCAGAGCTGATCGGGTGGATGCAGAACTGGGGCCAGGGCTTCGCCGGATACGACTCGCAAGGTCACGTCTGGACCGCCGGCCTCGCGTTCGGTCCGAGCGCGGTCAATGACAGCTTGGGCGCAGCGCCTCCGAACAGTATCGACACGAACCCGATGCCCGGCGAGATTGTCGGCCAACCCTGGACGGACGCGAACGGGAGCGGGATGCGATGAACACGGTGCGATCCGGTCGCCTCTGGGCTGCGGCCGTGCTGGCAGTCGTCGCTATGACGGCTGCCGGCACGATCGCCGCAACTGTCGACCGCGAGGACGACCGGATGACGGTCACCGCGATGTTCACCGACGCGAGCCCCATGGTCCCCGGTAACGAGGTCAGGGCCGCCGGGGTCACGGTCGGCCAGATCCAGTCGATCGAGCTGAACGATGGCCGGGCGCAGGTGGAAATGAGCGTCGACAAGTCGGTGCTCCCGATGCACCAGGACGCTCGGGCGGTCATCACCCCAAAGGACCTGCTAGGCGAGCGGTTCATCAACCTGGAGCGAGGCTCCCTATCAGCTCCGCTGCTCGACGAGTCCCGTGTCATCCCCGCCTCGCAGACCGACCGCGCGGTGTCGCTGCAGGAGGTCCTCAACGCGGTGGACGACCCGACCGGCACGGCACTGGCGGCGCTGGTGACCACGCTGGGCGAGGGCACCCGTGGCCTGGGGCCAGAGATCGCCGCGGGGATCGAGGCCACGGAGCCCGCCCTGCGCCAGGCCGACGAGCTGGCACGAATCCTAGGTGAGCAGAACGAACTGCTGACCCAGCTTGTCGACAGCGCCCAGCCGGTGGCAAACGCGCTGGCAGCTGACCGCGGCGAGAACCTGGACCGACTCGTCGGCTCAACCGAGCAAACATTATCGACGGTGGCAGCTAACAGCAAGGCGGTGCAGGGTGCGCTCGAGCGGCTGCCGCAGACTCTCGCCAGCGCGCAACGCACCCTGGCCCGGACGGCCGGGGTCGCCGAGCAGACGACACCGACGTTGGCGGCAATGCGGCCGGTGACCGACGATTTAACCGACATCAGTGGCGAACTGCGGCGGTTCGCGGACGCGACCGACCCGGCGCTGGCCTCGTTGGATCCGGTGCTCGAGCGCGCCAACGTGATGCTCGACGAAGCGGCCCCCCTGGTGCGCGCACTGCAGCCGGCCGGGCCAGACTTTGTCGGCGTGGCGGAGTCGGGCCGGACCTTGATGGAACAGGCCGTGAGCAAGCGGCTGCCGAACCTGATGGAGTTCGTCAAGGGCTGGGCACTGAGCACGTCGGGCTACGACGGCCTCAGCCACTACTTCCGCGCCATCGTCCCGACGACCCCCAAGTCCCTGGGCGTGGCCGGCATGGGGCCGGCGCCCGGGGCGCCTGAGTCACCCGTCCCAAGCTTGCCGCTGCCGCACGCGCCACTCCCGCCGCCTCTGGGCCCTGTCGATGAGGGTCCCGAATATCCGCTGGAACCCGCTCCGGAGGGTAGCGCCACCGGCCTGACCGAGGAGCAGGAGAAGTCCATGCTGAGCCAACTGCTGGGAGGGCGGTAGTCATGGGGAGGCTGGAAGCACGTAGCGCTGCCCGCAGAGCAGTGGCTGGCGTGGTCGTCTTCGCCTTAATCGCTGCAGGGGCGTACCTTGCCGCCACGGCGCGCAGCGGGTTGCCTGGGTCAACAACGACCACGGTGAGGGCAGCTTTCACCAACGTGGACGCGCTGCAGGTCGGTGCCGACGTCCGGCAGGACAGCGTTCGTATCGGTCGGGTGTCCGACCTCCAGTTCGCCGACGGCGTGGCCGTGGTGACAATGGAACTCGACGGCGAGAAGTCGATCTACGCCGATGCGCGGGCCGCGGTGTGGGACTTCTCGGCGCTGGGTGCGAAATTCGTCGAGCTCTTCCCGGGCACCCCGGCCGCCGGACCGCTCGGCGACCAAATTGTCTCGGCGGAACGCACCGTCGAGTCGGCAGACATTTACCAGCTCTTCAACGTGTTCGACGAGCCCACTCGTGCCGCAGCGACCGGCGCGGTGCGCGAGCTGGGGGGCGGAGCAGCGGGCCTTAGCGGTGCCCTGCACGACTACCTGCGAGCGGCGCCGGATCTGCTGACCGACGTGGAAACTGTGTCGGAGGTGCTGTCGTCGGATCAGGCGGACCTGCCCGGGCTACTGCGCAGCGCGGAGCGGCTCTCCAGCCGCTTCGTGGGACGTGAGCAGCAGATCGCGGCCCTCGTGGAACAAACCGATGTGACGCTGCGCGCCGTCTCCGCGGACGAGGGGCTACCGCTGAGTGACACACTGGACCGACTTCCGGCGACATTGGACCACGCGCGCACCGCACTCGATGCACTGGACGTGCCGCTGGCTGACGCAAAGACCGCCGTCACCGACCTCCGTCCCGGCGCTGAGGCGCTCGCCGCGTCCGAAGAGGATCTGCGCGGGGTGCTGCGCGAGAGCGTGCCCCCCCTCAAGCAGGTCCCGGGTGTGGCCGAGCAGGCAGAACCGGCCGTGGCGGACCTCACCCGGACGTTCGCCGACGCGCGCCCGCTCGCACCGAAGGTGACTCGAGCGCTTGACAATCTCGTGACACCGCTGCAGGTGCTCGCGCCGTACGCCCCGGAGATCGCGACTCTGTTTGTGCGTTGGGAGAGCCTGGTGGCCGAGGACATCAACGGGCTGCACTACGCCCGCATCGGTGCAGCCCCGGGTGTCCGGACGGGCGGTGGTCCCGTCCTCCCGGACTCGGTCGACCAGGGGTACAACCCCTACCCTGAACCCGGTAACGCCGACAATGACCGGGCAGAACTCACGCCGGGAGGTGTCCGGTGAACGCCGTGCAATCGACGATGAAGGTGGCTCTTGGTCGGGTGTGGGCCAGGCGGCGCACCGCGAGTGGCCTACTGGCCATCATCCTGATTGTTGTTCTTTTTATCCTTGTGTACAACAAGGAGCGTATTGGGACGATCGTCGCCGGGATCGTCACCGGAGATGACACGATCAGTGCAGCGTTTGCCCGCCCGTACCAGCTGCAAGCGTACAAGGATGATGTGAAGATCGGCGGTGTCGTTGTCGGTACGGTGATCGATGTCGAACCGCGTGATCAGGGGACGGTGATCGTCTCCATGCAATTGCAGAACGGAGTGCGGGATAAGCTGGGCAGCACACCGTCGGCCAGCATCCGACCGACCACGCTTCTCGGCGGGGAGTACCATGTCGACCTGCAACCGGGCGGCCATGGCGCCTTTGAGGGTGAGAAGATCCCGCTGGAGCGGACTACCATTCCCGTTGAACTCGGCCGGGTGCTCAGCGCTCTTACCCCGCCGGCGCGTGATGGGATGCAAGCCGCCATCAAGCAAACGGACGGTGTCCTGCAGCGGGGCGGCGGGGATGCAGTGCGTGATTTGCTGCAGCATGCGCCCGGGACACTCGCGCCCGCAGGCGAGGTCTTCGACGCGGTCCGCGGCACTCGGCCCGGGACGGATTTGACCGAGCTGGTGGCCGGACTCGAGTCCACGGCGGCCGCGCTTACGCGCCGAGACGGCCAGATCGCGGCCATCATCGCGTCGCTGCAGGACAGCACAGCGGCCCTGGCCGCCGAGAGCCGCCCGCTAGCGGCATCGGTGGCGACCATGCCCGAGACGCTGCGGACCACGCGGGCAGGCCTGGCCGACCTGCAGCCGACGTTAGACCGGCTCACTGCGACCGCCGAGAACTTCCAACCTGCCGCGCAGGCGCTGGACCCGCTGCTGGCCGAGCTGGGTCCGGTTCTCGAGCGGACGAGGCCGCTGCTCAGCGACCTACGACCGCTGCTCGACGACACCCGGCCACTCGCTGAGCAGCTCGTCCCCACGACGCAGCAGACCACGACTGCCTTCGACGACGTCCGCGGTCCGGTGCTCGACAGGCTCAACGGGCCGATCACGCAGACCGTCATGTCGCCATGGAAGGGCACCGGCCGGTACCAGGGTGGCGGCGCGAGCGGTAACCGGTTCTACGAGGAGCTCGGCTATCTCGCTGCACGGGGTGACGCCATCTTTAGCTGGTATGGCCCCAATGGCGCGTTCGGGCGCCTGTCGTTCGGTGCCGCGGGAAACAGCGTCGGCGGCACCGGATCCCCGAAGAGCATGGAGCAGTACCTCGAGATGCTCGGACTGCGGCAGCCTCCTGGTCCCCAGGAGCAGGCCGGAATGCCTGGGCTGCCGTTGCCCCAGTCCGGGGATCGCGCGCGGCGGCCGGGCGAGGTCACGCCCCCGCGGGGGCCGCTGCCACTGCTGTCACCCCTTGACGAATCAGGAGCCCCCTAGTGAGTAAGAGGAGCCTCTCGCTGCGCCGGAGGTGGCAACGGCTGCGGACAGTTCCAGGACTTGGCCGGAACGCCCTCACGGTCGTCGCGTTGTTCGTCGTCGGGATTGTCGCGGCGAGCCTGTTGCTGGCGAACACTAACTACGTTTATCCGTGGCAGGATCGCTTCACCTTCGTGGCGGAGTTCGAATCGACACCGGCAGTCAACCCCGAAATGTCACAGAGTGTGACAATCGCTGGTGTGGAGGTCGGAAAGATCACGGGCTGGAGAGTCAGCGACCGTGGCACCCCGATCATCGAGATGAAGATCGAACCTGGTCACGAGATCCACGACAACGCCCGGGCGGTGCTGCGGGCCGTCAACCCGCTCAACCAGATGTACATCGAGATCGATCCGGGGGGTTCACCGGGCAAGCTGCTGCCGGAGGGCGGAATGATACCGGCTGGTCAGACGGAACGGCCGATCCAGGCCGATGAAGTGCTGCAACACTTGGACCAGCGCTCTCGGCAGGCATTGACCGACCTGCTGAGGACATCGGACGTTGCGCTGGCCCGCGCGCCCGAGCAGCTGCCCGACGGATTGCGCGCCACCGATGATGCTGTCGTTGGCCTGCGCCCCGTTGTGGAGGCGCTGCAGACCCGTCGCGACAAGATCGCTCAGCTGGTCACTGCACTGTCGCAGATCGCGTCCGCGACAGGGAGCAACCAGGAGCGGGTCACCCGGCTTGCGGATGCGGCCCAGGAGACGTTGGAGGTGCTGGCAAGGAATGACAACGATCTGCGGGCCACGTTGGAGCAGCTCCCGGGGCTCAGTGACGAGCTTCGCCGAGCCCTGACCGCGACCCAGGATTTGACCGGACAGCTGGATCCGACGCTGGAGAACCTGAATACGGCGGCCGAGGAGCTGCCGCCGGCGCTGGAACGGCTCACGGCCACCACCCGGCAGGTCGGCGAAACCGTCGACGAGGCGCGACCCGTCGTGGCCGAGGCGAGGCCGGTGGTCGCAGACCTGCGTCCGCTCGTCAACGACGTGGACGTCGCCCTCGACGACGTTCTCCCGATCACGACCGGGCTCGACCGGGACACCGCGGTTGTGCTGCCCTACCTGAACGACCTGCAAGCGTTCATCTTCAACACCTCATCGGTGTTCAGCGTGCGGGACGCTCGGGGCGGCCTGGTCCGCGGGCACTTTGTGTTGCCGCCCGATGGCAGTGCGCTGCCCGGGAACCGGGGCGGTGCCGACCGACCGTCGGAGGGCGACGGTCCTACGCAAGACGCCCCTGGGTCGCCCGCTGAGGGAGGCAACTGATGAAGTTCCTGACCGGCCCCTGGGCGCGGCTGATCGAGATTCTGGCTGTTGTGTCCGTTGCTGCCGCGTTCACCGTGTACCTCTTCGTCCCCACCCAGGTCAACGTGCCGCTGCTTGAGGACCTCGGCAACTACACGGTGGCCGTCGAACTGGACGATGTGGACAATGCCGTACCGGCAGGTCAGGTCCGCATGGCCGGAGTGCAGGTGGGTGAGATCGAGTCGATCGCACGCCAGGGTCAGCGCGTCAAGGTCGTATTGACGCTGAACCCGGACGCGGCCCCGCTGCACGAAGGCGCGACCGTGCGCGTCGGGATCAGGTCGCTGGTCGGGGAAACCTACGTTGGCATAGACGACGGTGACGGTGCAGAGCTCCCGTCCGGGACGACGTTGCCGGATAGCGCCGTGCAACCGAGCGTGCAGTTGCGTGAGGTGCTCAACAGCCTGGACTCCGAGACCCGCGCAGCCCTGGGCAGCACACTGCGCTCCCTTGGCGCCGGCACGAAGGGCAGCCAGAAGGAGGTTCGGGCGGTCTTGACCGGGCTCGGGCGTCTCGGCCGGGAGGGCCACACCGCCCTCGACGCGATCGCCGCGCAGTCGCAAGACCTTCGGGCGCTAGCACACGAGACGACTACTCTGCTCACCGCGCTGGACACCAGCGAGGGTCAGATCGCCACGATGGTGGCCGATGCTGACCGGCTCTCTGCAGCGACCGCCGGCCAGCGCCAGGCGATCGAGAACACCATGCGGCAGCTGCCCGGCGTGCTCGGAAGCGCCGATGCCGCGGCCACGGAGCTCACCGAGTTGTCCAGCTCTCTGGTACCCGTCGCTGCCGACCTGAAGGAGGCGGCGCCGTTCCTGAGCACGGCGCTGCGCGAGCTCCCGGCGACGACCGAGGACCTCCGGGGTCTGCTTCCCGCGCTGGATGGCACGTTGGACCGGGCGCCCGCGACGCTCAAAAGGGTTCCCACGCTGGGCGCGGACATCCGCGGCCTGGTGCCCGAGGCGGAGGCGATGCTGCGGGACGCCAACCCCATGCTTGCCTACATGGAACCCTATGGGCTCGATGTCGCCACCTTCTTGGTGTACTTCTCCGCGATGATGGAGCAAACCGACGAGTCCGGTCACCACTACGCCCGGCTAACGCCGATCGTCAACGGCACGTCCGCTCAGAGCCCGCTGGACTTCAGACTCCCAGCTGGCGCGGGTTACTACAAGAACCCCTACCCGGAGCCGGGTGCGGGCCGTGATCCGGGTCCGTTCACCGGTGAGTACCCGCGACTGGAGCAGGCGCCTCGGTGAGGATCCGCCGCTTCGTTCCTCACCTTCCGAGCCCAAAGGCGGTCGTCGCCGCGCTGGTGCTTATGGCGGTGGCGGTCACGACAGTGGCCGGGTTGACTCGATTGCGAACCGACACCGGCCCGGAGTCATTCCTGCCGGCGGGCGACGAGACCTTGCAAGTGCTGCAGGAGGCCGCGAGCTCCTTCGGAGGCGATCCCATCGTCGTACTGGCGGAGTCGCCCAAACCTCAGGGCCTGCTAGGTCCGAAGCAACTCCCCCGACTCCTTGCCTTGGAGGGACAACTCTCGCGGTTACCTGACACCGCCGCCGTGTATGGCCCCGCGACCGTACTGAACCAGATCGCGACCTCCAGCCAGAATATGCTTGCGGGGCTGTCCGGGCGCCGCGACGGGGTGCGCGCCGAAGCAGAACAGCGGGCCCGCGGCGAGGGGCTGTCTCCAGAAGACGTCAGGGCGGCCGGGGACGCGGCGGTGCGCGAGTTCGACCTCCGCTACGGCAGCTTGCTTGTTCGCGGTCTGCCCGCAGGGCTGCCGACGTTGCACAACCCAGGCTTCGTCAAGACGGTCCTCTTCGAGGAGGGTGGTACCCCCCGACCAGAGTGGCGGTTCGTGGTCCCCGCACCGGACGCTGTCGCCATCCTGATCCGCCCACGTGGGGGCCTCGACCAGGCTGGAACCGAACGCCTGGTCGAGGAGGCCCGGTCGACGGTCGAGGACGCCGGACTCGGCACCGAGCGCGTGACAGTGTCCGGGACCCCTGCGCTGGCGGCCGAGCTCGGTGAGCAGGTACGGCAGGAGATCCTCCTCTTGGGCGGACTAGCCGCGGGACTGATCGGGATGTGCTATTTCCTGGTGCCCTGGCTCGGCCGCAAGCGCTACCGCCTCGTGCCGCTAACGGCCACGCTATGCGCCACCGCGCTTGTCCTCGCCGGCTTCGGATGGCTGAACCGCCCGCTCTCACTCGGAGTTGTCGCGTTCTTGCCGATCCTGGTCGGCATCGGTAGTGACTTTCCGGCTTACCTGATACAGGGTGCTCATCGACGGCGGCTGTTGGTGGCGGCGTTGGCCTCTGCGGCCGGATTCGCGTCACTCGCGGTGTCGCCGCTGCCGTTCGTGCGCGATCTTGGCCTCGCCCTCGGGTCCGGTGTTCTGCTTGCCGTCGCCGTGGCGCTGTTGCTCCGCCGATACCTTGTCCCCGATCCGGAGGCACCTGCCCGTGCGTCTACGCAGCCAGCGACGCTGTCTGCGGGCAAACGCGCCACGCTGCTGGCCCTCGCGGGCGTCGTGGCGCTCGGCGGGTGGGTCGCACTGCCGCGACTGGCCGTGCAGGCCCACCCGGATGAGCTCGCTGCCGGGTTGCCGGCGGTCACTGACGCCCGCCATGTCGAGCAAGTACTCGGTTCGTCCGGCGAGGTTCAGGTGGTGCTACGCGGCCCCAACGTTCTCACGCCGGAGGCCCTCGCGTGGATGCGGAAGGCCCAGGAATCGGCTGTTGTGGGGTACGGCAGTGAGCTACGCCCCATCGTCAGCTTACCCGACCTACTCCGATTCCTCGGCCCGTCACCGACTCCGGCCCAGATCACGGCGGGCATGCAACTACTACCCTCGTACCTCACCGGAGCGGTGGTTCGCAGCGACGCACGTCACGCCGTAGTAAGCCTCGGTATCGAGCTGCAGGACCTCGCCGAGCAGCAACGCCTCCTCGATGGCTTCCGTGCGTCTCTTCCTTCACCTCCGCCGGGTTACACGGCCGACGTGGTCGGCCTACCCGTGGCGGCGGCGCGGGGTTACGAGCTCGTGTCAGACAACCGATACGTCACCAACGTGCTTGGCATCGCGCTTGCGGGGCTCGTACTGTTCGTCGGACTACGTAGGCGGATTGAGTCGCTGGGCGCCGTCCTCGCGGCGGCGCTGGCCACCGGGTGGGGCCTCGCCGCGGGGTGGGCACTGGGGATCGCCCTCACCCCCCTGACCGTCGCGCTGGGATCGTTGACCACAGTTACCGCATGCGAGTTCACGATCCTGCTCGCCGATCGACGCAACGCCGACCCGGTGCGGCTACGCCGCACCGTGGCAGTGGCCGCGACGACTGCCGCCATCGGTTATCTTGCGCTCGTGGTCTCCGACCTCTCGGTGATCCGCGAGTTTGGGGTGTTGCTAGCAGGCACGGTGGCGCTGTCCTTTGTCGCGGCGCACCTTGTGGTCCGAGTACTCCCACTGCAGCGGGGTGACCAACTCCAGGAGGAGCCTGCATCGACCACGACCAATACGGAGGTGACTGTGTGAAACTCACGGTGCCCGGCTGGCCAGAGAGCCTCGCCGCCCGCGTGATTATCGCAGCTTTGACGCCGATGTTTGTGGTAGGAGTGGCACTGATAGTCGTCCCACGCCTGACAGATCTGCCGGATGATGCCGCCTTCCAGGTCGAGGACACGGTGGTCACCGAGGAGTCGCTTCGGAACCGCATCGATGTGCTGGAGGCCCTCTACGGGATCCGACCACCCGCTGAGGGTGAGCAGGCCGACCGATTCCGGCGGGACTCGGCGAAGGCGGTTGCGGTAAGCATCGTGCTAGAAACGGCCGCACGAGACCGGGGCATCGTGATCTCGGACAAGGCAGCCCGTGACACGCTGACCAGGGTGATCGAGCAGCAGTACGGTCCGGGCGGGAGGGCCGCCTTCGTCGAGCTGCTCGGCAACGCGGGTGCCTCCGAGCAGGATGTACTCGACGAGATCAAGCGACAACAGGACATCGCCCGGCTCTTCGAGCAAGTCACCAAGGACGTCCCCGAGGTCACTGATGCAGACCTGCGGCGGGCGTTTGAGGAGCGCAGGGACCAATTGGTGACGCCGGAGCAGCGTCACCTGCGTAACATCGTGGTCGCCACCAAGGAGCAAGCGGAGCAGATGCTCCAGCGTGCGAGGTCGGGCGTCGACTTCTCCGTCCTGGCCCAGGAGAACTCTCTCGATCAGAGCACTCGTAACAGCGGCGGTGATCTAGGCTTCGTCACTCAGCAACAGCTAGCGTCCGAGTACGCAGACGCAGCGTTCGAGGCCCCGACAGGATCGCTCTTCGGCCCCGTCCAGACCCAATTCGGGTGGAATGTCGGACAGGTCCTCAAGTTGCGGCCAGCGAGGGCGCTGCAGTTCGACCAAGTGAAGGACCAACTCCGTACCACGCTGGCCTCGGAGCGCGCCCGCGAGGTCTGGCGCGACTGGCTGGCCAGGCAAATCAGGGGCGCCAACGTGCAGTACGCAGATGGCTACCGTCCCGCGCACCCCGACGCGCCACCCTCCGAGACATCGGTGCCCACACAGCCGGGCGTGGAAGGGCAGCAACCCAACCCCCCACGATGACACGCACAGCGACGGCAGGTGTACAACCTGCTCGCGTCGGCATCACCAAGCTGCTGGTCCTTGTCGACGTGTGATCTACACACGACCGTCACCACCACGACGGCAGTTGCCGTGCCTGGGCATCCGGACCTGATCGGGCGGGCGTGGACGACACTATCGCGTCCGGATCAGTGGTGGGCAGCCGACTTCACCTACGTGTGGACCCTGGCCGGGTTCTGCTACGTGGCGCTGTTGTCCGAGTCCCTAGCACCCGGTGAGTACCCGGATCCAGTGCGCTGGCGGTATGGGTCCGCTTGTGTGGACCGAGCCCGATGATGACCATTAAAAAAACGCGCGCGGCGTGATCCGTCCGATCTTCGGGGCACGGTTCAAGCCTTGACCACGCTCCACGCGCCCTGCAGGGAAGCGCCGGGCGACCGACGAGGCCGTGCTCGTGCGGCCACCAGTTGCCAACAGACCATTCAGTAAATTGACACACTAGCTAAACTTATGGCAGTCTGTTTACGTGGCTGTATGTGAGCGTGTACCGCGGTGGACAGTCGAGATCGGAGAGCCTCTGGACGCGCGGGTGATCTGAATGGGTGTGAACCAGGACGAGCAACTCTCGGCGCAGCTGGCGCCCCGGGACCGCTTTCGTTGGGTGCTATCGCACGTGCCCACCACCGTCGTCGTCGTTACGGCAGCCTGCTCGGACGGACCCGCTGGCCTGGCCATCGGCTCGTTCACGTCCATCTCACTAGATCCCCCACTGGTCGGTTTCTTCCCGGACCTGTCGTCGACGAGCTGGCCGCGCATCCGCTCGGCAGGCCGATTCTGCGTGAACGTGCTCGCCTATGACCAGGAGGATGTCGTGGGCGCCTTCGCGAAGTCCGGCGGTGACAAGTTCAGCGGCCTCGAGAGCAGGCCGGCTCGTGGTACCGGTTCGCCCATCCTGGACGGCGCAATCGCCTGGATCGAGTGTGAGCTCGATGACGAGATCCGCCTCGGTGACCACTTCCTGGCGGTCGGTCGCGTCCTAAACCTCTCGGCCGAGCGCAACGACCCTGCGCTCGTATTCTGCCGTGGCGCGTATACAAGGATAGCATGATGGTGAGTGCCACGGATCCGGTGGTCTTGGAAACCGAGTCGCGCGCCGAGGTATGCGATGTCCCGTGCGCTCAGCGCTCCAGCGGAAACGTTCGTTTCCTGGACGGACGCCTGGGCGGCCGCGCACTCCCCGATGTTCAGCCGGGTGCTGCGTGAGCCCGGCTGGCTGGGCCTTGACGTGGCCAAAGCGCTACGGGTCGGTTCACTCGCTGGGAGCGCGGTGGCCGAGTCGCCGACTGGCCCGAGTTCGAGCTTGAGGTTCCTCGCCGCGCTGCGGCCAGGTGAAGCCCCGGCCGGCCGCCGGTTGAAGCGTCCCCCTCTTCTGGCTCCCGGCGACCGGCCGGTCCTAAGTCCCGCTCCGCTGCTGGTGACGGGTCAACGGTCCGGAGTGAGAGTCGCCGCATGCGCCTGGTCGATTGAGTCGATGTGACAGGTCGTTCGGCTACCCGCCACACCCGTCACACGGCAGATTTGCGCAGCTCAGCCCTGCTTGGTACCCGTCACGCGGCATGTGACGGGTACCAAGGGCACGTGACGGGTTAAGTCGACATCGGTGTCGACGTCCTCGCCGGCACGGCAAGCCTTGACCACCGCTCGAAGAGCTACCCTGCGATACCCGCGCACCTGCTTGCGCTGCCCGTCTTCGAGGGTGACCCATGTGGGCTTCGGTCGGCAGCCGAGCGCGCCCATCTCCCTACCGAACACCGTCGGATCGACGTCGAGCGCGTCCACAAGTTCGGCCGTAGACACGAACTCGCGCCCGTCAGGGTCGAGATCGTCGGCGAGGTACTCGACCACGGACGCGAGCGGTTCAGGCAGCTCTGCCGGTGCGGGCTGCTCGGCGTCGGCGCTGCCGGTCCCGATCGCCTTCGCCACGGCGGCATGATCGAGCGCTGCCGCGTGTTCACTGCCGATGGCGTGACCGGTCAGGGTGCCGGTACGTTCTCGCAGCGCCCGGCCCCGCTGACAGATCGACTTCCACTCCGCATTGGGCATGTAGTACGTCCGGACGGTCATGGCGAGCACGTCCGAACCGGCGTCGGTGGCGCCGTCCGGCCGCAGCACCCCGACACTGGGTCGCTTCCCCGCCCTGGAGTGTGCGCCGCCGTTCGTCGGGGTCAACGTCGTTCGTCCTCGCTGCGCTGCGGGCGCTGCAGGTTGACGCCTCCTCAGCGACGGCGTGATGGGGCTGGGACGGGGAAGCGCCCGGTGTGGTCAGGCCGCCGTGGGCTGTGTGGTGAGCAGGGTTTGCAGGGCGCGGTGTCGGGACGAGTCATAGGCGACGTGGTCGTGCCAGCAGCGCCAGATGACGGCCAGCCAGGCCCGGGCCAGGATGCGCACCGCGTGGGGGTGGTCGTGGCCGCGGGCGAGGGCGTCGGCGTAGAGCTTGGCCGCCCAGGGGTTGGCGTGGCGGGAGTCGCCGGCGAAGTCGCAGACCGCGTCGCGCAGCTGTTTGTCGGCGCCCCAGCGGAAGCTGACGATGCGCACCTTGCCGGACTGGCGGGTCGAGGGCGCGGCCCCTGCCAGGCAGGCCAGCAGATCGACTGGCAGGTCGCGCTGACCCGCATCGTGCACCGCCGCCCGACCTACCGGCGCACCTGCCGGTGTGCAGTGCGCGGGATCCTGGTCGCCCCGCCGGTGCCCAAGGCGATCGGCAAGGGGTGTTCACCACGGGGTTCCTGGCCCGGTTGCTGTGTGAGAAGTTCGTGCTGGGCCGACCCGCGCACCGCATCGTCGCCGCGCTGGCCCACGACGGGCTCCACGTCGCCGAAGGCACCCTGGCCGGGGGTGTTCGCGACGTGCTCGCAGTTGCTGGCCCCGCTGGCGGCCGCGATCAGCGACCGCAAACGCCGCCGTGGCGCACCTGCACGTCGATGAGACCAGCTGGAACGTGTACGCCGCGGTGGAGGGCAAGGACAGCCACCGCTGGTGGTGCTGGGTGTTCGTCGGCCCCGACACCACGGTGTTCCGGATCGCCCCGTCGCGCTCGACGACGGTGCTCGCCGAGCAGCTGGGCATCGACACCGACGCCGACACCCTGCCCGAGGGCCGCCAGGTGCTGCTGTCCTCGGACTTCTACACCGTCTACCAGTCGCTCGGGCGCCTGGACGGGGTCGACAATCTTTGGTGCTGGGCCCACATCCGACGCTACTTATCCGCGCCGGCGACGCCCACCCCGAGCTGGCGGCCTGGACCGCGGCCTGGCTGGTACGCATCGGCGAGCTCACGCCGCGCACACCGCGATCGCCACGGCCGCGCCCGCCAGCCCCGAGCACGCCATGGCCGTCGCGCAGTTCTCCGCCGCGCTGAACACCATCGACGCCGAACGCACAGCCCAGGCATCCCGCCCCGCGCTGCTGCACCCGACCGCCGGGAAGGTCCTCGCCACCCTAGACCGGGAGACCGGGAATGGGACGGGCTGGCCCGGCACCGCGAGTACCCCGAACTGGCCCTGGACAACAACCGCTCGGAGCGGGCGCTGCGTGGGTCGGTGGTCGGGCGCAAGAACTACTGCGGCTCCGGCTCGGTGGTCGGGCGCAAGAACTACTGCGGCTCCGGCTCGGTGGTCTCCGCCGAGCTGGCCAGTCGAGTCTTCACCATCACCGCCGCCGCAGGGCGGGCCGGGCTCAACCCGCTGACCTACCTGAGGGCCTACCTCGACGAGTGCGCCCGGGCCGGCGGCACCGCACCGGCCGGCCCGGCGCTGACCCGGTTCCTGCCCTGGGCGGCGGGCACCGACGACCTCGCCGCCTGGGCCCACGACCCCCGCACCGACCCCGAGCCCGACACCACCGGCAGGCCCGCCAGTGCCGGGCCCGATCCGCGAGCCGGGCCGGCACCATGAATACCCCGCCCCACCAAGGGCAGCGCTGCGCAACCATGGACGGAACCTCAGCCCGCCGACGATGAGCACCCGGCGACCTACCCGCCGATGGCCACCGGCGGGCACACCGTGCTGCCCAGCCTGACCGAACCCGACCCGAGGACCCCGACGCGACAGCCTGGCCGAGACGGGAACTCCGAATGCTTACGTCGTGTCAAGCCCCCACCCCTACAGGGTCTTGCCGCTCCCGGTCCGCTGCCGTTGCGATCCCCTCGACCGCTAGCCGGTCAAAGGTCACAAGGCCATGTCGCGCCCGTTCATCGCGCAGGTGCTCTCGGGTCGCTACTTGGACCCAACCCAGCCGGTTCGCCTGAAAACGGATGAGAGAAGGCTTCATCACCCCGGTGGCCCATCCATGCCTTTCTGCCGACTTCGCTAAGTCGCTAAGCTCGTTGGTCAAGCTGCACTTCTCTTTCGAGGGGTCGTACGGTTGTTTCGGTTAGCGGTAGATTTATGCGCTTGTCACCAAGTTGGCCGAGGCGTCGGAGTCCTTGAAGGAGGGCGAACAGTCCTTCGTTGCTCCACGACTCGTCGGCGGCAAGGTCGGTGAGCGCACTCCGATCCATGCTGGAGTACGGCCGGAGTCCGGTGGTTTCCCAGTTTGCTTCGATGTGCCCGCCGTAGCGGCGCCAAAACTCTTCGTCCTCGATGAGGATCATGCACGCGAACTCGTAGTTGCCGCTAACCAGGTTCAATCCGAAACCCGTGCACTCCATGCGCAGTGCGTCTGATTCGGTGAGCCAACGCATTGGTTCCGAGAGGCGCGTGTGGTGCATCGGGTCGGCGGCACGGCTCTCACCGAGAGTGTTGTCGAGGTCGGCGCGGCCGAATAGTTCCTCTTCGAGCTCCCGCCGGAGAGTAGCAGCGATGTGCGCGTCGGCTCGGTGATCCGCCAACGGTCGATGAAAGCCTTTGGGGATGACCGCAAGCCGCCCTGGCGCGTTGAGCACCTGGTCGGAGCGCTTCTGCACGAGCAGGGCGTAGTCCGGTGTTGGACGGTGGGCGTCGGCTGGTCGGGCGATGGCGCACAACGCGAGCACGCCACCGACACACGCGCGGTCGGGCAAGTCTACAACCGACGCCAGATCGGGAAGATACCGATCCCGCAGCAACAGAATTCCTTGCTGTGCAACGGTTCCGTTCGATATTGTATCGAGCAGCTCGCCTTCTAGCAGGTCGGCAGTCAGCGCGTACTCAGCGAACGACACGAGATCGACCGTCTTGGACAGCTTTCCGGCTTGCGCGTCGATGTCCAGCAGTCGGTAGAGCTGTGCAGGCATCAGCCGAACGTCCAGAACGCTCGCTTCGGCCAACCGTTCGATGGCCGCGCGCGCGAGCGCACTGTCGAGCTTAGGGGCATCATACGACGACGGCTTTACCACCGTCATCAGGTGGTCGCCGTCGTCGGGTGTCAGCGGGCACCGTAGGTCGAGCCACTCCGAACAGGTCAGGATGGTGGTAGCAGTGCGGTGGCCGAGGAGTTCGCCACCGTACAAAGAAAAACCTGACTCAGAATCACCGTAGTAGTCGGTGAGCGCGCGGACAACTTGGCTGCGACCGATCCTTGCGCGCCGCGTTTGACGTTCATATAGACCGCGCGCGTTCAGCCGCGCGATGCGCGCTGCCATCTTGCGGCGACTCGTCCCGGGCGACCAGCAGGCGCGCCGATCCAACCAGTCGCAAGCAGCGTCGAGACTATCCGGTGAGACTGGCTCAGTGCGCTCGGCACCCGCCTCGAACAACGCTTGTAGGCGCTCCGGCGTGACACCGAGCAGTCGCGCGAGCTTCGGCCAGAGATAGGGCCACGGCGCGCTGTCACCCGCCTCCCATCGGATTACGGTCTTTCGGTCCATGTAGAGCGCACCGGCCAGGCTCTCTTGCGTGTGACCGGCCGCCTTCCGGGCAGCGGCCAACATGGAACGGCGACGTATGACGGTCATCGTGCGTACCTCGCTTCGGTCACTGGCGGCATCACCCTAGCAGCGATCACTGTTGTTCTCGCAGGTGGAAGGCCGCAGTGTCACATCCCGGGTACGAACCTTCGACCTTCCTGCCCTGGGACGCGTGATCACGCGCCGATTGGGTGGAGCTCACGCACCCGGCGTCGGGCCGGACCACCCGTAGCGACTCCCCCGCCGTGCACGGGCATTGATAGCCCTCGACGCCGGGTGCGCTCCATGCACGTCTTGTCGCTGAGCTTGCTGCTCGGCGGGTCGGAGGCAGCACCCCGGAATGCGAACGACCGTGCGCACAGAACGACCCTGGTTCTTCTGGATCACCACGGCCGACGAATCCGTAGACCACGCGGTCGGCGATGACGCCATCGCAACCGGGTTAGCCGCCGGTCGCGGTGAGTACCGCGCACTCTGCGGCGCACGGTTCCCAGTGGCCGCACTCGTCAGCCCACCGGCACCTGCGTGTCCCCGCTGCGCAACAGACATGCGTGCTCAAGCGTCGCTCGCCGCACCTATGCGCCGACACCGAACCGGACTGGGCCGCACTCGGCGGAACGCAGGGCGACACCGTGCCCGCTGACGAACCTCCGATAATCCTGGTACGGCTGAAACCAGGACTTGCTGGCGAAACCATGAGGGTCGTACACGTGGTACCGCTCCCCGAGTCCGGCGCCGTACCCGAGGAACTGACTGCCTACTGTGGCGCGCGCTTCGAGCCGGGCACGATCGAGCTTCTACCTGAGCCGACCGGCGCGCCGTGCGTCTCCTGCTTGATCATCGCTCCGATGCCGCACCCGTCCGCGCTCCCGCCAGAGTCCGACCAGAGCACCTGAAAGCGCGATACGGCCGGGACACCCCCTCTCGACACATCCTATTGAGCCCGGCTGGCACCAGTCCGGGCCAGCCGTGGACACCTCTCCGTATGGGCGTCCCGGCTCACCCGATCAGCGTTTGCGCAGTTCAGCTCACCGTGTCGGTGTCCCCTCCGGTCGTCCCGCGAACCCAACGGTGGGACAGCAAGGGACAATGGCTCAGTTGTTACAAATAAAACGCGTGCGTGGTGCGAGGTGCACCACATCCACCCATGGGAGGACGGCGGCGAGACGAAGCTGTCCAACTGCGTGATGCTGTGCAAGCTGCACCATCGCCTGACCCACCACTCCGGGTGGACCGTGCGCATCCGCGACGGGCTGCCCGAATTCGTCCCGCCCGCGTGGATCGACCCCGACCGACAACCCCGCCGAAGACCACTGCCACACCTGGCGGCGTGATCCCGGGTCGGCTACACCGCCCGCCGTAGCCGACCCGGACCGAACTCAGAGCCGCTGCCCGGCGAGCCGGGCACCCGCCACGAGGGACTCCAGCTTGGCCCACTGGATCGACGGGTGTACCCGCCGCACCAGCGGGCCCTGGGCGAAGCCGCAGTCGGTTCCGCCGATGACCCGCTCGGGCCCGACCAGCTGTGCCAGCCGCACCAGCCGCTCCGCGACGAGTTCGGGGTGCTCGACGACGTTGGTCGCGTGGCTGATCACGCCTGGGATCAGCGTCCGGTCCGACGGTAGCTCGACGTCACGCCAGACCCGCCACTCGTGCTCATGGCGCGGGTTGGCCTGCTCCAGGCTGTAGGCCCCGACGGGGACGCGGAGAATGAGGTCGACGATGTCGCGAAGCGCGACGTCGCCGACGTGCGGCGCGTTCCAGCTGCCCCAGCAGACGTGGTAACGGGCCCGCTCGGGCGCGATCCCGGACAGCGCGCGGACCAGCGCCTCGGTGCGCAGCTCCGCCCATGCCCGGTACTGCGGCCACCGGTCCGGACCGAGCACGTCGTACATGATCGGGAAGTGCGCGTCGTCGATCTGCACCACCAGCCCGGCGTCGACGACGGCCCGGTACTCCTCGTTGAGCGCGTCGGCGACCGCGAAGAGCAAGTCCTGCTCGCTGCCGTAATGCTCGTCGGTCACCCTCGGCACCGCGCTCGCCGGCGCCACCACCGGCAGGAACCCGTCGGCCACGTCCACGCCGGACAGAGCGGCCCGCAGGTTGTCGATGTCGCGGCGCACGGCCTCGTGCCCGGTGTAGTGCACCGGCCCGGTGCACACCCACTCCCCGCCCGACGCCACGAACCCCTGGGTCTGCTCGTACTCGGCATAGAAGTCCGGGAACAGTCGCTTGTCGGTGCCTGCGGGCACGTTGGCCCGGGCGCGGACCTCGCCGGACGGGTCCCGCACGTCGAAGCCGCCGAGGCGTCCGCGGATGTAACGCGACCAACTGTCGGACTTGCCGAACTCCCCGTCGCTGACCACGTCGATGCCCACCTCGGCCTGTCGGCCCACCACTTCGGCCACCGAGCGCTGCAACACCTCGGCGTGCCACCCGGCATCCACCGGCCGGCCGTGCTCGCGGGCATCCATGATCTCCACGAGGTCCGGCGGGCGCACGAGGCTGCCGACGTGCGTGGTACGGATCTCACCCACCTGATCTCCTCATCATTTACCGGTCGTTCGACAGGTATAGGATCGGCGACCCGACGATCACCCAAACGCCGGGAGGATGCACATGCCGGAGCGTAAGACGTTGCTAGTGGGGAGCATCCCCGCGGGCGGCGCCGAGGAGGCTATGACGCAGGCACTTCGCGAGGTGGGGCCGCAGCTGCGTCACCTGCCCGACGGGGAGACCGGCGAGCGGGACCGTTGGGTCGTCGGCATCGTCAACAGCATGCGCTCGAATCCCGATCTCGAGGTCCGCCGGGAGGGCGACTGGTCGAACTACCAGAACCAGCTGAACTTCACGGTGCGCAAGGGTCACACCCTGACCGGCGCCAGCCTGGAGTTCGGGCACGTCGAGGCCTATCGGGACAGCCGCCCGATCTTCGAGCGACTGCGCGAGCAGTACGGCCACCCCGAGCTGGCCTTCCAAGTGGGGATTCCCGGCGACTTCGACATGGCCCTGTTCACCATGGGGCTGACCGGCCCGTTCCGGCACCGCCGCCCGTTCACCGACGCCACGGTTCGCGAGATCGAACAGATCCACGCGCTAGCCGGTGACGACGCCGTTTTCCAGCTCGAGGTGCCCGCCGAACTGGTGTTCGTCACCCAGGTCCCCTCGGCTGTGCAACCCTTGATGTCGGCCTGGATGGGCACAGTCGTGGCCAACCTCGCCGCGAAGGCGCCGCGAGGAGCACGCTTCGGCGTGCACCTGTGCCTGGGCGATCTCGGTCACAAGGCGATGGGCAAGCTGAGTGATGCCGGACCCCTGGTGCGGCTGACCCACGCCATCACGAGGCGCTGGCCGCAGGGACGCCCGCTCGAATACGTGCACGCGCCGCTGGCCGCCGGCGAGCAACCACCGGTGCAGGACCCGTCGTTCTACCGTCCCCTTGCCGAGCTCCGGATGCCGGCTGCCACGCGGTTCGTCGCCGGCTTCCTCCACGAGGACCGCACGACCGGCGAGCTGCGCCAGATCCTTGACCGGATCGAATCGCATCTCGGGCGCACCGTCGATATCGCAGCAGCGTGCGGGCTGGCCCGGCGGGGCACCACCACGGTCATGCGGCAGACCACCGAGCTGTGCAACACCTGAGCATGCACGTCAGTCGAACAGCTCGACGATCACCTGCCGGTTCTGCGCGGCGCGGATCGGGTCGAGGTTGCCCTGGGCATCGTGGTCGGGCACGTAGCCGGGGAAGTCGCTGCCCACGCCGCGCGTCTCGATCCGCTCGGCGGGAGCGCCGAGGCCGACGAGCAGGTCCGCGACGGCGTTGGCCCGCTGCAGCGACAGCTCGGCCCGGCCCTCCGGGGTCCCGGCCTTGGCCGTGGTCCCCGTCAGCACGGCCCGCTGCCCGTTCTTGATCGCCGCCGCGATCTCGTCGACGACGGCGCGTGCCTGGTCCGGGTCGCGGAAGACGGCCTGATCGGGAAGGAAGCCCACGGTGCTGTTGCGCAGCACCGTGATCTGCTCGGCCGGCCCGGCCACGTCGACCGCGACGGGGACGGTCGTGACCGGCGGCAACCCGTCCAGTTCCCGGGTGTCCGGAAGCGGTGCCTCGCGGATCTCGACCTCAGCGCCTGCCTTCTCGACGATGCCCCGCCACAGGTCGAGCAGCGCGGCCCTGCGCAGCTGCGGCAGCGACTGCTGCGGCGGCGCGGTGTCGCCGAGGCCGACGAACACCACACGCATGCCCCGCAGGTCGGGCAGCTGCCCCGTGCGGGCGAGGTGATCGCTGACCTCGGCGGGGTCGGCGTCGAACAGCGCGCCGTCACGGTCCTGGAACCGGAGCGCACCCGTGGTCTGCAGGCCGCTGTCGATCACGACGAGGGTCTTGGGGCCGGCCGCGTCGGTCACCGCGCGCGCGGCCAGGCCGATGGCGCCGAGCAGGTCGACCTCGGGGGAGTCGGCGCGGGCCTCGCGGACCATCGTCCCGAGCTGCGCGATCCGATCCTGCTGGTAGAGCGGGTTCTCGGCTTCCAGCGACAGGGACCTCGACGCCGTGGGCGTGCCGTCCGCGACGATGACCGTGGTCGTCGACCCGAGCTCGGCCGCAGTCTCGATCTCGGCCTGTACGGCGTCGACCATGCTCGGCTCCACCATGTTGGCGTGCGCGCCGACGACCAGCGCCAGCGCGCCGGGGCCGCTCGCCTGATCGCCACCGCAACCGGTGAGCAGGAGCAGGCCGACGACGAGCGTGACGGCGCCGCTGGCCAGCCGTGCTGCGGGATGCATCGTGGGCGTCCCCGTCTCCTTCAGTCTCCCCGCTCCGGCCGGTAGGACGGCGGCGGGAGCGGTGCGCGGCTGGCGGTGATCTCGACGCCGTCGGTGAACGTCGGGTTGGCGAGGTCGCGGGCCAGATGGTGCTGGTAGTGGTGCTTGAGTTCGGCGGCGAAGCCGTCCTGCTCGGCGCGCTTGCCCGCCCAGTGCTCGGCGAGGTCGGCTTCCGAGCCGCGGGCGCGTTCGACGTCGAGGGTCGCGGCCACCACCTCGCCGTGCTTGGCCGCCACCGCGCAGCGAAGCTTGGCCACCCGGGCATCGGCGGCATGCAGGTTCTTCAGGTAAGGGTTGTGCCTGCTCGCGCTGCGCAACAGCACGACCGAGCCGACCGCGAGCACGACGAGCAACCAGCCGGCGGTCAGCACGAACCAACCGAGCCCGGCCCGTTCGAGGAGCGACTCCCCGCCGACCTGCACCCCGGTGAAGGACAGTAGGTAGGCCGAGCGCACCAGCGCGACGAACACCGACACGCCCACCCACAGCGCCGCCCCGCCGACCAGGCCGACGAGCAGCACACCGCGGGAGCGCCGGGTCCGGCGGAACCGGGTGAGCAGCTCACCGAGCTGCTTGGGCAGCAGCACGTTGACCAGGACGATGGAGGCGGCCAGCACCGCCGTCTCGGCCAACCCGCTGCCCATCAGCTGGAACGCGGTGTAGTTCAGACCGACCTCGGCGAAGGCCGCTCCGAGGTAGATGGCCCAATCTTTGATCATCTCGCCGCGGCGGTTCTCGTCGATCCGGCTCTGTGCCGCCCAGCGACCGCCGTCGTCGCCGGGCTCGGTGCCCTCGACGATCCGCTTCATCCGGTCGCGGTAGGCGCAGGCATCCGCAACGTCGTGCTCCAGGTGATCCCTGGTCCGTTCCTCGGTGGCGTGACGGCTTGTCGCACGCCGGACGAGCAGCGCGGCGCTCTGCTGGTCGTCCTGCTGCCTCATCTCCGCTTCGGCCGACCACCGGTGATTCCACCGGTCGATCTTGCTCTCCATGAGCAACGGGTGCCCGTGCGCGCCGAGGTTCTCGTCGTACATCCCGCTGGCGGCGTCCTTGCGCGCCTCGGACTCGACGAGGTCGCGCAGCACTGCCTCGTCGACGTCGGGGCCGGGCACGGGACCGACCACCGCGCCGGCCTCGTCCGTCGGTTCCCGGTACTCGTTGCGGCTGCGCACGTCGGTCACTCCTCGATGCCGGGCCCGTGCGCACGGCGCTGGGCGGTGAGTCCGTCAGGGGCGGGGGCGGCCGCGGTGGCCGTGTAGCTCTCGAACTCCATGAGGGTCCAGCGGTAGCTCTCGGTGAGCTCGGTGTCGATCTCGAGCGCCAGCAGCGGCAGGGCACCGTGGAGCCATGCCACCGTCGCCACGGCGGGAGGTGTGGCGCGGACATCGGTGAAGTCGCGGGCCGGGTGGTGGCGAACGAAGGCGGCGCCGTAGAGGCCCGCGAGCTGCTCGTAGCGGCAGGCGTGGGCATCGGCCGCCGCCCTGGCGATCTCGATGAGGTGACCGCGGGTGCTGCCGAGCTCGCTGAGCTGCCGCTCGGCGGCGTCGCGCTCCTTGATCCGACGGCGGTAGGCCTGCTGCTCGGCGGCGATCCGCCGGGACTCGAGGATCCACCCGGGGACCCGTGGCTCGGCGCCGGTCACCGGCCTCGCCGGGGTCGGGTTCGGCGGGCTGGCGGGGTCACGGCGATGCTGGTCGAGCAGCGTGAGCAGGGCGACCGCTTCGCGGTCGATCGGCGTGATCCTGCCGTGCAGCCATGCGCCGACGGCACGCTGGCCGGCTTCCGCGTCCGCGCGCAGGTTCTCGAGGTAGGGCCGACGGGCATCCGGGTCGGTAGGCAGGTCTTGCTTGCCGTCGCGGCGGCCGTGCCACGCGACGCGCCAGCGCTCCCGGAACCCGACCGGGTCCGGGCCGGGAGGCTTCCCATCGGTGCTGCGCGGGCGGTCCATCGGTGCCCTCCAGTGGGTGACACCGGGAGGTCGGAGAACGTGTCACCACCCTGCTTATGCGCGTGGAACGGCCCGGTGTTACACCCGGTAACCCGGTCAGGTGGCATGTGAGCGCACACACCGGGAGCCCCCGACCCGCTGAGGGTCGGGGGCTCCCGGTGCGTGCCGTTGCTGTGGTTCAGACCACGCGGACGCCGCTGGCCTGCATGCCCTTGGCGCCCTGCGTCACGTCGAACTGCACGTGCTGGCCCTCGTCGAGGCTGCGGAAGCCCGAGCCGTCGATCTCCGAGTAGTGCACGAAGACGTCAGCCCCACCGTCATCGGGGGCGATGAAGCCGTAGCCCTTCTCCGAGTTGAACCACTTCACGGTTCCCTGCGTCATGCTGTCTCCTTCGAGGAGCTGGTTACGGGCCCCGCACTGTGCGGGGCCTCGGGCCGTCGGGTCTACAGACGGCAACTTCTCCAGCTACCTGAAGTACAGCCGCGCGCCCGCACCATCATTCCGCGAGCGTGCTCACACGAACTCAGTACCTGACGACCTACTGGTGAACCTACCAGCTCACCCGGATTATTCCCACACCCGGCGTCGACCGGATCCGGCTGAGGCACATCGGGTGGCTCGCTCACGCCACCCGGCAGGGCGGCTGGCGGCCGTCGAGGAAGGCCTGCAGGTTGTCGAGCACGAGCATGCCCATGGCCGTGCGGGTCTCCAATGTGGCGCTGCCGAGATGGGGCAGCAGCACGGCGTTGTCCAGCTCCCGCAGCGCAGCCGGAACCTCGGGCTCGCCCTCGTAGACGTCGAGGCCTGCCCCGGCGATCGTGTGCGAGCGCAGCGCGGCGACCAGCGCGTCGGTGTCGACGACGTCGCCGCGGGAGCTGTTGACGAGGAAGGCGGTCGGCTTCATGCGGGCCAGCCGCCCCGCATCGATGAGGTGGGTGTTGCCACCCCCGCCGGGCATGTGCAGCGACACGAAGTCGGCGGCCTCGAGCATCTCCTCGATGGTGCCGACCCGGTGAGCGTCGGGAATCCCGTGCCGCGGCTCGGCATCGGCGGCGTCGTAGAAGACGACGGGCATCCCGAAGCCGAAATGCGCCCTGCGGGCGACGGCACCGCCGATGCGTCCCATGCCGAGGATGCCCAGCGTCTTTCCGGTGACGTCGGCGCCCATCAGGTGCGTCGGCCGCCAGCCGGTCCAGCGCCCGGCGCGCACCTCGCGCTCGCCCTCGCCGGCCCTGCGGGCGACCATGAGCAGCAGCGTCATCGCGGTGTCGGCGGTGGTGTCGGTGAGCACGCCGGGGGTGTTCGTGACGACGATCCCGGCCTTCGCCGCGGCGTCGACGGCGATGTGGTTGAACCCGACGCCGTAGTTGCCGAGGAACCGCGTGCGCGGCTCACCGTCGAAGAACTCTGCGGGCAGCCGGTCGGAGACGGTCGGCAGCACGACGTCGGCCTCGGCCAGCGCGGCGCGAAGCCCGTCGGCCCCGAGCGGCGTGTCGTCGGGATTGAACCGCACCTGCGCGAAGCGCCGCGCCAGCTCCTGCTCGACCGGTGCGGGCCAACGGCGGGTCACGACGATGACGGGATCCGGCCCGCCGGGTCTCATCGGCCCGGCTCCCGCGTGGTCGTGGCGAGGGCGGGGGCCGTGTCACGGTAGTAGGTCTGGGCCGCCGAGACGCCCGCGCCGGGCTCGACCTTCGCACCCGCGTCGGCCAGCGACATCTCCGCGCTCGCCAGGGCGGCCAGGCACATCACCTCGTTGAGGTGGCCGATGTGCCCGATCCGGAAGACCTTGCCTGCCACCTTCGCCAGACCGCCCCCGAACGACGTCCGGTAACGCTGGTAGGCGATGCGGCAGACCTGCGCGCCGTCGACACCCTCGGGCACCGTGACCGCCGTGACGGTGTCGGAATACCACTCCGGCGCGACCGCGCACAGCGACAGGCCCAGCGCGTCGACACCCCGGCGCACCCCCTCCGCGAGCCGGTGGTGGCGGGCGAAGACCTCGGGCAGCCCCTCGTCGAACAGCAGGTCGAGCGAGGCACGCAGGCCGTGCAGCAGCGGGATCGGCGGGGTGTAGGGGAAGTAACCGGCGTCGTTGGTCTCGAGCATGGCGTCGAAGCCGAAGTAGTAGCGCTCCATCGTCGACGACCTGGCCCCGTCGAGTGCCTTGGCGCTGACGCCGAGCATGGACAGCCCTGGAGGGAGCATGAGCCCCTTCTGCGAGCCGGTGACGGCGAGGTCGACTCCCCACTCCTCCTGCTGGAAGTCGATCGACGCGATCGACGAGACCCCGTCGACGAACAGCAGCGCGTCGGAGCCGGTGGCGTCCATGACCCGCCGGACGCCCGCGACGTCGGAGGTGACCCCGGTCGCGGTCTCGTTGTGCGTGGCGAAGACCGCCCTGATCGTCTTGTCGTCGGCGAGGTGGCGCTCGTAGTCCTGCAGCGGAACACCCTCGCCCCACTCGCGGTCGACGCAGACGACATCGAGGCCGAGCCGCTGCGCCATGTCGGCCCACAGCTGCGAGAACTGCCCGAACCGCGACATCAGCACCCGGTCGCCCCGGTCGAGGGTGTTGCTGATGGCCGCTTCCCACGCCCCGGTGCCCGAGGAGGGGTAGACGAACACGCGGCCGGTCTCGTTGCCGAAGAGCCGCTTCAGATCGGCGAACAGCGGCAGGGTGAGCTCGGGGAAGTCAGGAGCCCGATGGTCTTGCGCCGGGACGTTCATCGCGCACCGGACGGCTTCGGGGATGTTGGTCGGGCCCGGGGTGAACAGGTGGGTGACCCCGCTGTTCATGTGCTCCTGCGCTTCATGCCGTTTCTGCGCTTCATGTCGTTACTGCCCTTCTCGGCCGCGCCACGACGGGCGCTGCCCGGCTAGCCGGCGCAGCTCCGCGTGATCTTCTCGATCTCGGCGTCCATGTCGACGGCTGCACTCTCGCCGCCCAACGGAACCGCCTCCAGTGTGGCGTCGACGAAATGCTGCATCAGATCGAGGTCCACCTCGAGCAGAGCCTGCCCGTCGGGTGAGCAGATCTCGATCAGCACGACATCCCAGTCGTGCGTCCGCTCGGGGCGCACCCGCACGTCGCCGATCCCGTTCGGGCCGGACAGACCGGCGACCAGCAGGTCCCGTGCCATGATCCACTCCACCCAGCGTTTGCCGCGCCCCTGGATCGCCACCTTCACTGCGTACGGGTCAGCGCTGCTGTAACTCCAGCGGGTGACGACCGGGGCGGCGGCCTGGTGCAGCAGCGCGAACATGTCCTGGGCAACCGTGTCGCCGGTGTCGCCGTTCATCTCGTCTGCCTTTCCTGCTGGGGTCCACGGTTCCTCCCTTGACATCGCCGGAGGACCCCCGCTGCACACCATCACGAGGCAAGGTTCACTCTAAGTAGTGCAAGCGCTCAGCGGTACGGGCCGTTGACCCGGCACGGGGCGTGCGCGAAGGTGTGAGCTAGCTCATCACGCCCGTCGCCAGAAGGGGCCCGCCGTGACCGCGAAGATCGACGATGTGCTGCAGGCCGGGGTGGCGCGCGGCGACGTCCCCGGCATCGTGGGGATGGCGGCAGGCGACGACGGCGTCATCTACGAGGGCGCGGCAGGCAAGCGCGCCGCGGACGCCGACGACCCGATCACCCCGGATACCATGCTGCGGATCGCGTCGATGACCAAGATGGTCACCACCGTGGCGGCGCTGCAGCAGGTCGAGCGGGTGAGCCTGGAGCTGGACGCCCCGGTCGACACCTACCGGCCGGAGTTCGCCGACCTCCCGGTGCTGGAGGGGTTCGACGGTGACACGCCCAAGCTGCGACCGGCCGGCTCCCGCGCCACGGTCCGCCAGCTGATGACCCACACGGCGGGGTTGGCGTACTGGTTCTGGAACTCCGACATCGACCGCTACGAGCAGGTGACCGGCACCCCGAACATCCTGCCCGGCAGCGACGAGGCGTTCACCGCCCCGCTGGTCGCCGACCCGGGGACCGCCTTCGAGTACGGCATCAACACCGACTGGCTCGGCAAGGTGGTCGAGACGGTCAGCGGGCAGCCGCTCGACAAATACTTCCGGGCCAACATCACCGGCCCGCTCGGCATGGACAACACCGTGGCCCGGATGAGCGAGGCGCAACGCGCCGACTCCACACCGATCCATGTGCGCGGTGACGACGGCGGCTGGGTGGTCACCGACATCGACTGGGCCCAGCAGCCGGACTTCTGGGGCGGCGGTCACTTCCTGTACTCCACCCCGCGCGACTACCTGACCTTCCAGCGCATGCTGCTCGCCGGCGGCAGGCTGGGCGATGCCCAGATCCTCCTCGACGGTGACACCGTCGATGCGGCGTTCACCAACCAGATCGGCGGCCTGAACTTCCCGGCGGAGATCTCCACCGCCCATCCGGAGCTGTCCGCCGACGTCAACCTCGGCCCCGGGCTGAAGTGGGGCCTGGGCCTGCTGCTCAACGAGGCGCAGCAGCCCGGGATGCGTGCCGCGGGCAGCGGTGCGTGGGCAGGCCTGTTCAACACCCACTTCTGGATCGACCCCACGAACCGGGTGACCGGCGCGGTCTACTCCCAGCTGCTGCCGTTCGCCGAACCCAGGGCGCTGGCGCTCTACGGCGAGTTCGAGCAGGCGCTCTACGCATCCCGCTAGCTGCGGTCACTTCACGTCGACGACCGTGAGCACCCGCTCCAGGTGGCGGAGGTCCGCGGCTACGCCGTAGTGCAGTTCGCCGAGCGTCACGGCGCTGACCGCGACCTCGTCGACGGTGGTCGACAGGACCTTTCCCTGCAGCAGGTCGATCACGGCCGAGGTATCCATGAGGGCCTTGGGTATCGAGGTCACCCTCGCTCGTCCCGGCTGCGGGCGGACGCCTCCCACGGGTCTGCCGGTAGGTCGTCACCGAAGACGCTGTCGACCTCTCGCACATCCCGCAACCACTGGTCGCCGTCGATGGGCGGTAGCTGGGCGATCTTGGCCTCGAACTCCGCTGCGGGCACGAAACGTCTCCTCCCCTGCCGCTGGTGAGGTACCAGGTCGGCGACCGGTCGTCCGTGCACGGTGACTGTGAACGATTCGCCGTCGTCCACCCGTCGCATGATCTCGGCGTTGTTGTTCCGCAGTTCGGACTGCCTGATGGTCTCGCTCACGGTCGCACCATAGCCGGCGGAGTAGCGTGAGAGCTATCCGATAGCGTCAGCGCGTGATGGGGGCCGATCAACCTAGACTTATCGGATGGCGCACAGACAGATCGGCGTCGGAGAGCGCAGCCCCGACTTTGAACTGGTCGGCCAGTCGGGGTCGCCCACGCGGTTCTACGCCTACGCGGGCGGTCGCCCGATGGCCCTGGTCTTCGGCCCCGAGGGCGCCGAGGGCGCCGATGCGCGGATGGGCGAGCTCGACGCTCTGCTCGCGGGCCGCGAGGACGTCGCGACGACCCGGGTCGTCGAGCGGTCGGTGGCCGAGGCCTACGGGCTGGACCCGGAGCAGCCGACCGTCGTCGTGCTCGATCCCAACCTGCGTGTGACGGGGGTCGTCCCCGGCGGTCATCCGGCGGCGGAGGTCGTCACCCTGCTCGACGCCGCGGCGCACCGCGGGCCGACCAGGCAGGTGCGGGACCAGGCCCCCGTGCTGTTCGTCCCGGGGGTCCTGGACACCGACCAGTGCGAGCGGCTGATCCGCGTCTCGGAGCAGCAGGGCGACGTCGAGACCGGGGTCGAGCGTGGCTCCGGCGGTTCGCGAAGCGAGGAGCTCGACACCGGCTACAAGCGGCGTCGTGACCACACCGTCGGCGACCCCGAACTGCTGCGTGACCTGTCCTCGGGCGTCGGCCGTCGCCTCATGCCCGAGGTCCTGAAGGCCTTCGCGTTCCGGGCGACCCGCTTCGAGGGTTTCAAGATCGCACGCTACGACGCGTCCACCGGCGGGTTCTTCGCCGCGCACCGGGACAACCTGGCCCGCTCGACGGCACACCGGGTGTTCGCGCTGACGTTGAACCTCAACGACGCCTACGAGGGTGGGCAGTTGCGGTTCCCGGAGTACGGCAACCAGCTGTACCGTCCGGACGCCGGTGCGGCGCTCGTGTTCTCCTGCACCCACCTGCACGAGGTCCGCGAGGTCACGGCCGGTGAGCGGTTCGTGTTGCTGTCCTTCCTCTACGGCGAGCCTGCCCCGCGTTGAGCTACGCCGTCGGGACAGGTGACGGGCGAAGTCGGGCTCGCGCTCGTCGGCGAATGCGCCCGCGCCCTCACCCCCTCGGAGGGCCGGGGGGCACCTGCTGGCCCGAATAGGGCGCACGTCACAACGGCGTCGAGCACCGGCGGACGCCTGCCGGACAGTAGCATCGAGCGGCCGCCATCGACGATCGCCGGGAGGAACGGGCATGCGGGTGCAGGAACGGCTGGACTCCCTCATCGACGAGGTCCTGCAGCGCAACCCAGGGGAGGCGGAGTTTCACCAGGCGGTACGGGAGGTGCTGGGCAGCATCGCGCCGGCGCTCGACAAGCACCCCGAGTTCGCCGATGCGAAGATCATCGAACGGCTCTGCGAGCCGGAACGCCAGATCATCTTCCGGGTGCCCTGGGAGGATGACCAGGGCGAGGTGCATATCAACCGTGGCTTCCGGGTCGAGTTCAACAGCGCCCTCGGCCCCTACAAGGGCGGGCTGCGGTTCCACCGCGACGTCGGGCTCGGCACGATCAAGTTCTTGGGTTTCGAGCAGGTGTTCAAGAACGCGCTGACCGGCATGCCGATCGGTGGCGGCAAGGGTGGCGCGGACTTCGATCCACGGGGCCGCTCGGACCGCGAGGTCATGCGCTTCTGCCAGAGCTTCATGACCGAGCTGTACCGCCACATCGGCGAGTACACCGACGTCCCGGCCGGCGACGTCGGTGTCGGTGGGCGCGAGATCGGCTTCCTGTTCGGCCAGTACAAGCGCATCACCAACCGCTACGAGTCGGGCGTGCTGACCGGCAAGAGCCTGCACCACGGCGGTGCCCAGGTCCGTACCGAAGCCACCGGGTACGGGGCCGCGTTCTTCGTCGAGGAGATGCTGCGAGCCCGGGGCGACTCCTTCGACGGCAAGCAGGTGGTGGTGTCCGGCGCGGGCAACGTGGCGATCTACACCATCGAGAAGGTGCATCAGCTCGGCGGTCGCGTGGTGGCATGCTCGGACTCCTCGGGCTTCGTGGTGGACGAGAAGGGCATCGACGTCGAGCTGCTCAGGCAGGTCAAGGAGGTCGATCGCGCGCGGATCAGCGCCTACGTCGATGTCCGGCGCGACGCGGACTACCGGGCCGGCGCGTCGGTGTGGGAAGTGCCGTGCGACGTGGCCATGCCCTCGGCCACCCAGAACGAGATCAGCGGTGCGCAGGCGGCGACCCTGGTGCGCAACGGCTGTATCGCCGTCGGCGAGGGCGCGAACATGCCCACGACCCCCGAGGGTGTCGACGTCTTCCTCGAGTCCGGCGCGGCATACGGGCCGGGTAAGGCCGCCAACTGCGGCGGCGTCGCCGCATCCGCACTGGAGATGCAGCAGAACGCGTCCCGCGACAGCTGGTCGTTCGAGCAGTCCGAACGGCGGCTGCGGGAGATCATCACGGCGGTGCACGCGAGTTGCCACGCGACGGCCGAGGAGTACGGCATGGGCGGCAACTACGTCGCCGGTGCCAACATCGCTGCGTTCACCCGGGTCGCCGGTGCGGTCCTCGCGCTCGGGCTGGTCTGATCCGCCCTGACGCCGCGACGGCCCCCGTCGTGACACGTGCGTGGTGGATGCGACCGGGCCGAGGCTGACGCGTCACCAGGACGGCGCTCATTGACGGCTAAATGACCGGCTCCTAGTGTTCTAGTCTCAGTGTTCGAGGTCACAACACAGGCTGCGACGCTGCGCGCAAGAGGAGGCCGGTATGCCCGTCCGTCCGCCCCGTCCCGACGAGCTCGCGGCAATCGCCGACCGTTACGGCTTCGGGCTCACCGACGCCGACGTGGAGTCGTTCACACCGCTGGTCACAGGTGCCTTGGGCTCCTACGACGTGGTGGAGGAGCTCTACGAGGCGGTCGCGCCGCACGCACCTGCCGGCCGCAGCGCCACCACGCCGGACCAGGGCGACAACCCGCTCGGCGCGTGGTATGTCACGACCGACATCCGGGAGGCGCAGGACGGCCCACTCGCCGGCTACCGCGTCGCCATCAAGGACAACACCGCCGTCGCGGGCGTGCCGATGATGAACGGCTCGCACACCGTGGAGGGTTTCGTCCCGAGCCGGGACGCCACCGTCGTCACGCGGTTGCTCGAGGCGGGCGCGACGGTCGCCGGCAAGGCGGTGTGCGAGGACCTCTGCTTCTCGGGAGCCAGCCACACGTCGGTCACCGGGCCCGTGCGAAACCCGTGGGACCCCGGCCGCACGGCGGGCGGGTCGTCGAGCGGCAGCGGCGCGCTGGTGGCCGCCGGCGAGGTGGACATGGCACTCGGCGGTGACCAGGGCGGCTCGGTGCGCATCCCCGGCGCGTTCTGCGGCATCGTGGGGCACAAGCCCACACACGGCCTGGTGCCCTACACCGGTGCCTTCCCGATCGAGTTCACCATCGACCACCTCGGGCCGATGACCCGCACCGTGGCCGATGCCGCACTCATGCTCGGCGTGATCGCGGGCCGCGACGGCGCCGACCCCCGCCAGCCGAACGATCTCGAGCCGGCCGACTACGCCGGGGCGCTTCACCGTGACGTCGCCGGCCTGCGGGCCGGGGTGGTCACCGAGGGCTTCGGCATACCGGGGCTGTCCGATCCCGGCGTCGACGACGCCGTCCGCGCCGCGGTCGACCGGTTGCGGGGGGCGGGCATGCAGGCCGAGGAGGTCGGTATCCCGTGGCACCGGCACGGGATGCACGTCTGGAACGTGATCGCAACCGACGGCGCGACCGTGCAGATGCTCGACGGCAACGGCTACGGCCACAACTGGGACGGCCGATACGACCCGGAGCTGATCGCCCACTACGGTCGGCTGCGCCACGAGGTGGCGCCGGCCTGGTCGGAGACCGTGAAGCTGGTGGCGCTGGCGGGTCGGTACTCGCTGGAGAACTACCAGTCCCGGCACTACGCCATGGCCCGCAACCTCGCCTATGAGGTGCGGGCCGCCTACGACGCGGCTCTGGCCGACTACGACGTGCTCGTCATGCCGACGCTGCCGATCACCGCCAGCCCGATCGTCGACGAGGCGGCGCCCCGCGAGGACTACATCGCCCGCGCACTGGAGATGATCGTCAACACCGCGCCGACCGACGTCAGCGGGCACCCCGCCACGACGGTGCCCGCGGGTCTCGTCGGCGGCATGCCCGCCGGGATGATGATCATCGGCAAGCGGTTCGACGATGCCACCTGCTTGCGCGTCGCCCACGCCTTCGAGGGGCTGACCGGCGGGTTCCCCGCTCCGCCCGCCACCACCCGTTCCGCCGCGGCGGGCGTGAGCTAGTGGCAGGCAGGCGACGAGAGGAGTAGGCGTGAACGGCGTGCACGATCTGGGTGGCACCGACGGGCTCGGTCCCGTCACCCGAGAGCAGGACGAGCCGGTTTTCCACGCGGACTGGGAGAAGGCGGTCTTCGCCATGTTTCCCGCGACGTTCGTCAAGGGCTATTTCAACCTCGACCAGTTCCGTCACGGCATGGAGCGGATGCACCCGGTGGAGTACCTGTCCTCGCGTTACTACGAGCACTGGCTGCACAGCCTCGAGTCGCACGTGGTCGAGGCCGGAGCGGTGGACCGCGACGAGCTGGACCGGCGGACGCAGCACTACCTCGATCACCCCGACGAGCCGCTGCCCGGTACGCGGGACAGCGACCTCGTCGGCTTTCTGGAGACGGTCATGGCCCAGGGCGCGTCCGCGCGACGCGAGGCATCGGGCACCGCTCGGTTCTCGGCAGGCGACCGGGTCCGCGTCGGCGACGACCACCCGCACGGCCACACCCGGCGGGCCCGCTACATCCGGGGCAAGACCGGCGTGATCGACCGGGTGCACGATGCGTTCATCTACCCGGACAGCGCGGGCAACGGGCACGGCGAGGACCCGCAGTTCGTCTACACGGTCCGCTTCGCCACGACCGACCTGTGGGGCCCCGACAGTGGGGACCCCCGCAGCTGCGTCTACTTCGATGTCTGGGAGCCCTACCTGCAGTCGGCCTGAACCGCGACCACGTCCCGCCAGGAGATCTCGAATGTCCACGATGCAGAGTCCGCCTCCCGTCGCCGCCTCCTACCCGCGCTCCGAGGAGCAGATCGCGGCGAGGGTGAAGGCGCTGGAGTCCCTGCTGATCGAGAAGGGGATGCTCACCACCGAGGTCGTCGACCGGCTCGCCGAGGTCTACGAGAACGAGGTCGGCCCGCACCTCGGCGCCAAGGTCGTCGCCAAGGCCTGGACCGACCAGGCCTTCCACGACCGGCTGCTCGCCGACGCCTCGGCCGCCTGCCAGGAGCTGGGCATCGGCGGCGTGCAGGGCGAGGACATGATCGCCGTGGCGGACACCGACACGGTGCACCACGTGATCGTCTGCACGCTGTGCTCCTGCTACCCGTGGCCGGTGCTCGGGCTTCCACCCAACTGGTACAAGTACCCGGCCTACCGGTCGCGGATGGTCCGCGATCCCCGGGCGGTGCTGCGCGACGACTTCGGGCTCGAGCTGCCCGATTCCGTGGAGATCAGGGTGTGGGACTCCAGCTCCGAGCTGCGGTACTGGGTCGTGCCGCAACGCCCGGCCGGGACCGACGGGATGAGCGAGGAGCAACTCGCCGGGCTGGTCACCCGCGACTCGCTGATCGGTGTCGGCCTGCCGGACATCCCGTGACCGCGGCCGGAGCCGGCACGCAGCGGCAGTGCATCGAGGCCCTGCTCGATGCACTGCCCCACCGCGAGCGGATCCGTGGACAGGACTCCGAGGTGTCCTTCGACGCGGCATGGGAGCTGCGCGCGGTGGCGCTGGCCGTGGCAGGCCACCAGGGCGGGCACTACGACTGGCAGCGGTTCCAGCAGGCGCTGATCGCGGCGATCCAGCGGTGGGAGGCCTCCGAGTCCGAGGTGCCCTGGCGCTACTACGACCGGTGGCTGGAAGCGCTGGAGTCCGTGCTCGCCGAGGCAGGCATGGTCGCACCATCCGAGGTCGACGACAGGGCGCACGCCGTGCTGACCACGCCGCGCGACGCCGACCACCACCGGGCGCGACGCGACCCGGTGACCGTCGACCCCGGCAGGTAGCGCATCGCCGTCCGGCGCCGAAGAGGTCGCCGTCCTAGGGTAGGCCGCGAGAGGTCCACCACCAGGAGGGTGAGGTCGTGCCAGCTACCCCGACCGGCATTCACCACGTGACCGCGGTCGCGTCCGATCCGCAGCGCAACGCCGACTTCTACCGTGCGGTGCTGGGGCTGCGGCTGGTGAAGACCACGGTCAACTTCGACGCCCCGGACACCTATCACCTCTACTACGGTGACGAAGGAGGCCTGCCCGGGTCGCTGATCACCTTCTTTCCCTGGCCTGGTGCACCCCGTGGCAGGCTCGGCACGGGGCAGGTGACGACGACCTCGTTCTCGGTCCCCGAGGGGTCGCTGGGGTGGTGGCACGACCGGCTCGTCCGGCGCGACATCGACGTCGCCTGGGTCACCGAGCGCGCCGAGGAGAGCGCGCTGGCGTTGCGCGACCCGGACGGCTTGCTCATCGAACTGGTGGCTCACCGGCACGCCGAGGATCGGCGGGCGCCCTGGGAGCAGGGCCCGGTGCCGGGGGAGCACTCGGTACGGGGACTGTACTCGGTGACCATGACCGAGGCCGACGACGGCGCCACCGTCGACCTGTTGACGAACACGCTGGGGTTCCGGCTGCTCGACGAGTACGGGGACCGGAGCCGATTCACCGTCGCCGACGGCGGGCCGGGGGAGGTGGTCGATGTGCTGCGCCGTCCCCGCGACCCGCGCGGGCTCGTCGCCGCCGGGACCGTGCACCACATCGCCTGGCGCACCCCCGACGACGACGAGCAGCAGGCCTGGCGCCAGGAGCTGACCGAGCAGGGCGTCGACGTGACGCCGATCCGGGACCGGCAGTACTTCCGGTCGATCTATTTCCGCGAGCCGGGCGGCGTGCTGCTCGAGATCGCGACCGATGCGCCCGGCTTCACCGCCGACGAGCCGCTGCTCGAGTTGGGCCGCCACCTCAAGCTGCCACCGTGGCTGGAGCCCGACCGCGAGCAGATCCGGCAGGTGCTGCCGGAGCTCGAGCTCCCCGACTTCGACACCGAGCCCGACTTCGACACCGAGCCCGCCGAGCCCGACGAGCCCGGTGAGCCCGACGAGCCCGGTGAGCTCGGTGAGCCCGGCTCCGTGGCGTCCGACGGCGGGGCGGTCCGATGAGCGCGGGTGACGGCAGCGGAGCCAAGCTGGCCGGCTTCGTGCACCGTTACGAACCGGCCGCGGTATCCGGCGCCCCGACCGTGCTGCTGTTGCACGGCACCGGCGCCGACGAGAACGACCTGCTGCCGCTGGGGCGGGCGCTGGCCAGCGATGCGGCGCTGCTCTCCCCACGGGGGAGGGTCTCCGAGCATGGCGCGCCCCGCTGGTTCCGCCGTTACGACGAGGGCGTGTTCGACACCGAGGACCTCGTCAGGCGCACCCACGAGCTCGCCGAGTTCGTGACCGCCGCGTGCGAGCACTACCGGCGCGACCCGACCACCGTGTTCGCCGCGGGGTTCTCCAACGGGGCCAACATCGCCGCGTCGACGCTGCTGCTGCATCCCGGCAAGCTGCGCGCGGCGCTGCTGTTCGCGCCGATGCTCCCGTTCAGCGAACCCGACCGGGTCGACCTGAGCGGGGCCGGGGTGTTCATCGCGGCGGGCCGATCCGATCCCATCGCCCCCGCGGACCAGGCTGACGAGCTGGCTCGCCAGCTCTCCGATCGCGGCGCCAACGTCGCGCTCAACTGGCACCCGGGCGGCCACGGTATCGACGAGGACGTGCTGCGAGCAGCCCAGAGCTGGCTGCGCAAGCTGCGCCAGAGCATCGCGGTCGACCCCGTCCCCTGACTCCCGGGCGGATCACCGGCCGTCGAGCTTGACGGGTCGGTCGCTGCCTGCCACGATCGCAAAACGATCGTTTGGTAGAGAGCGTGGCGCAGCGGGCGCAGGCGGAGGAGTGCCATGGCGAAGTACGACGTGGTCGTGATCGGGGCCGGTGCGGCGGGTCTGACCGCGGGCGCATTGCTGGCCAAGGAGGGCCGCCGCGTGCTGGTCACCGACCGCAGCCCCTGGCTCGGTGGCCGCGCCATGGCGGTCCCCGACGAGGGGTTCAAGGTCAACATCGGCGGGCACCTCATCGAGGACCCCGGCTCGGGCCTGACGAAGGTCTTCGAGCACGTCGGCAAGGAACTCGTGCACGGCGAGGTCTCGCACGAGATGCCGATCTGGGACAACGAGAAGGGTTGGGGGTCGGTCCGGGACCGGTATTCCGGCAACAAGGCAGAGCTGAAGAAGGTCATCAAGGCGCTGCTCGACACGCCCTACGAGGAGCTCGACCGCTGGGACGACCGTTGCCTGCGGGACTGGATCCACCAGTACACCGACGACCAGGGCGTCGTCGATCTGTTCGAGTTCATCTCGGTGCTCGAGTGCATGACCGACAACTGGTACGACCACTCGGCCAGCGACAACCTCTACGTCCGCAAGATGCACTTCGCCGAACGCGGCACCGCCGCGTACTCCTGCTGGCCCGGCCAGGGCTGGGACGGCTTGTGGGACGACCTCGCCGACGCGCTGCGCCAGCACGGCGGCGAGCTGCGGCTCGGCACCACGGTGGAACGGGTGGTGATCGAGAACGGCGAGGTCAAGGGCGTGGCGATCCCGCGCGAGCCGCGGGTGCTGCCGAACGAGATCTTCGAGGAAGAGGTCATCGAGACGTCCTGCGTGATCTCCACGCTACCGGTGTGGAACGTGCTCAACGTGGTCGACGAGCACGAGCTGCCCGAGTGGTACACCGCGCAGATCCGTTTCCTGGCCCAGGATCGCTTCCGCATCTCGTGGCTCGGCCTCTACCTCGCCACCGAGGAACCGGTCACCCACTATGACCCGCGCGAGCTCGCCACCTGGCTCGAGACGCCGAGCACCAACTGCACGGGATTCATGTTCGACCAGTCGGCCATGGACCCGTCGTGCTCGCCGCCGGGCACCCACCTGCACGTGATGGGCGCGATCATCCCCGGTTCCAAGGGGCGGGACCGGCGCTACCTGCGGGAGACCTTCGAGGCCTTCGAACGCGATGTCGCCACCATGTGGCCGGGTTTCGAGAAGCCGATCTGGCGCCGGCGCCATCTGGTGTTCGAACCCTCGTTCGGTGTCATCCAGATGCCCGGCCTGGTGGGTACCTACCGGCCGCACTGGCGAGCACCCAACGTCGACGGCCTCTACTTCGCCTCCGAGACCTTCCGCAGCCGCGGCATCGGCACCGACAGGGCGGCGCGAGCCGCGCTGACCGTCGTCGAGGACTACCTCGGCCGTCGGCTGGCGACCTTCGGTGACGGGTGGCGCTACTGATGCCGCGCGTGGAGCTCGGCGTCCCCGGACAGATCATGCCGCCGGCCGACGCCGCGGTGCGGTTCGCGCAACGCAGCGAGGCCGACGGCTTCGACGCGGTGTGGTGGCCCGACCACCTCATGGGCTGGCATCCGGACACCATGTGGACGCCGGACCTCACCCCGCTCGCGGAGATGCAGTCCAGCCCGCACGTGTACTTCGATCCGCTGCTGATGATGGGTGTCGTCGGGTCGCAGACCGAGCGGATCCGGGTGGGCGTCGTGGTCACCGACCTGATCCGGCGCCATCCCGCGATGGCGGCGCAGGCCGCGCTGACGCTCGACCACGTCACCCGGGGCCGCGCGATCATCGGCCTGGGCAGCGGGGAGCGGCTCAACGTCACGCCGTACGGGATGTCCTTCGACACCCCGGTGGCCCGGCTGTCCGAGGGTATCGACATCATGCGGCTGCTGTGGCAGTCCGACGGGCCGGTGGACTTCGACGGCCGGTTCCACCGGCTCGACCATGCCGTGCTCGGTCTCGCACCCTACGGCGAGGCGCCGCCGCCGATCTGGACGGCCGCGCACGGCCCGCGGATGCTGCGGCTGACGGGGGACAAGGCCGACGGGTGGATCCCCACCAAGATGGCACCGGCCG
The DNA here is from genome assembly GCA_009379815.1 of Pseudonocardiaceae bacterium. GTDB lineage: Bacteria > Actinomycetota > Actinomycetes > Mycobacteriales > Pseudonocardiaceae > WHSY01. The sequence goes on from WHSY01000001.1 coordinate 73,508, forward strand.
ACTACCGGTCCTCATGGGACACCATCGGGCGGGCGGCGGAGTCCGCGGGCCGCGACCCGGCGGCGATCACACCGGGGATGCTCGGCTACGTGCTCATGGGCCCCGACGAGGAGACCGTGCAGCGGCTGACCGAGGCCCCGCTGATGCGGGCACTGTGCGTGCTGCTGCCGTCGCAGGTGTTCCGCGACCTCGGCCTCGAGCCGCCGCTCGAGGCCGCGGGGTCGGGCTTCCACGACTTCATCCCCACCGCGATCGAGCGCGCGGAGTCGTTGCGCATCATCGACGCGATCCCGCCGAAGGTGGTGCGCCACTACGCGTTCTGCGGGACCCCGAAGCAGGTCGCCGAGCAGGTACGGGAGTACCAGGACGCGGGCCTGCGGCATCTGGTGATGTGGAACGTCACCGCGTTCGGCGACCCCTCGCTGGCCAAGTGGTCGTTCCGCGCGATGAACGAGCTGCGCACCCTGCTCGAGGACTGATCGGGCGATGGACGTCATCAGCCGGTACTTCGCGGCCGTCAACACCGACGACTGGGCAGCCATGGCGACGCTGTGGCACCCCGACGGCGAGCTGCACGCCGCCGGGACGCCGCCCCGCCGCGGCCGCGACGAGGTGCTCGGCCACTACCCCGCCGTGCTCGCGGGCTACCGGCGCCACCACGACGAGCCCGTACGGGTCATCCCGGCCGGCGACACCGTCGTCGTAGAGATCCACTTCACGGGGGAGACCACGGCGGGACGGCGGGTGGAGTTCGACGCCGTCGACGTGTTCGACCTGACCGATGGCGTGATCACGCGGTTGAGCAGCTGGTACGACACCGCCGCCGTGGCCCGGATGGTACGCCGACGATGATCGGGGTCACGCTACCCGTCGACGACGGGCTCAGCACCGCCGAGTACGTCGAGCTCGCCCGCCTCGCCGACCGGTGTGGCTACGACACCGTGCTGGCAGGCGAGGTGGCCGGTCCCGAGGTCTTCAGCCTGCTCGGGCTCATCGCCGCCCATACCAGTCGTATCCGGATAGGCAGCGGCGTCGTCGGCACCTACCCGCGGTCGCCGGTGCTGACCGCGATGGGCTTCGCGACGCTCGCCTCGTACGCCCCGGGCCGGGTGCTGGCGGGGGTCGGGGTGAGCAGCCCGCTCATCGTCGAGCGGTGGCACGGCAAGGAGTTCACCGCACCGCTGGCGACGATGCGGGAGTTCGTCACCGTGATGCGCGAGGTGTGGTCGGGGGCGCCGGTGCGCCACGACGGCGACCGGTTCCGCATCGACGGGTTCCGCTCCGGGCTGGTGCCCCCCGAGCCCGTGCCGGTGCTGCTCGCGGCGATGAACCCGGGCATGCTGCGGTTGGCGGGAGGGGTGGCTGACGTCGCCTTCCTCACCTGGACCCCGCCCGAGGAGATCGGCGGCAAGATCGCGATGGTGCGCGAGGGTGAGCGCGAGGCCGGTCGCCCGCCCGGCACCGTGCGGATCGCGATGTCCTTCTGGGCCTACAGCGGCCCGCGCCAGGAGCAGGCCATGGAACGGATGCGCCGGTTCGTGCTGCAGTACGCCATGGTCCCGACCCACCGCAGCTCGTTCGTGGCGAGCTTTCCCGCGGTGGGCGACGCCGTCGCGGCGTGGGAGTCGGGGGACCGCCAGGCGGCGCTGCGCACGGTGCCGGACGCGACGGTCCGGACGATGTGCGTGCTGGGTGACGGTGCCGACGTCGCCCAGCGGGTGCATGCGCTGCACGACGCCGGCGTCGACCTGCCGATCGCGCTCACGGCGGGGGCCGAACCCGGCGACGTCGACGGCCCGCAGCAGACCGTCGCCGGTCTCGCCGCGGCCCTGGGCTTGTGACAAGGCGTGGGGTTTGTGACAACTGGCTGGTTACCACAGCAGGAGGTGGACCGATGACGGACGCGGGGTTGCAGCGGCTGGACCACGTGGCCATCGCGACGCACTCGGTGGCGCAGGGCTATGAGCTGTTCTGTGGCGTGCTCGGCGGCGAGTTCGTCAACGGCGGGGACGACCTGGACCTGCAGATCCGGACGCTGCAGCTGCGCCTGCCGCCCGGTGTGAAGGTGGAGCTGATGCAGCCGACCACACCGGACTCGTACCTGGCTCGGTTCCTCGAGCGGCACGGGCCGGGCTTCCATCACATGACGCTGTTCTTCGATGACGTCGAGAAGGCGATCGCCGAGCTGACGCAGCAGGGTTACGAGCTGGTCGACACCGACCTGACGCGCCCCTCGTGGCGTGAGACGTTCCTGCGCCCGCGCACCGGTCTCGGACTCCTCCAGCTGGCCGACACCACACTGCGGTGGGACGTGTCCGCCGACGGCGTCACTGCCGAGGACGTGCTCGCGGGCCGGGTGCTGTGGCGCGACGACCGGCCGGTGCTGCGCTGAGCCCGACCGGGCTGCTGTGGCCCGCGCTCGCACCCCGGTTCGGAACCGGAACGGGGTTCGAAGCCCCTCGCGCACCCCGTTTCGGAACCGGAACGGGGTTTGTGACGGCCCCCGGCCACGGACCCGGTTGGTGCTGTCTTGTCGGCCTTTCGGCTGTGATGCTAGTCTCACCACCAAACGTCCGTTAGACATGATTCGGGGGTACCCGCATGGTCGCTGAGACAGCGCCGGACATCCTGTCGCCCGAGTTCGCCGAGGATCCCTACAGCGCCTACCGGGTGATGCGTGAGCAGCATCCGCTGATCTGGCACGAGCAGATGAGCAGCTACGTGATCAGTCGGTACGTCGACGTGGAGCGGGCGTTCAAGGACCCGGTCTTCACCAGCCACAACTACGACTGGCAGCTGGAGCCGGTGCACGGCCGCACGATCCTGCAGATGGACGGCCGGGAGCACTCCACCCACCGCAACCTCGTCGCACCTGCTTTCCGCGGCCGCGACCTGCAGCAGAAGTTCCTCCCGGTGATCGAGAAGAACTCCCGCGACCTCATCGACGGGTTCCGGATGGACGGCCGGGTGGACCTGGTGGCCCGCTACGCCACCCGGTTCCCGATCAACGTCATCGTCGACATGCTCGGGCTGCCCAAGTCCGATCACGAGCATTTCCACCGCTGGTACACCTCGATCATGGCCTTTCTGTCCAACCTGGCGCAGGACCCGCAGGTCATGGAGGACGGCATCCGCACCAAGGGTGAGTTCGAGAGCTACATGATCCCGCTCATCCAGCAGCGGCGGTCCGATCCCGGTGACGACCTGCTCTCCACGCTGTGTTCGGCCGAGATCGACGGCGTGCAGATGACCGACGAGGAGATCAAGGCGTTCTGCAGCCTGCTCCTCACGGCAGGCGGGGAGACCACCGACAAGGCGATGGCGAGCATCGTCAAGAACCTGGTCGAGCACCCCGAGCAGATGCAGGCCGTCCGCGAGGACGGTTCCCTGATCGGCAGCGCCTTCGCCGAGACGCTGCGCTTCTCCCCGCCGGTACACATGATCATGCGGCAGCCCGCGGAAGACGTCGAGCTCTCCGGCGGTGTCGTCGAGGCGGGCTCGACGGTCACCTGCCTGATCGGCGCCGCCAACCGCGACCCCGATCAGTACGCCGACCCCGACACCTTCGACATCTCCCGGCGCGACCTCGACCAGAGCCGGGCGTACTCCGCGGGAGCCAACCACACCGCGTTCTGTCTCGGCAGGCACTTCTGCGTCGGCGCCATGCTCGCCAAGACCGAGGTCGAGACCGGGACCGGGCAGCTGCTCGACGCGATGCGCGACATCCGGTTCGCCGACGGGTTCACCCCGGCCGAACGGGGCGTGTTCACCCGCGCACCCGCCGAGCTGGCGCTCGAGTTCACACCCGGATGAGTCCGACACACGACGAGAGGACGATCATGACTGCGCGAGCCGAGTTCGAGAACCTCCTGGGGCGCGCCGCCTGGGGCTTCGACGAGAACGACGTGGATCTCATCGCGAGCTGCTTCTCCGAGGGCGCGCGGATGGCGTTGCGCATCGGCCGCGAGGGCGATCTCGTCGGTCCGTTCGAGGGGCGCGAGGCGATCCGCAAGCTGCATGCCGACTCGCTCGCGTCGCAGACCGACCAACGGCGCCACAACCTGACCAACGTCATCGTGGAGAAGGAGAGTGCCGAGGAGGCCACCCTGGTCTCCAACCTCTCGCTGCTGTCGGTGGAGAACGGGTCGATCCGGGTGCTGTCCAGCGGCTGGTACCGCGACCAGTTGGTCAACGAGGGCGGTACGTGGCGCATCGCCGATCGCTACGTCTACCTCGACCTCCCCTACTGATCCGCGGGTGACTCCATGGTCAACATCGGCTTCATCCCGGCCAAGTGGGCGGCGCTGACCCCGGGTTCGGACGCGATCGTCGACACCGGCACGCAGCGCCGGATCAGCTGGTCGCAGCTCGACGAGCGGGTACGGCGGCTGGCCAACGGCATGCGGACCTCGCTGGGCCTGCGCCACGGCGACCGGGTCGCGATCCTGGCCAAGAACAGCATCGAGTACCAGGAGCTCTACTACGCGGCCGGGCGCGCCGGGCTCGTCGCCCAACCGCTGAACTGGCGGCTCGGGGTCGGGGAGCTGAGCCGGATCATCGCCGACGCGCAGCCACGCGCGATCGTCGTCTCCGACGAGTGGCTCGACGTCGGCAAGCAGCTGCAGGCCGCCGTGGACGTGCCGCACTGGTTGCAGTACGGGCCCGGCGGGGACGGGTCCTACGAGGACCTGCTGGCGCGCTCGAGCGACGAGGAGCCGCAATGGTCGTCGGCGACCGGTGACGACGACCCGTTTTTCATCCTCTACACCGGCGGCACCACGGGGGAGTCCAAGGGAGCGCTGCACTCGCACCGCAGCGTGTCGTTCGGGATGCTCAACCAGACCGTCGCCGAGCGCATCGTCCCGACCGACGTCTACATGCTGACCGGGCAGATGTACCACATCCCGGTCGTGCTCTCGATGAACTACATGCGCCACGGCTGCCCGCTGGTGCTGATGAGCTTCGAGGCGAAGGCCGCGTTGGAGATCATCGAGGCGGAACGGGTGTCGGCGTTCCTCGGGATCACCACGATGCTCAACTGGATGATGGCGGTGTCGGGCTTCGAGAACTACGACATCTCCAGCCTCCGCAACATCCAGTACGGCGGCGGCCCGATGCCGTCCGCTGTGGTCAAGGCCGCGCTGGACTCGTTTCCGTGCACCCTGATCCAGGGCTACGGGCAGACCGAGGGAACCACGATGTGCTTCCTGTCGCAGGAGGACCATCTCGACGCGGTGCGCGGCATCCGCCCCGAGCGGTTGCGGTCCTGTGGCCGGGAGGGCTTCGTCACCACCGTGCGCGTGGTGGACCCGGACGGTGTGCCGGTCCCGCGTGACAACGCCACCGCCGGCGAGATCGTGGTGCGCTCCGAGGCCAACATGCTGGGCTACTGGAACCGGCCCGACCTCACCGCGCAGACGATCCGCGACGGCTGGATGTGGACGGGCGACATCGCCACTTGGGACGAGAGCAGCTACGTGTCCATCGTGGACCGCGCCAAGGACATGATCATCTCTGGTGGGGAGAACATCTACTCGGTGCAGGTCGAGGAGGCCGTCAACACCCACCCCGCAGTGCTCGAGTGTGCGGTGATCGGGGTGCCGGACGAGCAGTGGGGTGAGAGCGTCAAGGCGTTCGTCGTGCTCAAGCCGCAGACCTCGGCCACCGAGCAGCAGGTCATCGACGCCGCCAAGGCGCACCTGGCCTCATACCAGAAGCCGCGGTCGGTGGAGTTCGTCGAGGCACTGCCCAAGGCGCCCACCGGCAAGATCCTCAAGCGCGACCTGCGGGCGGCCTACTGGGCCGATCAGGACCGGCGGGTCTAGCAACGGGCGAGTCCGAGCACGAGAGCGAGGAACCAGGAGCATGGCTGGACGGGTCGAGGGCAAGGTCGCGTTCATCACCGGAGCGGCACGCGGGCAGGGGCGAAGCCACGCCGTCCGGCTCGCGCAGGAGGGCGCCGACATCATCGCCGTCGACCTCCCAGCGCCGGTCGACACGGTCACGAAGTACCCGCTGGCCACGCGCGAGGACCTCGACCGGACGGTGGCCGAGGTGGAGCGCCTCGATCGCCGGATCGTCGCCCGGCAGGCCGACGTCCGCGACGCCGCGTCGCTCGACAAGGCCCTCGACGAGGGGATCGCCGAGCTCGGCCACCTCGACATCGTCGTCGCCAATGCCGGCATCGCCAGCTTCGGACCGTCCTGGGAGCTCGACGAGGCGATGTGGCGCGACATGCTCGACATCAACCTGACGGGCGTCTGGCAGACGGCGAAGGCAGCGATCCCCCGCCTCATCGAGGCGAACAACGGTGGTTCGCTGATCTTCACCAGCTCGATCGGCGGGCTCAAGGGGATCATGAACGTCGGCCACTACGTGTCGGCCAAGCACGGGCTCGTCGGCCTGATGCGGACGATGGCCAACGAGCTCGCCGGACACCGGATCCGCGTCAACACGGTGCATCCCACCAATGTGGACACACATATGATCCAGAACCCCGGTACGTGGGGGATGTTCACGCCCGACGATCCCGAACCCACCCAGGAGAAGGCGATTCCCGGCTTCGTCTCGCTCAACGCGATCCCGGTGCCGTGGGTCGAGCCGGTCGACATCAGCAACGCCGTGCTGTTCCTGGCCAGCGACGAGGCGCGCTACATCACCGGTGTCGCCCTGCCCGTCGATGCCGGCGCTGTGATCAAATGACGTGATCACATGACGGCCTGCGATCACATGACGGCTCGCCGCGGTGGGTGACACGAACGGGGTCGAGTGGCGCACGGCTGCGAGCGCCCCGTCTACCAAACGGTAGACTGTCGTGTGACAGGGGAGGATGGGCAAGCCCGGGAGCGACGGGGCGACAGGAACGGGGAGCGTGGCGTCGATGCGGCAGCCGGCGGGACGGAGTGCGCGGCGCTCCGGTGGGGAGCGCAAGCCGCGCGAGGAGCGCTGGGCGCAGCTCATCGACGTCGCCACCGAGGTCTTCTACGAGAAGGGCTACGACGGCGCCTCGCTGCAGGACATCGCCGATCGGTTGGGGATGCTCAAGGGCAGCCTGTACTACTACATCCAGTCCAAGGAGGACCTGCTGTTCGATGTGATCAGCAAGGTGCACCAGGAGGGTCTGGCCAACATCCGGTCCCGAGCGGTCCCGGACGGGGACCCGCTGCAGCGGCTGGAGAATGTCATCGTCGGGCACGTCGAGCACACTTGCCGCAATCTCGTGCCGACCGCGGTCTTCCTCCACGAGCTGTCCTCGCTTCCGGAGCAGCGTCGCCGCGACGTGCTGGGCAACGAGCACGCGTACCAGGGCGTTTTCCGCGATCTCGTCGCGGAGGGGCAGCGCGAGGATCTGGTGCGGCCGGACCTCGACCCCCGGCTCGCCGCGCTGTCGATCCTGGGGTCCACCAACTGGGTCTACCGCTGGTTCCGGCCCGGCGGTGAGTTCTCCCCGGAGCAGATCGGACGGCAGCTGGCCGACATGAACGTGCGTGCGATCGCGACCGACAGCACACTCGCTGCCCGTGCCGAGGCCCGAGACCACCACGGCGTCGCGTCGCGGCCGCGGAAGGTCTCGCGCCCGCGCACTGCCTGAGACGGACCGGTCTCGCACTTCCTGGGCCGGATCGGTCTCGCACTCCCCGAGCCGGTCGCGTATCGGCCGGGTCCGGTGCCCCTATCGGGTCTGGTCCGCCACCGAGGCCATCCGTTCCCCGACCCGCTGGCCTGGGTGAACGGTGTTCAGGAGCGCAGTCGAGGCCCGGTGCGGGACCCATTGCCGATTGACCTCACGTGCATACGGCCAGTAGGGTTCTGTTCCATAAATGGGTAGACCTGTCTGTCTATCTATGTGCCGATCATGCGGGTGAGGAGGCAGTTCTGATCTTGCTTCAACTCGCCGGAGCGCCGTTCGAGGCCCAGTGCGATCCGAGGCCTGCCTCGTAGGTATCGCACCAGAGGTGTCGCGACGCCAACGTCACGACGACCGGCACGCGCGCCGCACGGCACGGCCGAGACGCACCTGACGGTCGACGGTTCCACCAACCGACCCGAGGAGAAGGCAACGCATGACTGATTACGATCCGCGAACCTTGACGGGCATCCCCACGGAGCCCGTGGGTTCGCTCCCGAGGCCGACCAAGCTCCAGGAGGCTTACGCGGCCTACGACGCCGGAAGCATCAGCCACGAGCAACTGCAGGGCTCGCAGGAGGACTCGGCCAAGGACTCGATCGAGCGCGGCGAGGCCACCGGCGCCCCGATCATCTCCGATGGTGAGCAGCGCTGGTCGAGTTTCGCCACCTACCCCATCACCCACACCCTGGCGGGGACCGGTCTGGCCCCGAACCTCTCGGGTGAGGGCGGCCAGTTCTTCGCGATCTTCGCCGACGGGCACGGCCGGCAGCTGCCCCGCCTGACCGGAGGCCCCTTCCGGTACCAGAACTTCGCGGCCGACTCGCTGAAGAAGTCCATCCCGATGGCCAACAAGCCGCTCAAGCAGGCCGTGATCGCGCCGTCCATGCTCGCACTGCTCTACCCCTTGAAGGACGAGATTCCCGGCTACTCCCGGGAGGACTTCGAGGCGGATATCGTCAACGAGTGCGAGAAGGACATCCGGGAGGCCTTCGCGGCCGGGGCCGCCAGGGTGTCGATCGACTTCACCGAGGGCCGGTTGGCGACCAGGAACGACCCGCGCAACCCCTGGACGGGCGCGAACCTGCTGCCGCATTTCATCGAGCTCAACAACCGGGTGCTCGAGCGCTTCACCGCCGAGGAGCGCACGAGGATCGGCATCCACACCTGCCCCGGCGGCGACCGTGACTCGGTCCACGCCGCCGACGTCCCCTACAACAACCTGTTGCCGAGCATGTTCCAGATGAACGCCGGGTACTTCCTGATCCAGCTGGCCAGCGAGCGGGACAAGGATCCGGTCTACCAGTCCGTCGGGGAGAACCGTCGCGATGACGCGAACGGCGTCTCGCAGATGACCTACATCGGCGTGATCAACCCTGGCAACCCCAGGGTCGAGAGCGCCGAAGAGGTCCGCGACTCGCTGGTGCGGGCGTCCAACTTCATCCCGAGGGAAGCCCTCGGCGCCACGGACGACTGCGGTTTCTCACCGTTCAGCATCGATGAGAAGCCGAACCACGGTTCGCCCGACTACGCCCGCGACGTGGCGTTCCAGAAGATCACGAACCGCGTGCAGGGCGCCACCATGGCCGCGGAGAAGCTCGGCGTCTCCTGAGTCCCTCGCGCGGGGTCGCCGGTACCGCGCCCGGCGGCCCCGCGCGAGCCACGACTGCCGTACCGAGTGCGTGCCGTCCATGAACTCGACGCGGTGGGCCTTGTGCGCCCGCGCCGGCCCCGCGACGTCGAGTTCACGGACGGCACGCATGTCGGCGCTCAGCGCCGCTGTCCTCCCGGGTCGGCCAGTGTGACCATCCGGGCGCCGGCGCCGACGGGCTCGCCGCCCGACACGAACACCTCCGCCACCACGCCGTCGCGCATCGCGAGGACCGGCATCTCCATCTTCATGGCCTCGAGCACGACCAGCACGTCGCCCGTCCGGACCGGGTCGCCGGGCGCGACCGGCACCGCCACCACCGTGGCGTCCATCGGTGCGACAGCCGTCGGTGTGTCCGGTTCCGGCCGCGCGGCTGCGGGCTCCGGGTCCGCGCGGCGCTGCGGGCCGTCCGGTCGATACGCGGTGGCGGAAGTGGTGCTGGCGCCAGGTGGACGACGGCCGTAGACGGCGACCTCGACGGGGCCGTGGTCGGTGGCCAGCCGCACCCGGCGTACCGGCCGCCCTTCGCCGGTTCCCGCGATGCCGGCCGCCGGTCGGGCAGTCGGGTCGGGGGGCCAGTCGCGCTCCACCGAACCGGTGTCGTGCGTGCTCGTGATGAACTCCGGGCGATCCAGTACCGACCGCAGGTAGGGCGCGGTCGTGGCGATGCCGTCGACGCGCAGCTCGTCGAGCGCGCAGCCGAGCCGATGCCGGGCCGAGTCGCGGGTCGGGCCCCAGGCGAGCACCTTGCCGAACATCGAGTCGTAGGCCGCGGGCACCGCGTCGCCGCCCTCGACGCCGAGATCGCACCGCAGCCACGGCCCGAGCGGTGGGTGCAGCGCACCGACAGTCCCCGGCGACGGCCGGAAGCCGTCCCACGGGTCCTCGGCAGCCAGCCGAGCCTGCAGCGCGTGGCCACGTACCGCGACGTCGTGCTGGTACAGGCCCAGCGGCTCGCCCGCGGCCACCCGCAGCTGGGTGGTGACGATGTCGATGCCGGTGACCAGCTCGGTGACCCCGTGCTCGACCTGCAGCCGGGTGTTGGTCTCCAGGAAGAAGTATTCGCCGGTTCCCGGCAGCACGAGGAACTCCACCGTGCCCGCGCCCCGGTAGCCCACCTCGGTGGCGATCCGCACCGCCGCGCCGTGCAGCGCGGCCCGCAGCTCGGGATCCAGTCCCGGCGCGGGGGCCTCCTCGATCAGCTTCTGGTGACGCCGCTGCACGGAGCAGTCCCGGTCGCCGAGGTGCACCACGCTGCCGTGGGAGTCGGCGAGCAGCTGCACCTCGATGTGGCGGGGACACTCCAGGTATCGCTCGAGATGCACCTCACCGCGGCCGAACGCCGCACCGGCCTCCCTGCCCGCCTGCTGCAGCGCGCCCACCAGTTGCCCCGCGGCGGTGACGACGCGCATGCCGCGGCCGCCGCCCCCGAAAGCGGCCTTGACCACCAGCGGGTAGCCGATGCGCTCGGCGGCGGCGACCGCGTCGGTCGCCTCGACGGCACCGTCGCTGCCCGGCACCACCGCAACGCCGCAGCGCCGGGCGAGCGCGCGGGCGGCGACCTTGTCGCCCATCGTGGCGATCACGTCCGGATCGGGGCCGACGAAGACCAGGCCGGCGTCGCGGATCGCGGTCGCGAAGGTCGCGTCCTCCGAGAGTAGCCCGTAGCCCGGATGCACGGCGTCGACCCCGCCGGCTCGGGCCGCCGCGAGGACCGCATCGATGTCGAGGTAGGACTGCCGGGCGGGGGCCGGGCCGATCCGATGCGCCTCGTCGGCCAGCCGGACGTGCAGTGCCCCGGCATCGGCGTCGCTGTGCACGGCGACGCTGCGCAGCCCGAGCTCCCGGCAGGCACGGATGACGCGCACGGCGACCTCGCCACGGTTGGCGACCAGCACCGAGTGGATGCCCACGTACTCTCCGTCCCTCGTATCTAACGACCGTATGGTAGTCTAGCGGAGCGCACGTTGTGGCTCCACACCCTGCGCCCACAGGTGCGGGGCGTCCACTGCGTGTCGTCCTCGTAGCGCGTCGTCACAGCGGGAGGCTCTGTGATAGTCCACCATGCCGATCAGGCGATGGATGACAAGATCGAGCAACTGCGGCTGCGCCGGGCGCAGTCGCTCGAGATGGGCGGCGCCGACGGGGTACGCAAGCACCGGGAGTCCGGCAGGCTGCCGGTGCGAGAGCGCATCGACATGCTGGTCGACCCCGACTCGTGGTTCGAGATCGGCGGGCTGGCGCTGCCGGAGCGGCGGACCGCCAAGCATGTGCCCGGGGATGCCGTCGTCACCGGCTTCGGACTGCTCGACGGGCGCCGGGTCGCGGTGATCGGGATCGACGCCAGCGTCGTGGCCGGAACGACGGCCCCCACCAGCATGCGCAAGCAGGGACGACTCATCGAGCAGGCGCAGCGCGCGGGCCTGCCGCTGGTGCTGCTGTGCGACGCCGACGGTGGGCGGATGCCGGACGTCTCGGGGTGGCGCTTCTCCGGGCTCCCGCTGGACTTCACGACCTTCCTCAAGCCACCGCCCGAGCAGCCGCCGGTGCCGCGGGCCGCGGCGATCCTCGGTCCCTCGTACGGGGACTCGGCGCTGCACGCCTCGACGGCCCACTTCGTGGTGATGGTCGAGAGCGGCTCGGTGGCACTGTCCGGGCCCTCGGTGGTCGAGCCGGCGATCGGCGAGCACGTCACCGATGCCGAGCTCGGCGGGCCTGCCGCCGCCGCCGAGGCAGGCAACATCCACATGGCGGTCGCCTCCGAGGCCGACGCCCTCGACGCCGTCGCCGCGTTCCTGTCCTACCTGCCCTCCCACGCGGCGCAGCCCGCACCGGTCGTCCCGGCCGCCGATCCGGCGCGCCCGGCCGCGGACCTGGAGCGGGTGGTGCCACTGGGTGCGCGCGCCGGTTACGACATGCGCCAGGTGCTGGAGTGCATCGCCGACGAGGCGAGCGTGCTGCCGTGGGCGGACGGGTGGGGCGGTGGGCTGCTCACCGCGCTGGGCCGCATCCGCGGCCGCCCGGTCGGGCTCGTTGCCAACCAACCGATCGTCCGGGCCGGTGCGCTGGACCCGGCCGCGCTGGCCAAGGAGCGCGCGTTCGTCGACATGTGCGACACCTTCGGGCTCCCGCTGGTGTTCCTGCAGGACGTACCCGGCCTCATGATCGGGACCCAGGCCGAGCGCAGCGGGATCCTGCATGCCTACGAGGCCGTGGTGGCGCGCATCGCCGAGGCGACGGTGCCGAAGGTGGGTGTCGTGCTGCGCAAGGCCTACGGCGGCGGGCACTTCGCGATGGGCGGCCGACCGACCCGACCCGACTTCCTGTTCGCCTGGCCCTCGGCGGAGCTGGGATTCATGGCGCCGGAGACCGGTGTGCGCACGGTCCACCGGCGCCGGCTCGAGCAGGTCGCGGCCGAGCAGGGCGACGCCGCCCACGACGAGCTCGTCGAGGCGCTCACCAGCGAGTGGATCACCGAGGCGGAGCCCTGGGAGGCGGCGGCGCAGTTGTCCCTCGACGATGTCATCGAGCCGGCCGCGACGCGCGACGTGATCGCCACCAGCATCGAGATCGCCGGGGGGCAGCGCCCCGAGCGGGGGAGGTGGACCCGATGAAGCGCGACAGCCTCAGCGTCTCGCGGTCGGAGTCCGGCGCCGTCGCGGTCGTGACGATCGACGCCCCCGACAAGCTCAACGCGATGGGCCGCGACTTCTGGCCCGAGCTGCGCGCGGTGCTGGCCGACCTGGAGTCCGACGGGTGCACCCGAGCCGTGGTGGTGACCGGCGCGGGGGACAGAGCCTTCTGCTCGGGTGGGGATATCGCAAGCTTCGCCGAGCTGACCGACCTGGCTGCCAAGCGGGAGTTCCAGCGCGACTGCATGCGCACCTTCGCCGCCGTCGAGGAGTCCCCGCTGCCCGTCGTCGCCGCCGTCAACGGCTGGGCGCTGGGCGGCGGCTGCGAGCTGGCGATGGCCTGCGACATGGTGCTGGCCTCGGCCACCGCGGTGTTCGGCATGCCCGAGGCGTCCATCGGCCTCGTCCCCGGCTTCGGGGTGCTGCGGGGGCCGTCGGTGATCGGCAGGCAGTGGACGAAGTACATGGTGCTCGCGGGCCGGCGGGTCGACGCGACCACGGCACGCGAGATCGGCCTGGCACAGCAGGTGGTGCCGGCCGACGAGCTGATGACGGCGGCGCTGGCGCTGGCCGAGCGGATCGCGCGCCACGCGCCGCTGGCCGTCGCGGCCGGCAAGGGACTGGTCAACCGCGGGGTGGACCGCGGCGAGTTCGACCACTCCACCGCGGTGGTGACGACGCTGCAGTCCTCGGAGGACACCGCCGAGGGGATCGAGGCGTTCGTGGCCAAGCGCGAGCCCCGGTTCCGGGGACGGTGAGTCGGATGCACCCGTTCGTCGCGCTGCTGCGCCGCTACGTCGTCGACTACACCAACCGCCACGACACCGCGGTGTGCGACGAGATCATGGAACCGGGTTACGTGCTGCACATGGGACCGCACGAGGTGGCAGGTCGCGACGAGGCCTACAAGCCCGCTGCGGCTGCCCAGTTCCGGCAGTTCCCCGGGTTGGGCCTGACCGTCCACGAGCTGGTCACCTCCGGCGACCGGCTCGCCCTTCGGTTCTCCGAGCACGGCGCCTCGCAGCGCCACGGCGGCAGGGCGGCCGCCTGGGGCGGGCTCGGGCTGTACCGCTGGAACGGCAGCCGGCTCACCGAGAACTTCGTCGAGCAGGACTACCTCGCCCGCCGCCGCCAGCTCGACACCGGCCGCTGCGACCCCGTCGAGCCCCCGGCGGTCGCGCCCTGGGACACCGCCCCCGCGCCGGCCGACGCCACGGCCGAGCGGGTGGTGCGCGACTGGCTCGCCGCCGGCCTGCCCGCCGGGCGTGCGGGCATCAGCTGTGACGACGAGCCGACGGGCCGGCCGCCGGCGCCGCTGATCGAGGTGCGGACCACGCAGGTCGACGAGCTGTTCTCCGCCGGGGATCGGGTGGCCTTCCACGTCGCGTGCCACGGCCGCTACCTCGGGGGTCTGGACGGAACGGACGGCCGGATCGGCTGCGAGGCCACGCTGCACCTCGGCGGGCTCGTCACCGTGACGGGCGGACGGGTCGTCGACGGCCGCCTGATCCGCGACCGCCTCGGACTGCAGCGCGCCCTGCGGCAGGACGAACCCGCGCACACCGGATCGCGGCCCTGATGCGCATCGGACTGTACTTCGACCTGCGCAACCCCGGCGGTGCGCGCGACTGGTCGCAGCTCTACGCCACCACCCTCGACCGCATCGTCGATGCGGAGCGGTGGGGCCTGGACGCGGTGTGGCTCAGCGAGCACCACGGTTTCGAGGACGGGTACCTGCCGGCGCCGCTGACGTTCGCCGCCGCCGTGGCGGCGCGAACCGCTCGAGTGCGGATCGGCACCGCCGTCACGATCGCGCCGTTGACCAGCCGGCTGGCGCTGGCCGAGCAGGCCGCGGTGGTCGACATCCTGTCCGCGGGCCGCCTCGAGCTCGGCGTGGGCGCGGGGTGGCGCGACGAGGAGTTCGCCGCGTTCGGCGCCGACTTCCGCGGCCGCTACGACGCGCTGGAGAGTTGCGTCGACGGTCTGCCCGAGCTGTGGGACAGCGGGCGGGCCAGCCCGGCCCCGGTGCAGCGCCCGCTGCCGACCTGGGTGGGTGCGCGGGGCCCCCGCGGCGCCCGCATCGCGGGCCGGACCGGCGCGGGGCTGCTGTGGCTCGATCCCGACCTGCTCGACCCCTACCGTGAGGGCCTGGCCCGAGGTGGCCACGGCAGCGGCGTGGCGCGGATGGGTGGCCTCGTCAACATCTTCCTCGCCGACGACCCCGAGGCCGCGTGGGACAGGATCCGGCCGTCGGGCCGGCGCAACCGGCGGACCTACCGGGGCGCCGAGCGCTCGGGTGCCAGGACGTTCCCGCGGCTGCAGGTCCTCACGCCCGGCGAGGCCGCCGCCCACATCCGCGAGCAGGTCGCCGGCCTGCCGGTCAGCGACGTCTTCTGCTTCGGCGACGTCGGCGGGCTCGAGGCCGATCTCGTCGACCGGCACATCGAGCTGGTGACCGGCGCGCTGGCGGGGTTGGTCGGCGGGTCGGACGGTGAGCCGACGGCTGGCAGTGCGACATCGGTCGAGAGGAGTGGCGGCGATGGCGGCCCACGAGATGATCGCTGACGACCTGCTCGCCCCGGCAGCCAGCGCCGACCCCCACCGGGTCCTCGCCACGCTGCGCGAGCAGGACCCGGTGCACTGGAGTGCGACGCACCGCGCGTGGCTGGTGACCCGCTACGACGACGTGGCCGCCGCGCTCGGGAACAAGGCGCTGTCCTCGGACCGGGTCCGCCCGCTGCTCGAGGCGCGCAAGTCGCACGACGCGAGCGCCTCGGACCGGATCCGCGAGCTGCTCAGCGAGTGGATGGTCGTCACCGACCCGCCTGCGCACACCCGGCTGCGGCGGCTGGCGGGCCGCGCGTTCAAGCAGCAGCAGATCTCGGCCATGGGGGAGCGGATCGAGCGCCTGGTCGACTCGCTGCTCGACGAGTTCGTCGCCGGCGGGCACACCGACCTGATCGCCCACGTCGCCTACCCGCTGCCGGCGACGGTGATCGCCGAGATGCTCGGCGCCCCCGCCGGGGACCGGGACCGGTTCCGGCACTGGTCCGACGAGCTGGCGCTGGTCGCGTTCGGTACCGGCGGGCAGGCGCGGCCGGATCGCCACGAGCGGGCGCTGCGCGGGCTCGAGGAGCTGTTCGACTACCTGCGGTCGCTGGTCGAGCTGCGGCGCACCCAGCCGGGTGACGACATGCTCAGCGCGATGATGGTCGACGACTCCAGCGGTGAGATGCTCACCGAGGACGAGCTGGTGGGGATGTGCGCCCTGCTGCTGTTCGCGGGTCACGAGACGACGACGAACTCGATCGCCAACGGCGTGCTCGCGCTGCTCGAACACCCGGAGCAGCTCGCGCTGCTGCGGCGGGAGCCGGAGACGATCACCACCGCGGTCGAGGAGCTGCTGCGCTTCGACGGGCCGATCAAGGTACTCAACCGCTGGGTCGTCGAGGACTTCGACCTGCGTGGCCGGTCGATCCGCAGCGGTGAGCGGGTCTACCTGGTCATCGCCGCGGCGAACCGGGACCCGGCGCGCTTCGCCGAGCCGGACCGGCCGGACCTGTCGCGCAACCCGAACCCGCACATCGCGTTCGGCAGGGGGATCCATGCCTGCATCGGAGCGCAGCTGGCGCGGTTGGAGACGCGGATCGCGCTGGCCGAGGTCGTCGAGCGGCTGCCGGGTCTGCGGCTCGACGACGGGCGGCCGGAGTGGAAGGCGAGCCTGGCGTCGCGCTCGTTGACCGAGCTGACCGTCGCGCACGACGCGGCGCGGTGACCGGCCGATCAGCGCCGTTGGGCCGATCAACCCTGTTGCCGCAGTGCCTCCGCGGCAGCGGTGAGCAGCGCTTCGCGGTCGGCGATCTTCACCCGGGTGCGTCCGGCGGCGACGCCCAGTGCTTCCTCGGCAGCACTGATGGCCTCCCAGCCGGCCCAGGTGACGACGCAGGCCCCGCGCTGCTCGAGCAGTGAGGGCAACGCGTCCGGGTCGCGGTGCGGGGCACGGGGCAGCTCGTCGAGGTCGGAGAGCAGCGTGGCCACCGTCTCCTTGGCGTCGCCCTTGTTGGTGCCGATCACTCCGGTGGGGCCGCGCTTGATCCAGCCCACCACGTACTCGCCGGGCGCGGTCGCACCGTCACGGTGCACCCTGCCCTGCTGGTGCGGGATCACCCCGGCCCGCTCGTCGAACGGGACGCCGGACAGCGGCAGGCCGCGGTAGCCCACCGACCGGAGCAGCAGCTGGGCGGGGATCGTCGTCTGCTCGCCGGTGCCGGTCACCCCGCCGTTGCCGTCGAGCTCGTTGCGCTCGAGCTCGACGCCTTCGACCCGGCCGTTGCCGAGAACCCCGACGGGGGAGTGCAGGAAGCGCACATGCAACCGCCGGGGCCGGCCCTCCGGGGTGCGTTGCGACCACTCGCGCAGCGCCTCGAGGTTGCGTCGCACCGTCTTGTCGGACTCGACGACCTGCTCGCCGGCCGCGTCGAGGACGAGCTCTGCGGGGTCGACCACGACGTCGGCGTTGGCCAGCTCGCCCAGCTCGCGCAGCTCCTTGGTGGTGAACTTGGCCTGCGCGGGGCCGCGTCGGCCGACCATGTGGATGTCGGTGATGGTGCTGGCGTCGAGCACGTCCAGCACATGGTCGGGCATGTCCGTCACGCGAAGCTCCTGCGCGGTCTTGGCCAGGATCCGGGCGACGTCGACGGCGACGTTGCCCACCCCCACCACGACCGCCTCCCGGGCGTCGAGGGTGAACTTGTCGACCTCGGAATCGGGGTGGCCGCAGTACCAGGCGACGAACTCGGTCGCCGAGAAGCTGCCGTGCAGGTCCTCACCGGGGATGTTCAGCCTGCGGTCCACCGCCGAGCCGGTGGCATAGACCACGGCGTCGTAGTGCTCCCGCAGGTCGTCGACGGTCAGGCGGTCACCGAGCTCCACCCCGCCGAGGAACCGCACCTCGGGCCGCTCGAGGACCTTGCGCAGCGTCAGCTCCAGCGACTTCATCTTCAGGTGATCCGGCGCGACGCCGTAGCGCAGCAACCCGTAGGGGCACAGCAGCCGGTCCAGCACGTCCACCGTCACGCCGCCGTGCTTGCTCAGCTCGTCGGCGGCGTACAGCCCGGAAGGTCCGGATCCGATCACGGCCACCCGCACCGGGTCGGTCACCGCCGCCTCACCTCCTATCCTGCCGCGGCCTCTCGGTACGCATGGTAGTCACACCTGCGGGTCCACCCGGCTCGGCCGAGGCAGCCGTCGACGCGCTGCCGGTCGCGGGAGCTCAGCCGTCGATCTCGATCAGCACGAGCGTGACGTTGTCGATCCCGCCGTGTGCCATCGCGTCGTCGACCAGGCCGTCGCAGCTGCGCTCCAGGCCCTCGTCCGACGCCAGCTGCGCCGTGATGGCACCGTCGTCGACCATGTCGGTCAGACCGTCGGTGCACAGCAGGATCCGATCGCCGGCCGCCAGGTCGAACTGCGCGGTCTCGGGCGAGACGTCGCCGGGGGTGCCCAGCGCCTGCGTGAGGCGGCCGCCCCCGATCCGGTGATCGGCCGTGAGCCGGTGGAGCCGACCGGCGCGCAGCAGGTAGGCACGGCTGTCCCCGACGTGGGCGACCCACAGCTGCCGGTCGTCGGCGGAGAGCTGGGCCAGGACCGCGGTCGTCCCCATCCCGCTCCTGCCGGGATCCGTGGCGGCGGCTTCGAGCACAGCGTCGTGCGCGGCGTGCAGCGCGTCGCCCAGCGCGCGTCCGGGCTCGTGATCGCTGCTCGTCACCACGGCGGAGTGCGCGGCGCGCGCTGCCGTCCTACTGGCGACGTCGCCGGCCCGATGGCCGCCGAGCCCATCGGCGACGAGGAAGAACCTGCGGTCCTCGTCGACGAGCAGGTCGTCCTCGTTGCGCTCGCGGACCAGGCCGACCTCGGTCCTCGTCGCCACCTTCACCGGCACCCACCTCCCGTCGTGCCCGACGGTAGCCGGTCGATGCCGGGGGCGGGACGGCGCTACGTCGGCCGCTCAGGCGACGTCGGTCCAGAAACCGGACACATCGCCGATTCCCGGCGGTCGATCACCCACACCGAACCCGGTGTCGTGCCACCAGCGGTGCAGGCACTCGGGGCACTGCAGGAAGATGTTGCGCCCGGCGGAGCCCAGCATGTAGCGCCAGTGCGTGTCGCAGGTCCTGCCCGCCCGGCACGTGGCGCAGTCGGCGGCGCCGGCGCAGCGCGGGCAGTCGAGCCACGCGCGGCGGGCGATGTCGGCGGCTGCGTCACGCATCGATCAGGCCTTCGGCGACCAGCAGCTCGTAGACGGCCCGCTGCTGGGCATCGAGGCCGGAGTACAGCAGCCGGGCGGCCTCGACCTCCCCGGCGAGCGCGGCCGCAGGATCCCAGTCCTCGAACGCATCGAGCACGGCCCCGAGGCGCCGGGTTTCGTGGGCGGTCAGGTCGTAGTGGAATTCGAACATCATGGCCATCACGGGGTCGGTGTCCGGTGTTGCACACCACATCGCCGGGCCGGGGTGAATGGTTACGTGGTTTGACCGGAGATCCCCGAGACGATGAGGTGGTTTCGTGACGAGGCGGGTGGTGGTCATCGGTGGCGACGCGGTCGGGATGGCCGCGGCCTCGCAGGCGCTGCGGCGCGCGGGCCGGGACTCGGTGGAGGTGGTGGCCTTCGAGCGCAGCCACCACGTGTCGTACTCGGCGTGCGGCATCCCGTACTGGGTCGGTGGCGACGTCGACGGTCCGGACGCCCTGGTTGCCCGCACCGCGGCGGCTCATCGGGACAACGGGATCGACCTGCGGCTGCGCACCGAGGTCACCGGCGTCGATCTGGGCGCCCGCACGGTCACGGCATGTGACGTCGACGGCGGTGCGAGCACCACGGTCGGCTTCGACGACCTCGTCGTCGCCACCGGGGCGGTGCCGGTGCGCCCGGACCTGCCCGGGGCGCACAGCCCGGGTGTCCACGGCGTGCAGACCCTCGACGACGGCGCCGGGGTGCTCGACGGGCTGGCGCGCCGGCCGCGGCGTGCGGTCGTCGTCGGCGGCGGCTATATCGGCGTCGAGATGGCCGAGGCGATGGTGCGCCGTGGCCTCCAGGTCACGTTGGTGGACCGGGCACCGGAGCCGATGACGACGCTCGACCCGGACATGGGCGCCCTGGTGCACGAGGCGATGGAGGGCATGGGCATCACGGTGCTGTCCGCGACTGCGGTGTCCGGGTTCGAGACCGGCGACGACGGCCGGGTGGCCGCGGTGACCACCGCGCAGGGCACGCTGCCCGCCGACATCGTCGTGCTGGGGCTCGGGGTGCGGCCGAACACCGAGCTGGCCGGTGCGGCGGGGCTGCCCCTCGGCGAGTCCGGCGGCGTGCTGACCGATCTGCGGATGCGGGCCGCCGACGGCGTCTGGGCCGGCGGGGACTGCGTCGAGGTGTTGCACCGGGTGTCGCAGCGACGGGTGCACATCCCGCTCGGCACGCACGCCAACAAGCACGGCCGGGTGATCGGGATGAACCTCGGCGGCAGCTACGCCACCTTCCCCGGTGTGGTCGGCACCGCGGTCAGCAAGGTGTGTGACCTGGAGATCGCCCGCACCGGGCTGCTGGAGGCCGAGGCGGCTGCGGCCGGCTTCGAGCCGGTGAGCGTGACCGTGGAGTCGACCACCCGCGCGGGCTACTACCCGGGCACCACGCCGATCACCGTCAAGATGATCTCGGCTACGCCCCGCCGTTCGCACCGGTCTGGGACCCGGTCCTGGTAGCCGCGCGCAAGGCTGCCGACGCGGTGTGAGCCCCTGTGACGCTACGGCGAGGCCAGGTAGCCCCGGCTGTCCGTGAACTGGACGCGGTGGGGATCACGCCGGCCGCTGACCCCCGTCACGGCGAGTTCACGGACGGCACGGGGCGCCGGGTTGACCGGCTCCGAGCCGCGATCGTAGGTTGCGGTGAACTAACGCTCATGAGTGCGGAGGCCGGTATGCGGGTCGGCGAGCTCGAGATCCTGCCGGTCGTCGACGGGATCGGCCGCGAGGATGCGCGGGAGGTGCTGTACCGGCCCGGGCACGACGACCCGTGGTCGTGCCACCACGACCAGCTCGACGCTCGGGGTGGGCTGGAGCTGACCCTGGGGGGCTTCCTGCTGCGCACAGGCGAGCGCACCGTCCTGGTCGACGCCGGTGTCGGGATGATCGACAACGGCAAGTACGCCGGCGGCGGGTTCCTCGACAGCCTCCGCGGGCACGGCGTCGAGCCGGCCGACGTCACCGACGTGGTGCTGACCCACCTGCACTTCGACCACGTGGGCTGGGCGACCCGCAAGGGCGAGATCGTCTTCCCGAACGCGACCTACCGGGTGCACGCGGCCGACTGGGCGCACTTCGTGGACAGCCCCGACGCCGACCCGGGTGCGGTGCGCAAGCTGTCGCCGCTGGCCGACCGGCTCGAGCCCTTCGACCACGACACGACGCTCGCGCCCGGGCTCGACGCTCGCCACGCCCCCGGGCACACTCCCGGCTCCACCGTCTACGTGGTCTCCGGCGCCGGGCAGCGGGCGCTGCTGCTCGGCGACGTGGCGCACTCGGTGGTCGAGCTGACCGAACCGGACTGGCAGGCGGTGTTCGACGTCGACCCGGGCGCCGCGCAGGCGGTGCGCAACGCGCTGGCCGACGAGGTCGCCGACACCCCGTATGCCGTGGCGGCGGCGCACTTCCCCGGCCTGCGCTTCGGCCGCATCGTCACCGTCTCGGGCCGGCGCGACTGGATCTACGTGTAGCGGGAGGATCGGTCACATGGACTTGCAGCTGTCAGGGGTGACCGTGCTCGTCACCGGCGCCGGGCAGGGCCTGGGTCGGGCCATCGGGATGGCGTTCGCGGCCGAGGGAGCCGACGTCGCGTTCCACCATCACTCGTCGGCCGAGGGTGCCGAGAAGGCCGCAGCCGAGGCGACCGAGCTCGGCGTGCGGGCCGTCGCGGTCGGGGGCGACCTGCGCGACCCCGACGCGGTGACCGCGCTGGCCGAGCGGGTGGAGTCCGAGCTCGGGCCGATCGGGGTGCTGGTCAACAACGCGGCGGCGACCAGGATGCAGCGCTTCCTGGATTCCGAGCCCGCCGACTGGGCGCCACAGGTCGACGTCACGGTCACCGGGACGCTGCAGCTCACCCACGCCGTCGCGAAGCGGATGGTCGAGCACGGCGGCGGGTCGATCGTGAACCTCATGGGTGACTCCGGCCGGGTCGGCGAGTCCGGGCTGCTCGTCACCGCGAGCGCCCGGTCCTCGACGGTCGGGCTGACGAAGTCGCTGGCCAAGGAGCTCGCCCGGCACCGGATCCGCGCCAACGCGGTGTCGCTGGCGCTGGTACAGACCGACAACCTCGACTCCCACGCCGGCGGCACCGACGACGAGCGGATGGCCAAGATCCTGCGGCAGTACCCGCTGCGGCGCCTCGGCCGCCCGGCGGACGTCACCCCCACGATCCTGCTGCTGGCCTCCCCGCTGTCGTCGTGGACCACCGGCCAGGTGGTCTCGGTCAACGGCGGCTACGCGATGCCATGAGCGAACCGACGACGTCATCCGCCGGCACCAGCGTCCGACGCAAGGAGGACGCCCGGCTGCTGACCGGCAACGGCCGCTACGTCTCCGACCTGACGCTGCCGCGGATGCGTCACGTGGCGTTCCTGCGCAGCCCGCTCGGGCACGCGCGGATCCGCGAGGTCGACACCTCCCGGGCACGAGCCATGCCCGGTGTCGACGCGGTCGTGACGGCTGCGACGCCCGGGTTCGCCGGTGTCGCACTGCGGGCGCAGTCGGCGCTGCCGTCGTATGTGGAGACCGACCAGCCCGTGCTCGCCGGCGAGAAGGCGCGCTTCTCCGGCGAGGCGGTCGCCGCGGTGGTCGCCCGCGACCGGTACGTCGCCGAGGACGCCCTCGAGCTCATCGACGTGGAGTACGACGAGTTGCCCGTGACCGTCTGCGCGTGGGCCCCGCCGCAGCATCCGGTGCACCCGCAGGCGCCGGACAACGTCCTGCTGGAGCGAACCTTCACCGCGGGTGACGTCGACGCGGCCTTCGACCGCGCCGACGTGGTCGTCGAGCGTGACCTGACCACCAACCGGCACGGCGGCAACCCGATCGAGTGCCGCGCGGGCGTCGCGCGCTGGGAAGCCGCCGACCGCAGGCTCACGTTCTGGTCGGGCACCCAGGTGCCGCACATCGTGCGCACCGTGCTCGCCGAGCTGCTCGACCTGCCCGAGAGCAACGTCCGGGTGATCGCACCGGACGTCGGCGGCGGGTTCGGGGTCAAGGCCGTCGTCTACCCCGAGGACCTGGCGCTGTGCCTGCTCGCCCGGCAGCTGCCCGGGGTGGCGGTGAAGTGGGTGGAGGACCGCGCCGAGCACCTGCTCGCCGCCACGCACGCCCGCGACCATCGCTACCGGCTCCGCGCCGGGTTCACCGCCGACGGCAGGCTGCTCGCGCTGGATGCCGACGTCACCTGCAACGTCGGCGCCTACTCCGTCTATCCGTGGACCGCCGGGATCGAGCCGCTGATGGCGGGCGGGCTGCTGACCGGGCCCTACCGGCTCGACGACTACCGCGCCACGGTGCGCGGCGTCGCCACCAACACCGCACCGTCGGGCCCGTACCGCGGCGTCGCCCGCCCGGCCAGCGTCTTCGCGATGGAGACCATCATGGACACTGCGGCGCGGCGACTCGGTATATCCACTGTGGATATCCGTGACCGCAACCTGATCCGCCCCGAGGACGTCCCCTACCGGATGCCGTCCAAGCTGGTCGACGACTCCGGGCAGTACGGCCAGTGCCTGGCGCGCGCGCTCGAGCTCTTCGGGCTCGATGAGTTCCGCGCCGAGCAGCAGCGCCGCCGGGTTGCCAGGCAGCCGCCGATCGGGATGGGCGTGGCCTGCTACAACGAGCTCACCGGGCTCGGGCGGGCCGCGTCGGCCGGGCCGCGGATGCCGTTTCGCACCGGTCACGACGCCTGCACGGTGCGGGTGAACCCGGACGGGCGGGTGGTCGTGTTCAGCGGTGTCACCTCGCAGGGCCAGGGCCTCGAGACCACCGTCGCCCAGATCGTCGCCGACGGTCTCGGCGTCGGCTACGACGACGTCGAGGTCCGCTTCGGTGACACGACCGAGTCGCTGTGGGGCTTCGGCGCCTTCTCCTCACGGCAGGCGGTGATCGGCGGCGGGGCCGCGAACCTCGCCGCGACCGCCGTCAAGGACAAGGTGCTCGAGCTCGCCGCGGGCCTGCTGGAGGCCGAGCCCTCCGACCTGGCGCTGCACGACGGCGAGGTCAGCGTGGCCGGGCAGCGCGAGCCACGGCTGTCGCTGGCCGAGATCGCCCGCGTCGCCTACCTGGAGACCCACCGGCTGCCGGACGGCATCGACCCCGGCCTCGACGCCACGCGGTTCTACGACCCGATCCGCGGCGCCTTCGCGGCAGGCGCGCAGGTCGCCACCGTCGAGATCGACCGGTCCACCGGGCAACTGCGCATCCTGGCATGGGTGTGCGTCGAGGACGCCGGGAACGTGATCCACCCGAAGATCGTGGAAGGCCAGATCGCAGGTGCGATCGCGCAGGGGATCGGTGGAGCGCTCTACGAACACCTCGTCTACGACGACGCGGGCAACCTGTCCACCGGCACGCTGCTGGACTACCTGATGCCCACCAGCGCGGAGGTGCCGGACCTGGTGATCGACCACATCTGCGAGCCCGCGGCCAACCCGCTCGGCGTCCGCGGCGTGGGCGAGGGTGGCACGCTCGCGCCCAACGCGGTGCTCGCCGGTGCGGTCGCCGACGCGCTCGGTATCGAGATCGATGACCTGCCGGTGACACCCGCCGCGGTGTGGAAGGGACTCACATGATCAACGTCGAGACGGCGGATGCCGTCGGGCTCATCGAGCTGGACCGGCAGGAGCGGCGCAACGCCCTCGACCTCGAGCACTGCGAGGCGCTGCGCGACGCCGTGACCCGCACGGTCGCCGAGGGCGCGCGAGCGCTGGTCGTCAGCGGCGCCGGGACCAGCTTCTGCTCGGGGGCCGACTTCGGTCAGGTCTACGGCGACGGCTTCCGCACCGCGCTCTACGCCGCGCTGCACGCGCTGACCGATGCTCCGGTGCCGGTGATCGCAGCGGTCAACGGCCCGGCGATCGGGGCGGGAACCCAGCTGGCGATCGCCTGCGACCTGCGGGTGGTGGCCGACGAGGCGGTCTTCGCCGTGCCCACCGCGCGGATCGGCCTGGCCGTCGACCCCTGGACGGTACGGCGGCTGGCGCTGCTCGCAGGTGGCGGCGCTGCCCGGGCGATGTTGCTGGGCTGCGACCAGCTCGACGCGCAGCGGGCGCACGGCCTCGGGCTGGCCGACCGGCTCGGCGACCGGGACGCTGCCGTGGCGTGGGCCACCTCGATCGCCTCGCTCGCGCCGCTGTCGCTGTCGTACTCCAAGCGTGCCCTGACCGACCTGTTCGAGCCCGGCACCGACGCCACCGACGCTACCGGGCTGTTCGAGGCGTTCGAGGCGTGCTGGACCAGCGAGGACGTCGCCGAGAGCAAGCGTGCCCGCGCCGAGCAGCGCTCCCCACGCTTCTCGGGGCGGTGACGTGAAACCCGGGCGCTTCGAGTATCTGCGCGCCGCCGGTGTCGCGGAGGCGGTGCGTGCCCTGGTGGAGGCGGGCGGCGACGGCAAGCTGCTGGCCGGCGGGCAGAGCCTGGTGCCGTTGCTGTCGATGCGGCTGTCGAGGCCGGCGGTGGTGGTCGACATCAACCGGATCCCGGACCTTGCCGGGATCGACGGGACCGACGGGACGGCGCCGTCGGTGCTGCGCGTGGGTGCCATGACCCGGCACGCCGCGCTGGTCGAGCAGCGCAGCCACCCGCTGCTGGCGGAGGCGGCGCGGTGGATCGGGCATGCGGCGATCCGGTCCCGCGGCACCCTGGGCGGCAGCCTCGCCCACGCCGACCCCGCGGCCGAGCTGCCCGCCGTCGCGGTGGCGACAGGTGCCGTCGCGCACGTCACCGGCCCGGACGGCGAGCGCACCGTCGCGGCGGACGGGCTGTTCGACGGGCCGCTGATGACCGCACTGCAGGAGTACGAGGTGCTCACCGCCGTCGATCTGCCCGTGCCGTCGCGGTGGGGGTTCGCCGAGCTCGCCCGCCGCCACGGCGACTTCGCGCTGGTGCTGGCCGTCGTAGCCGAGGTCGACGGGCGTTGGCGGATCGCCGTCGGCGGCGTCGCTGGCACGCCGCAGCGGCTCGCCTGCGCCGAGGCGCTGCTCAACGGCGACGGCGCTACCCCGGCCGAGGTGGCCGAGGCGGCGGCTACCGAGGTGCGGCCCGGAAGCGACGTCCACGCGCCGGCGCGGTACCGCCAGGCGATCACCGGAGAGCTGGTGCGCCGCGCCCTGGCCCGGGCGGACGCGGAGGTGATGTCGTGAAGGTCGGCATGACGGTCAACGGGGTCGGCGAGCAGGTGGACGTCGAGCCCCGGCGCACCCTGGCCGACGCGCTGCGTGAGGACCTCGCGCTGACCGGTACCCACCTGGGATGCGAGCACGGTGTCTGCGGGGCCTGCACGGTGCTGGTCGACGGGCAGCCGGTGCGGGCGTGCCTGATGTTCGCGGTGCAGGCCGAGGGCGCCTCGGTGGTGACCGTCGAGGGCCTGGCCGGCGTGGACGGCACGCTGCACCCGCTGCAGCGGGCGTTCTCGGAGCACCACGGCCTGCAGTGCGGGTTCTGCACCTCGGGGATGCTGATGTCGGCGCTGCACCTGCTGCGCACCGAGCCGAACCCCGGCCGCGAGCGGGTGCGCGAGGAGCTGGCCGGCAACCTGTGCCGCTGCACCGGCTACGCCGGCATCATCGATGCTGTGGTGGCCGCCGCAGCCGAGCTGGGCACGACCCTACGGGAGCCGTGAGAGCTCGCCCAGCTGCTGCTGCAGCTTGTACCGCATGATCTTGCCCGAACCGGTGCGCGGGATCTGCTCGACGGCGTAGAACTCGGCGGGGACCTTGAAGGAGCTCAACCGCTCCCGGCAGCCGGCGAGCAGCCGCGCCGTGTCCAGCCCACTATCGCCGGGTACCAGGAATGCGACCGGAACCTCGCCGAGGCTGTCGTGCGGCCGGGACGCGACGGCGGCGTCGCGCACCCCGTCGAGGCCGAGCAGGACGTCCTCGACCTCGGCCGGGTAGATGTTCTCCCCGCCGCGGATGATCATTTCCTTGATCCGCCCGCTGATGGTGAGGAAGCCGTTCTCGTCCCGGTGGGCGAGGTCCCCGGTGCGATACCAGCCGTCGGTCAGCGCGTCGGCGGTGGCGTCGGGAAGGTTGTGGTAGCCGACCATCACGCCGGGACCGCTCACCCACAGCTCACCGTCCTGGCCGGTCCCGACGTCACGGCCGGTGGCCGGATCGACGAGGCGGACGGTCAGGCCGGGCACCGGCAGCCCGCAGGAGCCCATGATCCGGTGGCCGGTCGGCCAGTTCATCACGACCATGGTCGAGGTCTCGGTGATGCCGTAGCCGTCGAGCAGGGTGACCTCGAAGGTGTTCTCGAAGGCACGGTTGAGCGAGGCGGGCATGATCGCTCCGGCCGACACGCACAGCCGGAGCCGGTTGCCGTCGAGCCCGTCGGCGCCGGCACCTTCCAGCAGGTAGCTGAACATCGTCGGCACCCCGGCGAAGAAGGTGATCGGCTCCGTGCGCAGCAGGTCGAGGACCTCGCCGGTCGAGAAGCGCCGCATGATGCGCACCGTCGCGCCGACCGCGACGCCGCCGAGTACGCAGAGGTCCAGCGCGTAGGAGTGGAACAGCGGCAATGGGCAGAGCAGCACGTCGGTGTCCGAGAACCCCGCGATCGGTGCCCAGCAGGCGGCCACCACCCACAGACAGCTGCGTTGGGTGAGCAGCACGCCCTTCGGGCGGCCGGTCGTTCCCGAGGTGTAGAGCATCCACGCCACGTCGTCGAGCGTCAGGCTGTCCCGGGGGCCGGTCGCCTGGTCGGTGGTCGCCATCTCCTCGTACGACACCACGCCGGGCGGCAGTGGGTCGGCGTGCTCGCCGGTCACCGCGATGGACACGCCGGTACGGCCCGCGACGAGCTCGCGGGCGGCGTCGAGGTGGGCAGGGTCGGTGAGGACGACCTTCGCGTCGCTGTCGTCGAGCACGTAGCCCACCTCGGCGGGTGGCGACAGCGGGTTCACGCACACCGCGACGGCTCCGGCCCGCGGTAGCGCCAGGTAGCTCTCGGCGGTCTCGACCGAGTTGTCCATGAAGATCAGACCGCGCTGGCCGGGCTGCAGGCCGAGCCCCTCGAGATGCGCGCCGAGCCGGGCCGTGCGCTCCGCGAGCTCGGCGTAGGTCACGCTCCGTGCCGCGTCATCGAAGGCGACCTTGCCGCCGCGCCACTGCGCGTGGGCGTCGAGTAGCTCGGCGACGGGGCGGATGAGTTCCGTGCGAAGCATGCCGCTCTCCTTCTCCGGTCAGCCCGTCCCGGGCCGTTCGGTCAGCGGGGCGGAGGAGTGGCTCCGGCGAGCTGCAGCGCGAAGTCGCTGTACTGCCGCGCGACATCGGCCGCCGACATCGGCCCGTCCTCCCGGAACCATCGAGCGATACTGACGCACATCTCGAGGATGGCGAACGAGGCGAGTACCGGCTGCCGCACGGTGAACACCCCCTGTTCCGTGCCCGCCGCGATGAGCTGGCGGACGGCCCGCTCGTGACGGCGCCGCTTGTCCAGCACCTGGGAACGCGCGGGCTCGTCGAGACTCGCGAGGTCGCGGTTGACGATCAGTGCCTCGCGCCGGTGCGTCGCGTGGCGCAGCGCATAGATCTCGGTGGCGCGCCGGAGTTGCTCGACCACGTCGTCGATGCCCGCGATCGCGACCTCGTAGTCCTCCCAGACCTTGTCGGTGGTCTCGCCGACGATGCCCCGCAGCAGTTCCTGCTTCGACCGCATGTGGTTGTAGAGGCTGGGGGTGCGGATGCCCAGCATCTCGGCGACCTGGCTCAACGCGGTGCCGTGGTAGCCGCGCTCGGAAAACAGCGTGAGTGCCGCGTCGCGCACCGCCTCGGTGTTGACGGTGGTTCGCGCCGCAACGGACGTCATCGATATCTCCGACCCCATGGTGCACCATGATCCCAGGCTCGCTGGGCGAGTCGCGACGTAGCAGGTCGTGGTCAGTCTAACTAACGATCGCCAGCATAGGCCACGTCGCGAAGGGCGCCTTCACTGCATCTGTCCGGCACCGTGATGCCGCGAAGGGCGCCTCCGGTGCACCCGACGCCGTGTAGGTGCCCCTCGCGGCGTCGCGGCGCGGCCGGTCGCGGTGAAGGGGCCCTTCGCGGCGCTCGGGGTTGGCCGGGGTCGGGCCCGACGCAGCAACGGAAGAGGCGATGGCCGGTAAGCGAGGGTGCGGGTGACGGCGGCGACGGGTCAGCGGGCGGCGAGGATCGGTGGGCGGCGCGCCTGGCTGCTGCTGACCGCGATCGTGCTGACCGGCGTGAACCTGCGCACCGCGGTGACCACCGTCGGGCCGCTGCTGGAGGAGCTGCAGCGCGGGCTGGGAATGAGTCCGGGTGTGGCGGGCCTGCTCACCACGTTGCCGGTGGTCTGCTTCGCGGTGCTCGGCTCGGTGACACCGGCGCTGGTCCGTCGATTCGGCGAGCAGGCCGTCGTGGCAGGTGCGCTGGCGGTGACCAGCGCCGGGTTGCTGGCCCGCGCGCTGGCCGGCTCGGTGTGGGTGTTCCTGCTGATGAGCGTGCTCGCGCTCGCCGGTGGCGCGGTGGGCAACGTCGTGCTGCCCGCGCTGGTCAAGCGGCACTTCCCGGAGCGGACGGGCGCCGTGGTCGCCGCCTACACGACGGCACTGGCGGCCGGGCAGGCGGCGGGCGCGGCGCTGGCGGTGCCCGTCGCGCGGTTCGCCGGGGAGCAGGGATGGCGGCTCGGGATCGGGATCTGGGCCGCGATGGCGGCTCTCGCGGTGCTGCCGTGGCTGCCGTTGCTCGCCGTCCGCCGCGACCGCGACGGCACGGCGGGCGTGGCGCCGCGGTCGACCGGGCTGGCGCACACCCGGCTGGCCTGGGCGCTCGCGCTGTTCTTCGGGACCCAGTCGGCGCAGGCCTACATCGTCTTCGGCTGGTTCGCGCAGTTCTTCCGCGAGACCGGGGTCTCGGCGGCGCGAGCCGGCCTGCTGGCGGCGTCGGTGTCGGTGCTCGTCATACCCATGTCGTTGCTGGTGCCGTCGCTGGCGGGGCGGATGCGCACCCAGCGGCCGATCGTGCTCGTGCTGACGGCGTGCTGCGTGCTCGCCTACATCGGCATGCTCACCGCCCCGGTGGCCGGTGCCTGGTTGTGGATGCTGCTGGTCGGGCTGGGGCTCGGGCTCTTCCCGCTCGCCCTGACGATGATCGGCTTGCGGGCGCGCAGCGCCGCGACCACGGGCGCGCTGTCCGCATTCGTCCAGGGCATCGGATACGTGCTCGCCGGGACGGGGCCGCTGCTCGTGGGTGTGCTCCGCGGCGTGACGGGGGGATGGGGCGCCCCGTTCGCGCTGATGTTCGCGCTGTGCGCGGTCATGATCATCGTCGGTTGGTATGCCGCCGGTGACCGCTACGTCGAGGACGAACTGCGGTCGCCCGCACCGGCGCCGATTGACAACGTCAGGTAGTTAGTCGGCGCCGAAGCACTGTTTCCATTGCGGTGCGGTGACGGCATAGCATCGGCTGTGACCCAGGGCACCGCCGTGGGGGTGCCATCGCCCGCGATGAGGAGATCGCCCGGTGCAGCTCGTGACCTACCGGCATGCCGATGCGGCGCAGGATCGGATCGGGGTGCTCGACGGCGACGGGGTCATCGACCTGACCGCCGCCGTCGAACCGGCGTCCGACCTGGAGCGTGAGATCCGGGCCGGGCGTGGCATGTGCGGGTTGCTCGCGGCGGGAGACGCCGGACTGGCCCTGGCGCGAGCCGCACAGTCCGGTGGCGCCGCGCCGCCCGTACCCATGGCCGAGGTGACGCTGCGCGCCCCGCTGCCCCGCCCGAACTCGATGCGGGACTTCATGCTCGTCGAGGAGCACGTCCGCAACAGCCTGGGCCACGTGCCCGACGAGTGGTACGAGATTCCGGTGTACTGGAAGGGCAACTGCGACACGGTGTTCGGGCCCGAGGACATCGTGCCGTGGCCCTCCTACACCGACAAGCTCGACTACGAGCTGGAGGTCGGCGCGATCATCGGCCGCCGCGCGTACCGGGTCGACGCCGAACAGGCCGCCGGCTGCATCGCCGGCTACACGATCTTCAACGACTGGAGCGCACGCGACATCCAGTTCCGGGAGATGAAGGTCGGTCTGGGCCCCGGTCTCGGAAAGGACTTCGCGACCTCCCTCGGCCCGTGCATCACGACGGCGGACGCCATCGACATCAACACCGCGGCGATGAGCGCGCGCGTCAACGGCGAGACCTGGTCGGAGGGGACATTGGGCTCGATGCGCTTCAGCTTCTGCGAGGTCATCGCCCACCTGTCGCAGGAGCAGCCGCTGCAGCCCGGCGATGTCCTCGGCAGCGGGACGGTCGGGCGTGGCTGCGGCCTCGAGATCGACCGCTGGCTGCAGCCCGGCGACCTCGTCGAACTCGAAGTCGAAGGAATCGGGATCCTGCGCAACCGGGTCGGCCAGCGGCCCGCGACCGGTTGACCGCACCGAGTAGAGGACAAGCACATGACCGAGACGATTCTTCAGGTCTACCCGTCGCTGGGTGACGAGACCGAGATGGCCGCACGCCGCCCCATCGGTCGCGACAACGAGGCCTACCAGCGGATGCTCGAAGGCCTCATCGGGCTGTGCCAGGCCGCCGACGAGCTCGGCTACTGGGGCATCACGCACGTCGAGCACCACATGCACTCCGAGGGCATGGAGATCTCGCCTGCACCGCTGCTGCTCAACGTCTATCTCGCCTCGTTCACCAAGCGCCTGCGGCACGGCCAGCTCGGGCTCGTGCTCCCGGCCCACGACCCGATCCGGGTGGCGGAGGAGATCGCCATCGCCGACCACATGCTCAAGGGCAGGCTGTTCGTCGGCATGGCGCGCGGCTATCAGGCGCGGTGGCAGAACATCCTGTGCCAGCGGTTCGGGGTCACGTCCACGGCCTCGGACCAGAGCGAGGCCGACCAGCGCAACCGGCTGCTGTTCAGCGAGAACTTCAAGATCATGAAAGCGGCCTGGGCGAACGACCTGCTGCAGTACGACGGCCCGACCTACCAGGTCCCCTACCCCTACGAGGGCATTCCCAACTGGCCGCCGTCGGCGACCATCACCGGTCCGTACGGCCACCCCGACGAGATCGACGACAACGGCACCGTCAAGGGGGTCAGCGTCGTGCCGCGGCCGTACACGAAGCCGCATCCCCAGCTGTTCCAGGCGTTCGGCGCCAGCCCCGGCACGTTGCAGTGGTGTGGCGAGGAGAACGTGACGCCGACGATCCTGATGGGGTCGCTGGTCAAGCTCAAGCAGCTGATGGAGGTCTACGTCGAGGGCGCGGAGTCCCGCGGCCGGCACCCGAAGCTCGGCGAGGGGATCGGCGTCTGTCGCACGTTCTACATCTACCCCAACGGAACCAGTGACGACGAGGTCCGCGCTCGCATCCGCCGCAGCTGTGAACTGCACCAGCAACCCGTGTGGAACGGCTGGTACGAGCAGTTCGGATTCATGGAGGCCTCCCGGCTCGACGACGAGGAGGGCCCGGTCCCGAAGCCCGGGGAGCACCTCGCCGACCGGCTCATCGAGAGCGGGCTGCTCATCGGGGGAACCGTCGACCAGGTCAAGCGCCAGGTCGAGAGCTTCCTGACACAGTTGCCGATCGACTACTTCATCTGGCTGTTCCACTGGGGGATGATCCCCCGCGACGAGGCCCTGCAGATGCTCGAGCTCTACGCCACCGAGATCATGCCGGAGTTCGGCATGCGCTCGGCGAGCACCTGAGCCGAGCCGGTGCCGGGCAGCGCGACTGCGAGCAGCCGGCGAGGCGGACGAAAGGCATCGAGTATGAGCACTGGGCACGGTGGCACCGACACGGCACCGACCCCGGTTGTCGAGGAGCTGGGACACGGCTTCCACGCCTACGTCCAGCTCGACGGGAGCTGGGGCCTGAACAACTGCGGCATCTTCGTCGGCGAGTCCGGAGTCGTGCTGGTCGACACCGCGTTCACCCAGCGACGTGCCCACGCGCTGGCCGCCGAGGTCGACCGGCTCACGGACAAGCCGGTGCAGGCATTGATCAACACACACCATCACGGCGATCACACCCACGGCAACTTCGTGTTCGACCAGGCGGCGGTGATCGGCCACCGGCGCTGCCGCGACGCGATGATCGCGTCGGGGTTCGAGGTGACCCGGTGGTTCGGCGGGGTCGACTTCGGTGACATCAAGCTGGTGCCGCCCTTCGTGACCTTCGAGGACAGCCTGACGGTGCACTGCGACGACAAGGCCGCCGAGCTGCATTCGATGGGTCCGGCCCACACCGACAACGACATCGTCGTGTGGGTCGAGGAGATCGGCCTGCTGTTCGCGGGCGACCTCGTCTTCAACGGTGGCACGCCGTTCGTCCTGATGGGTTCGGTCGAAGGGAGCCTGCGCGCGCTCGAACGGCTGCGGGGTTACGACATCCGGCAGCTGGTGCCCGGGCACGGGCCGGTGTGCGGCCCCGAGGCGATCGGCGACCAGATCGACTACCTGACGTTCGTCCGTGACGTCGCCGGGTCGTCGTTCGACGCGCGCGTATCGCCCCTCGACGCGGCGCGCGACACCGATCTCGGGCGGTTCGCGGCGTGGACCGACCCCGAGCGGCTGGTGGGGAACCTGCACCGCGCCCACTCCGAGCTGCGAGGCGAGCCGCTCGCGACACCGCTCGACTACCATCGGATCGTGGACGAGATGATCGACTACAACGGTGGCAGCCCGCTGCGGTGCCTGGCCTGACGGCGGGCGTGGCAGCCGGGTCAGCCGGACTCGATCCACCCCTCGCGGCGCGCGACCTCGTGGACCAGGTGCACGAGCTTGTCGACGGTGGCCGAGACGGGCTTCTTCCAGAACATGTGCAGCGGCACGGTCGGAGGCGGCTCGAGAGGGCGCCACGCGAAGCCCTCCGGTAGCGGGGCGTACTGCTGGGAGAAGGCGACCGAGAACGCGCGTCCAGCCGCCACCTCGACCCTGGCGGTGTCGTCGCTGAACAGCACCCCGAAGCCGAGGTTCTCGAACTCCTGGATCCGCCCGTCGAAGCGATGCGCCCGCAGCGTCTCCACCACGCGGTCGTAGAAGCCCGGAGACAGTGACCGGGGCCAGATGGTCAGCGTCTCGGCGGCCAGGTCGGCGATGGGCACGACGCTCGACGTCGTCAGGCGATGGTCGCAACCGAGGACGATCCCGAGTGGTTCCTCCCGGATGCTGACGCACTCGAGGTCGCCCCTGATGACGGGACAGCGGGCGAACCCCACGTCGAACCGCGACGAGTTCACCGCGACGACGGAGTCGGTCTGCCACATCTCGCACATGCGCAGCTGCAGGTCCGGGTGGACCCGGTGCAGCTCGAGGACGAACTTGGGGAGCGCTTCGGGGGCCACCGTCGGGGTATAGGCGATCGAGAGCTGCCCGACCTCCCCGGCGTAGCTGCGCCGGGTCTGCTCACACGCCGTCGTCACGGAGTTGAGGATGGGCAGGGCATGGGAGAGGAAGGTGCGCCCCGCCTGGGTCAGCTCCACCTTGCGGGTGGTGCGGTGGAACAGCACCACCCCGAGTTCCTGCTCCAGCTGGCGGATCTGCGCGCTCAGTGCCTGCTGCGCGAGATGCAGCTTGCGGGCTGCCCGCGAGAAGTGCAGCTCCTCGGCCACCGCGACGAACGCACGGAGGTGGCGGAGTTCGGGTGTCGCACACATCCACGTCATCGTGCAAGACCGATGTGATCAGCACCAGCGTCCAGGCCTCGCGATCGCCCGGTCCCGTCACGATGCGGCATCGGCGATCGGCACATCAGCGGGCCCCGGACGATCGACGGCGCGGGCGTAGGGGAAGATACGGCGCGAACGTGACGTTGCAACGGGTGGTCGGCTGGCCAGGAGGTCGGCATTCATCCGATTCGCGCCCGCGTCCTGCCGCGGGTGACGCGAGCGACAGTCCCAGCAGCGCCGGTCGGAGGCATGTACTCGGCGAAGGCTCACCACGGAAGGGGGTTCGACCATGTCCGCCCAGACAGCAGACGCAACTCGCCGGCGTGGCGAACGCCGGGAGGAACCCGACCTCGTTCGATTCTACCTCGACGACATCGGCACCACACCGCTGCTGACCGCGGAGCAGGAAGTCGCGCTGGCCAAGCGTATCGAAGCCGGGCTCTACGCCGCGGAACTGCTGCGCCAGGATGCGGCAGGCGAGCCCACCGTCGACGGCGGGCATCGTCGCGACCTGCGCGTGGTGGCCCGTGACGGGCAGCGCGCCAAGGACCAGATGGTCCGCGCCAACCTGCGGCTGGTCGTGTCGGTGGCCAAGAAGCACTCCCACGGGGGGCTGCCGCTGCTCGACGTCGTGCAGGAGGGCAACCTCGGCCTGATTCACGCGGTCGAGAAGTTCGACTACGCCAGGGGCTACAAGTTCTCCACTTACGCCACCTGGTGGATCCGGCAGGCGATCGACCGCGGGCTCGCCGGCCAGACCAGGACCGTCCGGCTGCCGGTGCACGTCGTGGGCGAGCTGGCCAGGTTCGGCAGGGTGGAGCGCAAGCTGTTCTCGACCCTGAACCGGGAGCCGACGGTCGACGAGCTCGCCGAGGCCGCGGGTACCTCGGCGGAGCGGATCACCGAGCTGCGGCTGGCGGCGCGCTCGGCGGTGAGTCTCGACACCCCTGTGGGGGCCGAGGACGAGGACACCAGCATCGGCGATCTCATCGAGGACTCCGACGGCCCGGACGTCAGCGAGGTCGTGGAGTCGCACGCCCTCACCGACGAGCTGCGGACGCTGGTCGGCACCCTGCCGGACCGGGAGGCGCGGATCGTCGCGCTGCGTTACGGCCTGCACGACGGCCACCAGCACACCCTGCAGCAGGTCGCCGAGGCGCTCGGCCTGACCCGCGAGCGGATCCGCCAGCTGGAGAAGGAGGCGCTGGCGGCCCTGCGCGACCCGCAGCGCCACCAGCGGCTGCTGGACTGGGCCGCCTGAGTGGAGCCAGGCCGCCCTGGAGCCGGGTCCCAACGGCGCCGGCGCACCAGCCCGTCCGTGAACTCGACGCGGTGGGGGTCTGCGCGCTCGGAAGCCCCCACGCCATCGAGTTCGTGGACGCCACGGGGCAGTCGCCGATGCCCGGGTACGGTCGACCATGAGGGCGAGGGCGAACCCAGGAGAGGACCACCATGGCCGCCGACTTCACCGAGGAGACCGCCGCGAAGGCGGTCGTCGACAGCTTTACGGATACCCGCGATCCACGGCTCCGGCAGATTCTGACCAGCCTGGTCGAGCACCTCCACGGGTTCGTCCGGGACGTCGAGCCCAGCATGCAGGAGTGGGAGCAGGCGATCGGCTTCCTCACCGCGACCGGGCAGATGTGCTCCGACACCCGGCAGGAGTTCATCCTGCTGTCCGACGTGCTGGGGGTGTCGATGCTCGTGGAGACGCTCAATGACCGCAAACCCGAGGCCGTGACCGACTCCACCGTGCTCGGGCCGTTCCATGTCGTCACCTCGCCGCGCCGCGAGTTCGGGGACAGCATCGACGAGGTGGGCGACGGTCAGCCCTGCGTGGTGACCGGGCGGGTGGTCTCGGTCGACGGCACGCCGCTGCCCGGAGCCGGTGTCGACGTCTGGCAGGCCGACGCGCACGGGTTCTACGACGTCCAGCGGCCGGACGTGACACCGGTCGGGAACCTGCGCGGGCTGTTCACCACCGACGACGGGGGAGCCTTCGAGTTCCGCACGGTCATGCCCCGCCACTACCCGATCCCGACCGACGGACCCGTGGGGCAGCTGCTGACCCGCACCTCGCGGCATCCCTACCGGCCCGCGCACATCCACTTCATCGCCGAGGCGGCGGGCCACCACCCCGTGACGACCCACGTCTTCGTGGCCGGCGGTGAGTACCTCGACACCGATGCGGTGTTCGCGGTCAAGCAGAGCCTGGTCAGGGACTTCGTCGAGGTCGACGATCCGCAGCAGGCGCGGCGGTACGGGGTCACGGCGCCGTTCCGCCACGTGCAGTTCGACATCGTGCTGGCGCCCACCGGCGCGTGACGCCGAAGCCCCCGAGGCGAGGCTGACGAGCAGCACCAGCACCACGGTCGCCGCGGCGAGCATCCCGTGCCCGACGACGACCGAGGCGGGCAGGTGAACGGCAGCGGTGCAGCGCCCGGATCAGCAAGGGCGCGCCCCTGCCGGGAGTCCTCGACTGCGCTGTGTGGCAGGTTGTGCGCGGTTCGGGAACCGATCGTGGGGGTTCGTACGAACAGTCGTGGATCGCGCTGTCGCGGCGTCGTCGCTGCCGGTCGAGTGGCCGGCCGGAAGGAGTCCGGTGTGAAGCGGGAGGCACTGCGGCCGGTCCTGCTGAGCGTGGCGCTGGCGTGCTTGTTCAGCCTGGTCAACCCGGTTCCGGCGGCAGCGCACATCGCCGGAAGCGGCGGGTCGCCGAGCAACTTCCGGACGGTGGTGACCGACGTCCGGCCGGCGACACCGGGGGTGGACGTGACCGTCGGGGTCGGCGGGCAGTGGGTGCGCATCACCAACCGGGACGCGGGCACGATCGTCGTTCTCGGCTACCGCGGCGAGCCGTTCCTGCGGCTGTCGCAGGACCAGGTGCAGGCCAACCAGCGCAGCATCACCGCAGCCGAGGCCGGTCTGACCCGGCGCACCGCCGCGGCGCCGGACGCCCAGCCACGGTGGCAGCCGCTCAGCGACGGAGGCAGCGTCACCTGGGCCGATGCACGGATCGATCCGCCGCCGGACCAATCGGACGTGCCGGGAGCCTGGCAGCTCCCGCTGGTCGTGGACGGCCAGCAGGTCACTGTGTCCGGTGACCGCGACCGGATACCACCACCATCGCCCTGGCCGTGGCTGGCCGGGCTCGCGCTCATCGCCGCGGGCGTGGCGGTCCTCGGGTGGATGCGGCACTGGCACCGCCCGCTGGCCGCCGCTGTCGCGGCAGGAGTGCTGGCCTTCGGGTTGCATCTGATCGGCACCGGATTCGCTCCGCAGCGGGTCGGCGCGGTATTCGGTTGGGTCGCCGTCGGCGCAGTGGGCCTGTTCAGCGTGGCGATCGGTGCCGTGGCCGTGGTCAGTACGCTGCGCAGGAGGGAATCGGCAGCGCCCAGAATCATCACGATCGCGACGATGGTGCTGCTGCTGGCAGCCGGGGACATCACCGTGCTGTGGAACTCCCAGCTCCCGTTCGCGGGCCCACCCGTGCTGGACCGGATCCTGATGATGCTGACCTACGGAATCGTTCTCGGCCTGCTCGTGGCGGGCGTGCGCCTGGCACGGGAGCCGACGCACGACGAGCTCGGCGAACAACGATCGAGCGGGTGATGGCCGAGGCCGCGGCGGTCTTCCTCGCGCACGGGATCGGGGGACGGCAGGATCTGCCGTTGCCCTACGAACTGCTGGAACAGGGTGCCATCCTGGCGCTGCTGGCCTCGTTCTTCGGTCTGGGCATGCTGTGGCGCTCCCCCCGGTTCCGGGCGGGTGCTGCCGGCCGCGCGGTGCCGATGCCGATCCAGCGCGTCGCCGACAGCACCGGGCTGCGGTGGTTGCTGCGCCTGCTCGGGCTCGCCGCCACGGGATTCGTCGTCGTCGCGACGTTGCTGGTGCCCGACGACGGGCGCAACCCGCTGCCCTACGTGGTCTATGCCCTGTTCTGGATCGGGATCGTCCCGCTGTCGCTGCTGTTCGGCCCGGTGTGGCGGCTGGTCAACCCGCTACGCACGATGCACCGGCTGCTCGCCGCGCTCATCCGGGTGCCCGCCGACCGGGGGCTGCTGTCGCTGCCCCGTTGGGTCGGCTACTGGCCTGCCGCGCTGTCGCTGTTCAGCTTCGTGTGGCTCGAGCTCGCCGCCCCGAACGGCGCGGCGGTGCACGTGCTCCTGCTGTATCTCACCGGCTACGCCGCCGTCCATCTCGGTGCCGCGATCCTGTTCGGCGACCGGTGGTTCGCCACCGGTGACGGGTTCGAGGTCTACTCCACGATGGTCGGCACCCTGGCGCCCGTCGGGCGCCGGGACGACGGCCGCCTCGTGCTGCGCAACCCCCTCGACGGCGTCGCCACGTTCGGACCGGCGCCGGGCGTCGTGGCGCTGGTCGCGGTGCTGCTGGGCTCCACTTTCTTCGACAGTGTCTCGGGCGCCCCCGCCTGGCTGCGTCTCGCTGCGCAGCTGCCGGTCCCGGCCACGGTGACCTCGACTCTCGGGTTGCTCGCGGTGATCGCCATCGTGGCGACCACCTTCATCGGTGCGACCGTGCTGGCCGGTCAGGTCGGTAACCGGAGTCCTCGTTCGGTGCCCGGCCTACTCGCACACAGTGTCATCCCCATCGTCGTCGGCTACGTCATCGCGCATTACTTCTCGTTCCTGCTCTTTCAGGGACAGCGGGCGTTCACCACCCTCTCGGCTCCGCTGGGCGGCGGTATCGACCCGGCCGGCGGCGTGTACTACGGCCTGATCTCGGCCACCGCGATCGCCGTCGTCCAGGTCGTCGCTGTCGTGGGCGGCCACATCCTCGCCGTCGTCAGCGCCCACGACCGCTCGGTCGCCCTGTTCCCCCGGGCACGAGCCCTCGTCGGGCAGCTCCCGCTGATGGTCCTGATGGTCGGCTACACGGTGGGCGGGCTGACACTGCTGTTCGCCGCATGACGGTGCCGCCGTGGGCACAGCTCGACGGCGCGGCTACGAGGTGCGGCACTCAGCGACAGGGACAGCCGAGTCGGCGGTGACGGTGTAGACCTCGACCCCGAGGTGGTCGGTCACCGTGGGCGTGCCCGGCTCGCCTTCGAGGAGCACGAGCTTTAGGTGGGATGCTGCTCGCCGCTGGCTCGCGAGCCGCTGTCGCCGGAGCAGTCGGTCGAGCTGTCGCGGCTGTTCAAGGCACTGGGGGACCCCGTGCGGCTGCGCCTGCTGTCGCTGATCGCCTCGCACAACGGCGGCGAGGCTTGCGTGTGCGACCTGAGCGGGGTGTTCGACCTGACCGGACCGACGATCTCGCACCACCTCAGGGTGCTGCGGGAGGCCGGTCTGATCACCGGGCAGCGCCGGGGGACCTGGATCTACTACCGGGTCGAGCCGGGCGCGCTGCAACGGCTGTCCGACGTCCTGGTCCCCGGCGACGCCGAGGTCCCGATGGTCAGCGCGTGAGCACCCGGAGGTGACGGACCCGAGGCTGTCCCGGGCGCTGCTGGCGCTCTGCGTCACCGAGATCGTCAGCTGGGGCGTGCTGTACTACGCCTTCCCGGTGCTGGTCTCCGATCTCGCCCGCGACACCGGCTGGTCGCTCGCAGCGGCGATGGGGGCGTTCTCGACCGGCGCACTGGTGGCGGCCGGCGCGGGGATCGTGGTCGGGCGGCTCATCGATGCCCGCGGGCCCCGGGTGGTGATGACGGCCGGCTCGGTGATCGGGGTGGTCGCGGTGGTGGCGATCGCCACCGCCCCCAACCTGCCGCTGTTCTACGCCGCCTGGGTACTGGCCGGGCTCGCCCAATCCGCGACCCTGTACCCGCCGGCGTTCGCCGCCCTGACCGGATGGTGGCAGCACAACCGGATTCGCGCCCTGACCGTGTTGACGGTCGTGGCCGGGTTCTCCAGCACGATCTTCGCGCCGCTGACCGCGTGGCTGCTGGGCCGGCTGGACTGGCGCGACACTTACCTGGTGCTCGCCGTGATCCTCGCCGTGGTCACCATCCCGCTGCATGCCCTCGTCCTGACCGCACCCTGGAAGACGCATCCGGAGCACCTCGGCGCCGGGGACGACGGCAGCCGGGCCGGGCACCCCGGGCAGGTCCCGCAGATCGACGACGCCGCGCACGGCAGGGCCGTCGTGCGCAGCCGGCCCTTCCTGGTGCTCACCGCGGTCATGGCCGTGTCCGGGTTCGGCATGTACGCCGCCACCATCAACATCGTCGCCCTGCTGGTGGGCCGCGGCTACGACACCGGGTTCGCCGCACTCGCCCTCGGCCTGTGCGGCGCCGGGCAGGTACTCGGCCGGCTCTGCTACGCGCCGCTGACGAAACGGACCAGCCCTCGGTCGCGCACCGCGGCCGTCCTCGCCGCCGGCGCCGCCACCGTCGCCGCCCTCGGCCTGCTCCCCGGACCGGCCGGCGCGCTCGTCGTCGTGGCCCTCCTGGCCGGCGCCGTCCGAGGCGTGCACACTCTGCTGCAGGCCGCCGCGGTCGCCGATCGCTGGGGCACCCGGGCGTTCGGCCGGATCAACGGCATGTTCTCCGCCCCGATGACCGTCGCCATCGCGCTCGCCCCGGCCGGAGGGGTGGTGCTCGCCGGACTGGTCGGGTCCTACCCGGCCGGATTCACCATCCTGGCCGTGGTCACCCTCGCCGCAGCACTCGCCGCGCTCGTCGTCGACCCTCGCGCGACCTCCCCACAGCCGGCGCCTGCTCGATCCGTACCCCGGTGAACCTGCCGCACCGCGCCATTGAGGTCCGCCCGCGGTGCTGGCAGGGTGCCGAAGCGGACGGGGCGCCGGGGTCACCTTCACCGCGGGCCCACACAACAGAGGAGGGGCGATGACCACGCTGATCACCGGAGGTGCCGGGCTCATCGGTTCCAAGGTCGCCGAGCGGCTGCTCGGCGCGGGCGAGTCGGTGGTGCTGCTCGACGTCGCTGCGGCGCCCGAACGCACGGATCCCCTGGTCGAGCGCTTCGGTGAGCAGCTCACGGTCGAGCGCGGCGACGTGCTGGGCGTCGGGAACCTGGGCGCGGCCGTCCGCCGCCACGGCGTCGACAGCATCCTGCACCTGGCCTACCTGCTGGGGGCGGAGAGCAACGCCAACCCGGGGCTGGCGACCCAGGTCAACGCGGTGGGCACGGCCAACGTGCTGGATGTGGCGCGGCTGTTCGAGGTCCGGCGAGTCGTGCTGGCCAGCTCGATCGCGGTCTACGGCCGTGACGCGATGTACCCGCGGGACGCGCTCCCGCTGACCGAGGACGCGCCGCCCTGGGTCGCGCCCGGGGTGCCGATCTACGGCGGCGGCAAGGTCTACATGGAACAGCTCGGCGCGCACTACCGCGCCCAGTACGGGCTCGAGGTGGTGGGGCTTCGCCCGAGCATCGTGTACGGACCCGGACGGCGGACCGGGGCGACGGGATGGGTGGTCGTCCTGATCGAGGACCCCGCCCTGGGCAGGTCGGTGAGTGTGGGGTTCGGGGACGCCAAGATGAGCCTGGTCTACGTCGAGGACGTGGCCGACCAGTTCACCGCGATGCTGCAGGCACCGTCGGAGGCGTTCGCGCAGCGCCGGTTCTTCAACACCGGTGGGGACACCTGCACCATGCGCGAGCTGGCCGACGTGGTGCGAGGCATCATCCCCGATGCCTCGATCGAGGTGGCTGCGTCCGGCGAGACCGATCTGGCGGGGCTGGCCGCTTCGGTCAGCGGGGACGCGCTGGAGCAGGCCGTAGGACACCGGCGGCGCTCGCTGGAGGAGGGGGTGCGCGAACACATGAACGCCGCCCGCACCGGCGTCGGCCTCGCCCCGCTGGGCACGTAGGAGCCCGCACCGGCGTCAGCCCGCTGACGCGACAGCGGCGGCGCGTTCGAGCAGACCGGAAGGAGCGGTGCGAAGGTGACGGAGCTGACCGGCAAGATCGCCCTGGTCACCGGCGGCAGCCGGGGGCTGGGTCGCGAGATCGCGCTGGCGTTCGCGCGGGCGGGTGCGGACGTCGTGGTCAGCAGCCGGCGGCGGGAGGCCTGCGAGGAGGTGGCCGGCGAGATCGAGCAGCTGGGGCGCCGCGCGCTGGTGTACCCGTGCCACGTCGGCCGCTGGGACGAGCTCGACGGCCTCGTCGACGCCGCGTACGCGCACTTCGGCCGGGTCGACGTGCTGGTGAACAATGCGGGCAAGTCGCCGACGTATCCGAGCCTGTCCGAGGTCACCGAGTCGCTGTTCGACAGCGTGATCGCGTTGAACCTCAAGGGGGCCTTCCGGCTCGCCACGCTGGTCGGGAGCCGGATGGCCGACGGTGACGGCGGCTCGATCATCAACGTCTCCAGCACGCTGGCGCTGCGGCCGGAGCCGTCGGCGCTGCCCTACGCGGCGGCCAAGGCGGGTCTCAACGCCGCGACGCTGGCGCTGGCACAGGCCTTCGCGCCCTCCGTCCGTGTCAACGCCATCATCCCCGGGGGCTTCGCCACCGACATCAGCCACCATTGGGACGACGCGACCCGCCACGAGCTGAGCACGCGGACCGCGCTGGGGCGGGTCGGCGAACCGCACGAGATCACCGGCGCCGCGCTGTACCTGGCCGGCGACGCCGCCAGCTACACGACCGGCGCGCTGCTCACCGTGGACGGCGGCATCCGCTGACCCCGGCACCCGCTGACCCAGGCACCCGTGCATGCTGGCTTCGCGACGCCGGTCCGCGTGCCAGGTCAGGATTCGTGTCGGGCCAGCAGCGGGATCCGGCCGCCTGCCAGCACGGCGTCGACCTGGCGTTGCGACAGCCGGTGGCACAGCCTGTAGCGCTGTTCCCCGGTCTCGTTGACCATGGTGAGCTCGGTGCCCGACGGCAGATCCTTCCGGAGGTTCTCGATCCGCAGCACGTCATCGACCTGAACCGATTCGTAGTCGTCCGGCTCGGTGAACTCGAGCGGCAGGACACCGTAGTTGGCGAGGTTCTGCCAGTGGATCCTGGCGAAGGACTTCGCGACCACGGCCTGCAGGCCCAGGTAGCGCGGCGCGATGGCGGCGTGCTCCCGCGACGAACCCTGACCGTAGTTCTCACCCCCGACGACGATGTGCCCGCCGCCCTGCCGCAGCTCGAGCACCCGCTGCGGGTACTCCTCGTCGATGCCGATGAAGGTGAAGCGCGCCAGTTCGGGGATGTTCGACCGGTAGGGCAGCGCCCGGGCGCCGGCGGGCGAGATCTCGTCGGTGGACACGTTGTCGCCCACCTTGAGCGC
The DNA here is from genome assembly GCA_009379815.1 of Pseudonocardiaceae bacterium. Lineage (GTDB taxonomy): Bacteria > Actinomycetota > Actinomycetes > Mycobacteriales > Pseudonocardiaceae > WHSY01. The sequence continues at coordinate 117,568 of WHSY01000001.1, forward strand.
GACCGGTACGGCGACGACGTCCGACAGCGGTGGGAAGTCCGGCAGTCCGGAGATGTTGGGCCCCTTGACCAGCTCCTCGCGGGCGGCCTCCGCCGGCGGTAGCGGTGGCTCCAGCATCGAGGGGTTCACCGAGGCCTGCGCGGGCAGTGCCAGCTCGGGCCAGGCCATGCCGAGCTCGTCGGCGAGGGCGCCGGGACTGGTGATGGCGCCGGTGAGAGCGGCGGCGGCGGCGGTCTCCGGGGAGCACAGCCAGACCGCGTCCTCCCGGGTGCCCGACCGGCCCGGGAAGTTGCGCGGGACGGTACGCAGCGAGTTGTGTCCCGTCGCCGGCGCCTGCCCCATCCCGATGCACCCCATGCAGCCCGCCTGGTGGATGCGGGCCCCGGCCGAGATCAGGTCGAAGGTCGAGCCCATGCGGGTGAGATCGGAGAAGATCTCCCGCGAGGTCGGGTTCACGTCGAAGCTCACGGCGTCGTCGGTCTGCCGTCCCTTGACCATGGCCGCGGCGACGGCGAAGTCGCGCAGCCCCGGGTTGGCCGACGAGCCGAGAACGACCTGCCGGACCGGCTCACCGACGACCTCCCGGACCGGTACCACGTTGTCCGGTGAGGATGGCCGGGCGATCAGCGGTTCGAGGGCGGAGAGGTCGATCTCGTCGGTGACGTCGTACTCGGCGCCCGGATCGGCGACGAGCTCGACGAAGTCGTCCGCCCTGCCCTCGCAGCGCAGGAAGTCCGATACGGCGCCGTCGGCGGGGAAGACCGTGGTGGTGGCGCCCAGCTCGGCTCCCATGTTGGCGATCACGTGCCGGTCCATCGCCGACAGCCCCGCCAGCCCCGGACCGTGGTACTCGATGACGCGGTTGCGGCCGCCCGCCACGCCGTGACGCCGCAGCATCTCCAGGATGACGTCCTTGGCCGACACCCAGGGCGGCAGCTCTCCTGTCAACCGCACTCCCCACACCTGCGGCATCTGCAGGTACAGCGGCGCTCCGGCGATGACCATCGCCACCTCGAGGCCGCCCGTGCCCAGCGCCAGCATCCCCAGCGACCCTGCGGCGCAGGTGTGCGAGTCCGACCCGACCATGGTCTTGCCCGGGACACCGAAGCGCTGCATGTGGGTGGGGTGCGACACCCCGTTGCCGGGCTTGGAGAACCACAGGCCATAGCGCCGTGCGGCCGACCGCAGGAAGGCGTGGTCCTCGGCGTTGCGCTCGTCGGTCTGCAGCAGGTTGTGGTCGACGTACTGCACGCTGACCTCGGTCTGCGCGCGCTGCAACCCCATCGCCTCGAGCTCCTGCATCACCAGGGTGCCGGTCGCGTCCTGGGTGAGGGTCTGGTCGATGACCAGCCCGACCTCCTCACCCGGACGCGGTTGCCCGCTCACGAGATGGGACTCGATCAGCTTGCGCGTCACGGTACGTGCCACGACCGCTACCTCCTGCTGTGGTGACCAGGTTGCCTACCCGGCATCATCGGGCAGCCGGCGCGAGAACGCAGCGCTGCGGGTACGGCAGGCGCGATGCACATCACACGTGTAGGCGCGGACATAGCGGGTAACCCCGTGGTGATGGAAACCGACATGCCCCAGGGGTGATGCGCCATGTTGTCCGAGAACCAGATCGATCGCATCCTCGGCGGGCTGGGCGAGCTCAGTGAGCGTGGCCTGCTCGACCGGGAGCAGGCCGACGACATCGCCGACCGGCTGCACCGGGTGGGGCCGCCTGACGCCTCGCCACCCTCGGAGCCGTCCCGAGCTCGCGACATCCACCCACTGGGACCGCCTGCCTGACCTGACGCTGCACGACCAGCGGCGAAGTGTGCCGGTAGCCTCGGCCGACCCCGCGGGTCGAGGCACCCGAGATGATCGTCGCGCTGGCCGCGCATGACATCGCCGCCGTCTACCGAGGTCTGGCCGAGCGCGGGATCAGCCAGCACCACATCGCGCGGCGCCGCTTGTCGGACGGTTTCCGGGTCACCGCGGGCGGTGTAAACCCAACACCGAAGCTGCGCTTCCGCCAGCTTCGCCGAGGTGATCCGGCGCCGGGGGTCGGTCATCGCTTTGAAGTGCAATCGTCGATCCCCCGGCCGCCGCAGCCCGCGCAATAACGCCCGTGCGGCGGCGAGCTCGGCCGGTTCCAGCACCGCAGCCACCAGTAGCAGACAGGGGCCACGGCGGGACTCGTCGACGAACGCATGCACCGTCATGGCTGGCGATCCTCTCTCCGGGGTGTGACTGATCACTGATCCCGTTGGGGCCACCGCGACACACGAGCTGATCGAGTGAGACCCCTGGTGAGCGGGAAGCCTTGGCGGGGCCGGTCAGCCGCTGCCGCGGGTTGTTCGCGCGGCGCGGCGCACGGCCCGGGTCAGCGGTCCCTGGCGACGTGGATGCCGCCGCTCCACGGGATGCCCTTCGCGGTGCGGCGCGGGAAGGTCCACCGCGATCTCCTCGCCGAGGGCGTAGCCCAGCTGCAGGTGCAGGTCGTCGCCGCTCCAGAACCGGCCCGGGTCGTACCACTGGGCGCGGCGCCGTGCGGGGAGCAACCCCATGGCCTGGTAGGTCAGCGCCACCACTTCGGCGCAGTAGGCGGTCCGCAGGTCCTGCTGGCCCTCGCGATCTCGGCGCTGGGGTATCCGGCTGCGGGCCCACTGGCCGACCAGCCGTGCGGTGGACGGGAACGACGTCCCGTCGAGCTGCGCGATGCAGCGCAGCACGGCGTCCTCGACATCCGTGGTGATCGCCGGCTGGAGCTGGCGCAGCCAGGCCCGCTGGTCGTACCGGTTGACCCAGACGCCGACCGCATCGCGCAGGTCGTGCAACTGGACCCCGCGCTGACGGGTGCCGGACCACTGGTCGACCAACGAGCGCCCGAGTTCGGCGTGCCACATCAGCGCGGGCAGGTCATCGATCACGATGGACATCCCGACGTGGTTGACCGGGCTGTTGGTCATCCCGCGGATCGCGCGGTCGGCCGCCGAGCTGCCGCGAAACAGCCAGATGTCGCCGGTCCGCGTCGCGTCCGCGGCGCGGTCGAGGCTGATCGAAGTGCCCGGCATGGTCCCAGGCTAGAGGGGTGGCAGGCTGGGGCGATGAGGTGGTGGAAGGTGCTGGGCCTGGCCGGGATCGCGGGTGTGGCGAGTACCGGGGTGCTGATCGCCCGTGCGCAGCGAACCCGGCAGGCTTACACCCCCGAGGAGATCCGCTCGCGGCTGCACGCCCGCGCGGCGCAGGCCCACGGCCGGGGCCATAAGCAGTGATCCCCCGCATCGGGTTGTGGACCGCGCGCAGCAGGGTTGGTTGCGCACCATGCGCGACGGTCGGCACTACTACAGCGCCGACACGGGTGGCAGCGCAAGCTGGCGGACCTGACCCTCGAGCAGCTCGCTCTCGAGCGTGGGCCGTTACGCCCGGTGCAGCCGATCACCTCGGGTGGCTCGACGCAGCTGCGTACGGCGTTGCGCGCAGCCGGTCGGCAGGCGGTCACCACACTGGCGACCGACTGGATCACCAACCCGGCCGGATACACCGAACTGGCCGAGACCCTCGCGGCCGAGGTCTCCGCGGTTCGTCGACGAGGACGGCGGCTGGGCGTGTGTCGCCGACGACCTGCTCGGGGCGGGCTCGCCGACCTCGAAGGACGCGGCAGGCGCCTACCTGTACCTCAGCTCGTTGAGCAAGGACTTCGACCCGGGCTTCGATCAGCGGCGGGCCTGACGACCACCGCTTCGGGGTGGGAGCGGCCGCGCCGGCGCGCGTGCCGGGGCGGACACCGGGCGACGACAGTTGCGCCCGAAGCTCGGCGGCTATCCTGGTGCCAGTATGGGAACGTCGTTTTCCAGATCCCCGCTCGCCGATTTGCGGGATCGCCTGCCCGGCCTGATGCTGCGCGACCAGCGGCGCCTGGGGCGGCGTCTCGACGGTGCGCGCAAGGTCCGCGATCCGCAGCGCCGGCAGGCGATCGCCGACGAGATCGGCTCCGACATCGATGACGCGCAGCAGCGCATCGACGGCCGCCGCGCCGTGGTTCCGAACATCAGCTATCCGGAGGCGCTGCCGATCAGCCGGCGCCGGGACGAGATCGCGGCCGCGATCCGTGACCACCAGGTCGTGGTCGTCGCGGGCGAGACGGGCTCCGGCAAGACCACCCAGCTGCCGAAGATCTGTCTGCAGCTCGGACGGGGTGTGCAGGGGCTGATCGGGCACACCCAGCCGCGCCGGATCGCGGCACGCACGGTCGCCGAGCGCATCTCGGAGGAGCTGGACACCCCGCTGGGCGGTGCCGTCGGCTACACCGTGCGGTTCACCGACCAGGTCGGTGACGGCAGCCTGGTCAAGCTCATGACCGACGGCATCCTGCTGACCGAGATCCAGCGGGACCGGCTGCTGCGGCAGTACGACACGCTGATCATCGACGAGGCGCACGAGCGGTCGCTGAACGTCGACTTCCTCATCGGCTACCTCAAGCAGCTGCTGCCGCGTCGGCCCGATCTCAAGGTGATCATCACCTCGGCGACGATCGACCCGGAGCGCTTCTCGCGGCACTTCGACGGTGCCCCGGTGGTCGAGGTCTCCGGTCGGACCTACCCGGTGCAGGTCCGCTACCGGCCCGTTGTCGACCCCGACGATCCCGACGGCGACGACCGCGACCAGACGCAGGCGATCTGCGACGCGGTGGGCGAGCTGCGCGGTGAGGGGCTGCGTGGCGAGGGTCTGGGCGACATCTTGGTGTTCCTGTCCGGCGAGCGCGAGATCCGCGACACCAGGGACGCACTCGCGGCGCTGGACCTGCCCGACACCGAGATCCTGCCGCTGTTCGCGCGGCTGTCGGCCGCCGAGCAGCACCGGGTGTTCGCGCCGCATCGGGGCCGCAGGATCGTGCTGGCGACCAACGTCGCCGAGACGTCGCTGACGGTGCCAGGGATCAAGTACGTCATCGACCCGGGCACCGCCAGGATCTCGCGCTACAGCCACCGGCTCAAGGTGCAGCGGCTGCCGATCGAGCGCGTCTCGCAGGCCTCGGCGCGGCAGCGCGCGGGCCGTTGCGGCCGTACTTCGGACGGGATCTGCATCCGGCTCTACACCGAGGCAGACTTCGCCGACCGCCCCGAGTTCACCGACCCGGAGATCCTGCGCACCAACCTCGCCTCGGTCATCCTGCAGATGACCTCGCTGGGGCTGGGCGACATCGGCGGGTTCCCGTTCGTCGACCCCCCGGACCGGCGAGCGATCTCCGACGGGGTGGTGCTGCTGGATGAACTGGGCGCGCTCGACCCCGCACAGCAGGACCCGCACAAGCGCCTCACCCGCCTGGGCCGCGACCTGGCGCAGCTGCCCGTCGACCCGCGGCTGGGTCGCATGGTGCTCGAGGCGGACCGCAACGGGTGCCTGCGGGAAGTGATGATCATCGTGGCCGCGCTGTCGATCCAGGACCCCCGGGAGCGGCCGGCCGAGGCGCGGCAGGCGGCCGACGACACGCATGCCCGGTTCGCCGAGAAGGACTCGGACTTCCTGGCCTACCTGCACCTGTGGCAGTACCTGAGCGAGCAGCAGAAGGCGCTGTCGTCCAACCGGTTCCGCAAGCTGTGCAAGGCCGAGTTCCTGCACTATCAGCGCATCCGCGAGTGGCAGGACCTCTACGGCCAGCTGCGCCAGGTGAGCAGCGGCCTCGGGCTGTCCCGCAACAGCACTCCCGCCGACCCGCAGCGTGTCCACGTCTGCCTGCTGGCAGGCCTGCTGTCGCATGTCGGGCTGCGCGACGTCGAGCGGCGCGACTACCTCGGCGCACGGGGCGCGCGGTTCGCCGTCTTCCCGGGATCGTCGCTGTTCGGCAAGCCGCCGCGCTGGGTGATGGCTGCCGAGCTGGTGGAGACCTCGCGGCTGTGGGGGCGGATCTGCGCGCGCATCGAGCCGGAGTGGATCGAGCCGCTGGCGGGCCACCTGGTCAAGCGCAGCTACTCCGAGCCGCACTGGGAGCGCAACCGCGGTTCGGCGGTGGCCTACGAGCGCGTCACGCTCTACGGCGTCCCGATCGTCGCCGCCCGCTTGGTCAACTACGGCCGCATCGACCCCGAGGTCTCGCGGGAGCTGTTCATCCGCCACGCCCTGGTGGAGGGTGACTGGGAGACCCGGCACGCCTTCTTCCGCGAGAACCGCGCGCTGCTCGACGAGGTCGCCGAACTCGAGAACCGGGCGCGGCGCCGCGACATCCTCGTCGACGACGACACGCTGTTCGATTTCTACGACCGGCGCGTCCCCGCCGATGTCGTCTCCGCCCGGCATTTCGACAGCTGGTGGCGCACCGCGCGGCGCACCCAGCCCGACCTGCTCGACTTCTCCACCGAGATGCTGGTCAACGAGGCGGCGGGGGTCGTGGCCGAGCGCGACTACCCGGACGTCTGGCGCCACGGCAGCCTGGCACTGCCGCTGACCTACCAGTTCGAGCCGGGCGCCGACGCCGACGGGGTGACCGTGCACATCCCGCTGCCGGTGCTCAACCAGGTCGGCGGCGACGACTTCAGCTGGCAGGTGCCGGGCTTGCGGCAGGAGCTGGTCACCGCGCTGCTGCGGTCGTTGCCCAAACCGCTGCGCCGCAACGTCGTCCCGGTGCCCGACGTCGCGACGGCGGTGCTGGCGCGGGTCACGCCCTATGGCGAGCCGCTGCTCGACGCCCTGGAGCGCGAGCTGCGCGAGCTGGGGGCGGCAGCGGTACCGCGAGATGCCTGGCAGCTCGACCGGGTCCCGGAGCACCTGAAGCCGACCTTCCGCGTGACCGACGGTCAGGACGGCACCGTTGCCGAGGGCAAGGACCTCGACGACCTCCAGCGGCGCTGCGCGCCTGCCCTGTCGGTCACGCTGTCGGAGGCCGCGGCCGGGCTCGAACGGGAGGGGCTGCGAAGCTGGGAGATCGGCACGCTGCCGAACACCCACCGGCAGCAGCGCGACGGCCACGTCGTCACCGCCTACCCCGCACTCGTCGACGAGGGCGACGCCGCCGCGGTGCGGATGTTCGCCTCGCCCGAGGCGGCGCGGCAGGCCATGTGGCAGGGGACCCGGCGGCTGCTGCTGCTCGACGTGCCGTCGCCGGTCAAGCAGGTGGCACGGAGCCTGGGCAACGAGGCGAAGCTGACGCTTGCCCGCAACCCACACGGCAGCGTGGCCGCGCTGCTCGACGACTGTGTGCACTGTGCCGCCGACAAGATCATCACGGACTGCGGCGGGCCGGCCCGGGTTGAGGACGGCTACGGCCGGCTGCGCGACGCGGTGCGCGCCGAGCTGGGTGCCACGGTGCTCGACGTCGTCGGGCGGGTGCAGCGCGTGCTGGCCGCCGCACACGCCGCCGAGGCCCGGCTGGCGACCACGTCGGGCTCCGCCGACGCGCTGGCCGACATCAGGACGCAGCTGGCTGCCCTGGTCGGCGACGGCTTCGTCACCGCCACCGGGTGGGAGCGGTTGCAGGATCTGCCGCGCTACCTGCAGGCCATCGAGCGCCGGTTGGAGAAGCTGCCGCGCGATCCCGGTCGCGATCGGGACCTGATGCGCGACGTCGAGGCAGTGACGCGGGAGTACGAGCAGCTGACGGGCACCGCGCCCGCGGAGGCACTGACACCGATCCGGTGGATGATCGAGGAGCTGCGGGTCAGCTACTTCGCCCAGGAGCTGCGGACCGCGTACCCGGTGTCGGTCAAGCGCATCCACCGGGCCATCGACGAGGTCGCCGAGACCGCCGCCGCCCGCTAGCCTAGCGCTGTGGTGAAGCCATCCGACGCGCGCATGTTCTCGCGACGCGCGCGTCACTTCGCGCGCGTCGGTCAGAGAACGCGCGCGTAGCACAGCGCGGCGAGGGCAACGTTTCAAACATCCCCGCTCGAGCAGGCATGACGGGTCAGGCGGTGCGATGTAGCGCGGTGACCAGGGTCTCGTCTCGGGGTGACCGGCGGGTAGCGGGGTGTTCGACCAGCGCGAGCACGCGCCCGGCCATGAACCGCGCGGTGCGCACGGGTGCCCCGCCGCGGGTCACCTCGGTGACCTCGACGACGCCGCGCCCGTGCGTGATGTCGACCCGCCGGCCCGCCCGGGTGGCCTCGATCTCGTAGCTGCGGGAGGAGCCGCCGGCGTCGATCACGATCTCGACTCGATCGCCCTTCATGGACTGCCATCCTTCGTCCTGCGGTACCTGGTGCACCGCACCGGTGGGTTGGGGTCCGGGCCACGACGCTGGTCGCCTCGCGGCGCTATAGCGCACCGCGGCTTCAGCCGAACGATCGTCCGCGGTGGCAATTCAACTGTTGGGACCCGGGGACACAGGGCGTCCCGGCCCGGACGTCGGGTATAACCACCCAGAGCCCTCCGGCATTCCCGCGCGGCGGCGTCGAGCACCGGACCGACCGACCGACCGACCCGACCGACCGGCGTGAGGCCGCCACGGCCCGCCCACTACCGTGACCGGGCAGTCGTGATCGTGGAGGTGGGTACATGGCCGGGTCCGTTGTCGTCACCGGCGCGGCAGGTGCGCTGGGCCGCGCGGTGGTCGCCGAGTTCTCGCAGCGTGGCGAGCCGGTGGTCGCGCTCGACATCGCAGGGGATGCCCTGGACAGCGTCACCGACCTCGCGACCGGTGCGCCGGTGCACCCGATCGGCGCCGATCTCGCCGATCGCGACGCCGTGGCGGCCGCCTGGCAACGGGTCGACGAGTTCGGCAGCCCGCGGGCACTGGTGGCGCTGGCGGGCGGGTTCGCCGGCGCGAAGCTCGCCGACCTCGACGAAGCAGGGTTCGAGGAGATGATGCAGAGCAACTTCTCCAGCACGCTGTGGTGCTGCCAGGCCGCGGCGCAGCGGCTGACCGCGGGCGGCTCGATCGTGACGATGGGTGCCCGTACCGCCGTCGCGGGCTCGGGGCCGGTGGCGCACGCGACGAGCAAGGCGGCCGTCGTGCGGCTCACCGAGGTGCTCGCAGAGGAGCTCAAACGCTCCGGGATCCGTGTCAACACCCTGCTGCCGTCGGTGATCGACACCCCGGCGAACCGGACCTGGATGTCGGAGGACCTGGCGGAGCGCGCGGTCCCGCCGGAGGCGATCGCGCGGGTGATCGCCTTCCTGTGCAGCGACGATGCCTGGCTGATCAGCGGCGCCAGGATCCCGGTCTACGGCAACGCCTGATCCCGGGCCTGATCCCGGGCCTGATCCCGGCCTAGTCCACGGGTTCTTCCGCGCTGCCGCCCGGCTCGCCCGCTCCACCGGGCATGTCCTCGACATCCTTGTCCTGGTCGAACGCGGGCTCGTCGGGATCGTGGTCGTCGTGGTCGGCGTCGTCGCGAGTGTCCTGCGGCTCGCGGTCGAACACCTTGCGTTCCAGCTCGTCGACGGTCCGCTCGGTATCGGTCCGGGGATCCGGTTGCTCGGTCAGCCCGCTGCCCTCCTTCGCCATGACGGCCACATCCACCGTACGTACCCGCGGGTCAGGCCAGCGCGAGGGTGCGCAGCAGCAGCCGCGCCGCCTCCCCGCCTTCCTCCTCGGCGACCCCGAGGGCGCGGGGTACGTCGAGATCGTCGACGAGCGCAGCGGTGACCGCGTCAACCGAGGCAGGCGACGCCGTCGTGGTGCCTGCAGCCGAGTAGAGCCGCTCGAGGCGGGCGGCGGCGCGCTCGACCTCGGCGGCGGTGTGGTCCCAGGACCGATGCCAGACGCGGTCGAGCAGCAGTAGCCGGACCGCCGCAGGCGGGTGGTCGCGGAGCAGGTCGCTGACGAGCACGAGGTTGCCGGTCGACTTGGCCATCTTCGCGCCGTGCGCCCGCACCGTGCCCACCGGCAGCTGCGCCCGGGCGAACGGGCAGACGCCGGTGGCCGCCTCGACCATGGCGGCCTGGTAGGCGTGGTGCGGGAAGGCGAGATCCTCGCCCCCGGCGAGCACGTCGACCGCAGCGCCGAGCACCCCCAGCGCCATGGCGGCGCACTCGGCGTGCCACCCGGGGCGGCCCCGGCCCCACGGGCTCGGCCAGCCGGGCTCGTCGGCCGCCGACGGCCGCCAGACCGCGACATCGAACGGATCGTCGCGGGCGGGATCGTCGGGCTCGTCACCGAACTCGGCGCAGCGCCGCTCGGCGTCATCGAGCGCCAGCCCGGCGCTTGCCGGAACGTCGCAGCCGCGGAAGTAGACGGCCCCGCCGCGCTCGTAGGCCCGCCCGGCGGCGAGCAGCGCGGCTGCCAGTTGCACCACCTGCCAGACGTGGTGGCGAGCCCGCGGCTCGTGGGTCGGGCGCCGCACCCGCAGCGCGGACATGTCGCGCCCGAACAGGTACTCCTGCTCGAGCGCGAACTCGTCGTAGTGGCGACCGCGCTCGACGGCGGCACGGGTGAGCACGTCGTCGACGTCGGTGACGTTGCGGCACGTCACGGTGTCGGCCCCGGCCAGGCGCAGCACGGCCGCCGCCGCGTCGGCCCAGACGAACGTGGCCGCGTGGCCGAGGTGGGTCACGTCGTAGGGGGTGATGCCGCAAACGTAGAACCGCACCGGGCTGATCACGGGCAGCGGGGCACCCGCCAACCGGATCCGGTCGGTGTATCCCAGCGGTGCACCCGCAGCGTCGCCGTCCATCGGGCTCACCCTACGACCCGCCCGGCTGTCGTTGCGCCTGCGCCGCGTCGGCGCCTCGCTGCTCGGTCGTGTGGTTGACACTACACGGACCGGTACTACCGTTCGATGTACCTTGAGATGGGAGCGCGCCATGGCCGACCGCACGACGGTGAAGATCCTCCACTGTGGAAATCTGCATGCGGACCTGACGTGGCTGCTGCTCGCGCCGGGCAAGACGATCCGGCCCCGG
>WHSY01000001.1:128401-138622 GCA_009379815.1 Pseudonocardiaceae bacterium
TCGCCGATGACGAGTTCCTCGACTCGCGGCTCGCCCAGCTGGGCCTGCAGCCGGGCGACATCGACTACGTGGTGCTCTCGCACCTGCATTTCGACCACTGCGGCAACGCGTTCCTGTTCAAGGACACGAACGCCAAACTGGTGTGCAACAAGACCGAGCACGACTTCGCGTTCGGCTTCGACGGGCTGTTCAAGGGGGCGCATCTCAAGACCGATTACGAGAACCTGAACTGGGAGACCGTCTCCGGCGACGTCGAGTTCCTCCCGGGAGTGAAGTTCATCGAGACGCCGGGGCACACGCCGGGCTGCATGTCCATGCAGGTGGACCTCCCCGACAGCGGCACGATGATCTTCACCTCGGATGCGGTCTACATGGGCGACAGCTACGGCCCGCCCACCACACCCGCCGCGATCGTCAACAACCTCGAGCAGTTCTACCAGTCGGTGGAGAAACTGCGCGGTATCCAGGAGAAGACGAACGCGACGATGGTGTTCGGCCACGACCCGGAGCAGATCACTCAGCTGCGGCTGGCTCCCGACGGCTCGTACACCTGATCTGCGAGGAGGTTGCGGCGATGACAGAGGACATCGGGCTCACCGAGGAGACGATCTTCACCTGGGGTGCGCCACCGCTGAAGTTCGGCGCCGGCGCGGCCGACGAGATCGGCTTCGAGATGTCGCAGTACGGCGTGTCACGGGTGTTGATCGTCACCGACTCGGGGGTCTCCGCGCTCGGCGGGCCGCACCGGATCGCCGACAACCTCAAGCGGTACGGGATCACCGCCGAGGTCTTCGACGGGGTGCACGTCGAGCCCACCGACGACAGTTTCGCCAAGGCGGCGGAGTACTCCCGCGCGCAAGGGCCGTGGGACGGGTTCGTGGGCGTCGGCGGCGGGTCGGCGATCGACACCGCCAAGGCGATCAATCTGCTCACCAGCCATCCCGGTGAGCTGATGGACTACGTGAACAAGCCCATCGGTGCGGCCAAGCCCCCACCGGGGCAGCTCAAGCCGCTGGTCGCGGTGCCGACGACGGCCGGGACCGGCTCGGAGAGCACCGCCATGTGCGTGCTCGACATCCTGTCGATGCGGGTCAAGACCGGGATCAGCCACTGGCGGCTGCGGCCGACACTGGCCGTGATCGATCCGCTGCTGACCATGAGCCTGCCGCCCGAGGTGACGGCGTCGGCCGGGATGGACATCGTCTGTCACGCGCTGGAGTCCTACACGGCACGGTGGTACTCGACCTTCGACCGCAAGAAGCCCGAGCAGCGCGTCACGTACTGCGGCTCGAACCCGGTCTCGGACCTGTGGTGCGAGAAGGCGATGATGCTGCTGGCGAAGTCGTTCCGGCGTGCGGTGCGCGACGGCGGGTCCGACGTCGAGGCCCGCTCGGACATGATGATGGCGGCGACCTTCGCCGGGATGGGCTTCGGCAACTCCGGGGTGCACATCCCGCACGCCAACGGCTACCCGATCGCCGGCATGGTCAAGGACTACGTGCCGGCGGGCTACCCGCCGGACGAGCCGATGGTGCCGCACGGCCAGTCGGTCTCGCTGACCGCGCCGGAAGCGTTCCGGTACAGCTTCCCCTCGGCACCGGACCGGCACCTGAAGGCCGCCGAGCAGATAGCACCGTGGATGGACAAGCTGTCCGATCCCGCCGAGCAACTGCCGCGGGCGGTCATCGACCTGATGCGCGACATCGACATCCCCAACGGTATCGGCGGTGTCGGCTACACCGAGGCCGACGTGCCCGACCTGGTGCCCGGCACGATGAAGCAGCAGCGGCTGCTGGCGACCTGCCCGCGCGACGTCGGCGAGGAGGAGATCGCCGACATCCTGACGAAGTCCGTCCAGAACTGGTGACCCCCGTGCTGCGCCAACGCGGCGTTCGGGCAATGCCGTTGCCGCAACGCCGCGTTGGCGCAACCGTTCTCGACCACCGGAGGTGGCGCGTGCCGATCTACGAGTACCGCTGCGAATGCGGGGTCCGGTTCGAGCAGCTGGTGCAGCGCACCGACGCCGCCGCACCCGGTTGCCCCCGCTGCGGCGGCGACACCGCCAAGATCCCGTCGAGCTTCGCCCTGGGGGGCCGAGCCGACGCCGGGCTGTCACGGGAGCAGATGCCGCAGACGTGGAAGGGCACCTACGGCGGCGACCGCGAGTACGTCAGCGGGCTACGGCGGCAGTGGGACAAGCGTGAGAAGCTCGAGGCGCACCACCCCGAACTGGCCGGCGACTCCCGTCCGATCGTGGCGCACGAGGGCCGCTACGAAGGCAACCCGCTCCGGGCGGGCGATCCGGGTGCCCCCGGGCACGGCCATGGTCACGGGCACGGGCACGGGAACGACTGAGACGAGCGCCGCGGTCGCATCACCCAGGCTGCGGATGCAGACTGCGGGAATGGAACACACCTACCGCGTCACGGAGATCGTCGGGACCAGCCCGGACGGCCTCGATCCGGCGATCCGCAACGGCCTCACCCGAGCGTCCAGCACACTGCGCAACATCGAGTGGTTCACGGTCACCGAGATCCGGGGCCACGTCGTCGACGGCGACATCGGCCACTTCCAGGTCGGGCTCAAGGTCGGGTTCCGGCTCGACGACGAGGACTGAGCTCGCGCCCGGTCGAGCTGTTCAGAGGCCGCTCGCGTCCGTGAACTCGACACGGCGGGGCTCACCGGCACCGCTGGCCCCCGCCGTGTCGAGTTCACAGACATACAGTGAGTGACGCTCGAACGCCGCGTCACGGGTGGCACATCCGCTACGCCTCCGCGTCCGATAGTGCCGAGGGGTGACGGGTCAGCGGCGTGATGGTTATGTCGAGATACGGGAACAGCGGCAACGTCGACAGCAGCTCGTGCAGCTCCTCGTGGGAGTCGACGTCGAGGACGCTGACGTTGGCGTAGCGGCCCGCGACCCGCCACAGATGCCGCCACTTCCCGGCGCGCTGCAGCTGCTGCGCGCGCTCCTGCTCCGCCCGTTTGCGCTGCTCCACCAGTTCCGGGTCGGCGTCGTGCGGGATCACGACCTCCATCTGTGCCAGGAACAACAAGGGTGCCACTCCTCTCGCGTCGGCGCCGGTTTCAGCTCCTCGTGAAGGCCCGGACCGCGTCGGGGTCGAGCTCGACGCCGAGACCGGGGCCGTCTGGCAGGTGCAGCTCCCCGTCGGCGTAGCGCAGCGGGGTGGTCAGCAGTTCCTCCCGCATGAGCAGCGGGCCGAACAGTTCGCTGCCCCAGGTCACGGTGGGTGCGGCGCACGCGAGGTGCAGCGAGGCGACGGTGCCGATCGGGCTCTCGATCGCGGTGCCGCCGTGACAGGGGATGCCGGCTGCGGCGGCCACCTCGGCGATGGCCCTGGTCGCGCGCAGCCCACCGGACTTGGTGGTCTTGAGCGAGAACACGTCCGCCGCGCCGTGGCGGGCCAGCCGTAGCGCGTCGGCGGGGGTGCGCAGGCTCTCGTCGGCCATCACCGGGATCGGTAGCGCCCGGTTGATCTCCGCCAGGGCCTCGTACTCGGCGCCCGGTACGGGTTGCTCGACGAGCTCGACACCGGCATCGACGAGCCTGGGCAGCCGGGTCAGCGAGGTCAGCCGGTCCCAGCGGGCGTTGAGGTCGACCCGGACGCCGGCGACCCCGGCGAGCTTCTCGGCGACGGCGCAGATCCGCGCCACGTCGTCGTCCGGGTCCTGGGCGCCCATCTTGAGCTTGAAGCTGCGGTGCAGCCGCGCGTCGAGCTTGCCCAGCGCCTCCTCGACGACCGCCGGGGCGGCTTCGGTGCCCAGCGCCCAGGTGACCGGCACCGACCGGCGAGCCAGGCCCCCGAGCAGGGAATGCACCGGCACGCCGAGGCAGCGGGCCCAGGCGTCGTGCAGGGCGACCTCGACCGCGGCCTTGGCGAACAGGTTGGCGGCGACCACGTCGGTGACGTCGCGCTGGATGGCGGCGATGTCGTCGACGCTGCGCCCGGTCAGCAGCGGTGCGACGTAGCGCTCGATGATCAGCTGCATGGTCTCGACGGACTCGCCGCCCCACCATGGGCCGCCCGGGACGACGCCCTCGCCGACGCCGGTGACGCCGCCCCCGGTCCGGATGAACACGAGCAGCACGGGCTGGGCGTCCATACTGACGCGGGCGAAGCGGTGGGCACGGCGCAGCGGAACGTCGAGCAGGACGGTTTCGACGCGGTCGATCCGCAGGTCGCTCATGGCGATCAGTGCTGCTGCTTCGGGCCGGACAAGCGGCCCTCAGCTGGCTCGAGCACGAAGTCGTACTCGGACCGCAGCCGACCGTCGCCCTGGCCCTGCGGGTCCAGCACCAGCTCGGGCTTGGTGGCCTCCGCGACATCGCTGTCGAGCCACTCGCCGCCCTCGAAGTACAGCTGGGTGGTGATCGACCGGTGGCCCGTCGCCCGCACGATCAGGTGCAGGTGCGCCGGCCGCCACGGGTGCCATCCGGCGGCCTCGATGAGCCTGCCGGTCGGGCCGTCGGTCGGGATCCGGTACGGCGCAGGCTGGATCGTCGTGATCTCGAACCGGCCCCGATCGTCGGTGACGACGACTCCGCGCAGGTTGCCCGCGGGGATGTCGGGGGCGAACCCGGAGTAGTAGCCCCGATCGTCGGCCTGCCAGACGTCCAGCTCGGCCCCCGGCACCGGGTTGCCCGCGGTGTCGCGGACCTGCCCGGCGAAGACCAGCGGCGTGCCGTTCTCATCGGGACGGGTGGGCAGGGCGGTGACCGACGGCAGCTTCGGCTGATCGGGCAGGTAGTACGGGCCCAGAATGGTGCCCTTGGTGCCCTGCTGGGTCCCGGCGGCGACCTCCTCGACGGCGTGCTCGACGAACACGTCGAGGAACAGCGGCCACTCGCCACCCTCGCCGACATCCATCAGCCACTGCTTGGCCGCCTGGAACTCGGGGTAGGTGACCTGGTGGTTGCGGATGGTCTCGTGCACCCCGTCCAGCACCGCGCGCACGACGGTGGCGACGCGCTCGGCGGGCACCGCCTCGGCCGTGCCCTGCCCGCGGCTGGTCCGGAACGCCTCGCTGGCCGAGGCGCCGGAGCCGGCGGCGGTGGGGTTGTGCTGCGTTGCATTCGTTGGGGTGGTGGTCATGGGAACTCCCTCTGCTGGTGCTGCTCGCGAGTCAGCGGTTGCCGAAGAACGACACGTCGTCGTTGTCGAACAGGTCGGGCACGGTCCAGCCGTCCAGGTCGTACTCGGACATGCACTGCTCGGCGAAACCCTTCATCTCGCCGGCCGTGCCGGACTGCTCGGCGGCGAAGAGCATCTCGGCACGGATGTTCTCGTGGTTGCCGGAGTAGTTGCGCTCGTAGAGCTCGTGACGGGAACCGAACTCCGAGCCGACCGAGTCCCAGATCAGCTTCATCAGCTTGACCCGCTCGACGGAGTCGTAGTCGTTGGAGCCGCGAACGTACTTGTCCAGGTAGGGCCGCACCTCGGGGCTCTTGAAGTCCGCCGCGTGCGAGGGCAGGTAGATCAGCCCCGAGCCGAGATCCTGCATGATGATCTCCTTGACCCGCGGGTAGCCGACCGTCATGAACCAGCGGTAGGCCAGCCCGTAGTCGAGGTTGGGAAGCAGCGCGCCGTCCTTCCACTCGGCGGGACTGGCGATCTGGGCGTCGGACAGCGCCCAGAACATGTTGCGCCAGGCGAGCACCTCGCCGACGCGGGTCTGCACGCCGCGGAAGTCCTTGCTGCCGGTCGCCTCCAGGCCCTTCATCAGCAGTCCGGCGAGGAAGTCGAGCTTAACCGCGAGGCGGGTCACGCCGTGGAAGGTGAAGCGGTGCAGGAAGCCCGACCCGGGGAAGAACGTGCTCGCCTTCTCCGGGTCGCCGTAGATGAAGATGTTCTCCCACGGAATGAGAACCTTGTCGAGCACGAAGATCGTGTCGTTCTCATCGAGCCGGCTCGACAGCGGGTAGTCGAACGGGCTCCCGGTGACCGCCGTCTGGTGCGAGTAGGACGGGCGGCAGATCAGCTTCATGCCCGGCGCGCCCATCGGGACGGTGCAGACCAGCGCGTACTCCCGCTTCTTGATCGGCAGCCCGTAGTGGCCCAGGAAGTTGTAGTGCGTGATCGCCGAGCCGGTCGCGACGACCTTGGCGCCGCTGACCACCACGCCGTCGTCGCGCTCCTCCTCGACGTGCATGAACACGTCGGAGACCTCGTCCGGATCGCGATGCCGGTCCACCGGCGGGTTGATGATGGCGTGGTTCCAGTACAGCAGCTTCTCCTGCGACTCCTCGTACCAGCGGCGGGCGTTGGCCGCGTAGGGCTCGTAGAAGTCGGAGTTGGCGCCCAGGGTGCCGAGGAAGCTGGCCTTGTAGTCGGGGCTGCGACCCAGATAGCCGTAGGTCATCCGCGCCCACTCGGTGATCGCGGCCTGGTCGGCCTTGAGGTCGTCGGCCGTGTGCGGCGTGCGGAAGAACGGGAAGGTGAACCCCGAGCTGCCGGTGTCCGTGGGCGTGGTGAGCACGTCCTGGCGGTCCGGGTCGTGCATGGCGTCGTAGAGCCGCGCGGTCATCCGGACGGCGTTGCGGAACGCGGGATGGGTGGTGACGTCGTCGACCTTTTCGCCGTAGAGGTAGACCTCCCGGCCGTCGCGCAGGCTGTCGATGTACTCGTCACCGGTCATCGGCCGGGTCGCGCGGCCCTCCTCGCTGGTCGGGGTGGGGACGGCGTCCTGCTGCGCGGTCATCGCGGGCTCCTCTGTGATTTCCTGGACGACAATGCGGTTCCTGAATATCGATGGTGTGCGGCCCGGTGCCGACGTGTGCCCCCGGGGCGCGAGGTCAGGGGCGCGAGGTCAGGGGCTCGGTGTCGGCCGATCGGCGAAGACGCCGCCGGTGAACCAGCTCATCCCGGACGGGGCGTCGCCCGAGCCCTCCCACGGGACCGGGTCGAAGTTGTCGCCGAGGTGGTGGAACTTGCCGGTGTGGAACAGCAGCGGCCGCCCCGAGTGGATCCGGAACTCCTGCACCTCACCGAGGTAGAGGATGTGGTCGCCACCGTCGTAGTGCTGCCAGGGCATGCAGGACACGTGGGCCAGGCAGCCCGCCAGTCGTGGCGCCCTGCAGCCGCTGTCCGTCTCCCACGGCACAGCCTGTTGCGACGGGCGCCCGGCGAAGTGCATCGCCAGCTCCTGCTGTGCGGCGTCGAGCACGTTCACCGTGAAGGGGGCTGACTCGATCACCTGGCAGACCTTGGAGCGGCGCTCGAGGGAGACCAGGACCAGCGGCGGGTCCAGCGAGACCGCGGTGAACGCGTTGACGGTCGCACCGTGTGGTCCCCCGTCGGGCGCACGACAGGTCACCACCGTGACCCCGGTGGCGAAGTGCCCCAGGCATCGGCGGAGTTCCCGTGGGTCGATCGCCATCGGCACCCGCCTCCTTGCACGCTGTGCGTACAATGTGCACGCTATGCGTGCTAGAGTGCCTGAGCTCACACGCCGACGTCAAGAGGGGCGATGCGGAAAGGATGGCGATGTCGTGACTGGCACGGAGAGTGACCGCGACTACATCCAGAGCCTGGAGCGGGGCTTCGCGGTGCTGCTCGCGTTCGACGCCGAGCGCCCCGTCATGACCCTCGCCGAGCTCGCGGCGGCGACCCGGCTGTCCCGCCCGGCGGTGCGGCGGATTCTGCTGACGCTGCAGCGGCTCGGCTACGTCGACGGAGGTGGCGGACGGTGGCGACTCACCCCCCGGGTGTTGAGTATCGGGCAGCACTACACCGCCTCGCATGCCCTCATCGAGATCGCCCAGCCGCACCTGCTGCACCTCGCCGAGCAGACCAACGAGTCCGCGTCGCTCGCCGCGCTCGACGGGACCGAGGTCGTCTACATCGCCCGGGTCCCGGTGCGCCGGATCATGAGCATCAACGTCGCCATCGGCACGCGGGTCCCCGTGCACGCCACGTCGATGGGTCGGGCCCTGCTGGCCTGGGCGCCCCGGCCGGAGATCGAGCGTGTCATCGACAACGGGCTGCGGGCCCACACGGCCCGGACCGTCACCGACCCCGCCGAGTTCCGCGCGGCCCTGCGCACGGTGCGCGACCAGGGCTGGTCGTTGGTTGTCGAGGAGCTTGAGGAGGGGCTGCTGTCGGTCTCGGCGCCGATCCGCGACCGGTCCGGCGCGGTCGTCGCCGCGCTGGCGTCGTCGACGTCGAGTGGGCGCGCGGATTCGGAGCGGCTGCGCACGGAGGTCGTGCCGCTGCTGCTGCGTACCGCCGAACGGATCAGTGCGGACCTGGGCAACCGGGCCGTCGCCAGAACCGGTGTGCAGGGGCGCGACGGCTTCTTCTGACCCTCGGGGTGAGCTAGCCCATCGCGTAGTCGGTGACGCTGCCGATGAGGCCGATGATGACCGCACCGGTGATCAGGTAGACGACCGCCGTGGCGATCTGGGTGTCCAGGTCGGCGCCGGTCATGAACGGCTGCAGCGCGAACGCGAGCGTGACCAGCCCGGCGATCGCGGCGAAGAAGGTCCGGGACTGCGGTACCGCGAGCAGCAGCAGGTTCATCAGCCCGGTGGCCAGCAGCGCACCGGTGGCAGCAAGGATGCACAGCCCGAAAGTGGTCGCATCGCCGAGCACACCGGCCTCGTCCGGTGCGAGCACGGGGATGCCGATGATTCCCCGCGCGATCAGCAACGCGATGAACGCGACCAGCGCCGCGACCAGGGCGGTCGCCGCACCGCCCGCCCACAGCCGGCGGGCGTCGACCTTCGGCGACCGCGGCACTCGCTGGGTGCGGTCGTAGTTCTTGTCCCGGGCGTAGTCGTCGTACACCACAGCCTCCGAACTCGGCGATCGACGCGGGTGGCGGACCGGAGCCGATCATCGACCCGGCGTGTGCGCTGCGCAACTCCCTGCGTCCGAGCCGACCCGCGCGAGTGACCGCATCCGTCGGTTGCGACGCGTTGCGGCCGGGTCAGCACGGCAGCCGGGCGCTGCTCGCGCATCGCACGATCGTAGGCTGCCCCGTTGTCGTGGCTGCCGCCCGCTCGGTGTCCACCGTCGTCACCCGATCCGCGCGACACGTTGCCGCCCGGCGGGCCTGCAGCGCATCCTGTGGCGGGCGCCGTAGCCAGGAGGTGACCGTGGGCACGCACCATGTGATCAGGCCCTGGGAGAGCGCGCTGTTCCGGCGCTGCCGCCGAGCGTGGGACCTCGGGGCGCGGGAGCGGCAGGACTACGAGCCGGTCGAACCGGCGGGGGTCTTCGACTTCGACGAGGCCGTCCGTGAGGCGCTCGAGGTCTACTACTTCCCCGGAATGTGGGACTGGGACCGGGTGATCGTCCGGCCGCTGGCCGTCAAGGCCTTCGACAAGTCGATGTGGCGCCAGCGGGCCGCCTACGAGCAGCACCGGGAGCTGTCCGCCGAGCAGCGGCGCGACTTCGAGGAGCGGCTCGAGCAGGGTGCCGACCTGCTGGCGCGCTACTTCGACTGGGCACTCGAGGTCGACCGGTTCACCCCGATCCAGGTCGCCGCGCAGTTCGACGTCACCATCCCCGATCCGGACAGCCCCGGTGACGGCCTGACCACACCGGACGGCCGGGGGATCTGGTACCGGGTCCGGGTCGACATGGTGGTGATGGACGAGCACGAGCTGTACTGGCTGGTGGAGCACCGTGTGGCCGACCCGGCGTGGCGCGACCTCGATGAGCTGCTGCTCGACGAGCAGAGCCTGACCCGCTCGTGGGCCTGGCAGCTGGGCTTCCTCGGCGATCTCGAGGGCACGATCCACACCGAGCTGCGCCCGGGTGCGTCGCATGCGGCGGAGACGACCGATGTCGCGGCCCACGACGGACCCAGCGGATTCATCATCGCGCACCGCAGCGAGTCGTTCCGCCGGACCGAGATCCCCCGCGGCCCCACCGAGCTGCACCGCCGCGGTGTCGAGGTCGCCCTCGAGACCAAGGACATGATCGATCCGGCACTGCGGGTCTACCCCAACCCGGTGTGGGAACACTGCGCGGTCTGCGCCTACCGCTCGCCGTGCATCGCGATGACCCAGGGCCTCGACGAGCGCTTGATCCTCGAGCAGTCCTACCGGAGGCGGTCCGGACCGGAGTTCGAGCCCGGGCGCCTCGGTTCGGTGTGGGGGTTCGTGCCCGATGTGTACCGGGTGGCGGAGCATCGCGCACCGGGCGGTGGCGGCGGTTGACGGGAGGCTGGCGTGCGGGTGGTGAGCTGGAACGT
>WHSY01000001.1:138632-138939 GCA_009379815.1 Pseudonocardiaceae bacterium
CCACCGGGATGCTCGACGCCAAGGTCGAGCTGCTGCGGCAGCTGCGGCCCGATATCGCCCTGCTGCAGGAGCTGTCCCGGTCGGTGTTCCGGACACTGCTGCCGAACCCCGCGGCCCACGAACGGATGCACCGCCAGTCCCGGCTGTTCTCCTGGGGGGCGCTGTCGACCGACCTGTGCCGGCCGAAGGCCAGCGAGCATCGGCTGGGCTGCGCCGTACTCGGAGCCCCGACCACGGCCGTGCTGCGATCGCAGCTGCTCGACCGCGACCGGTTCGACGTCTCCGAGCCGGTAGCCCTCGGCTTCCT
>WHSY01000200.1:0-701 GCA_009379815.1 Pseudonocardiaceae bacterium
AGGCGTCAAGGCTCACCGATATCACCTCGGGTAATGGCCCGATCTTCGCTGCCGTGCGGATCGTTCCGGCCAGGTCGATCCAATCCAGGCTGAGGACGCAGTCCGCGCGGGCGAGGACGTCGGCGGCAGCCTGGGAGAGGAAGTAGCCCGGGCCGGGAACGGACAGCGGATGATCGGTCGGGAACGCCGCTCCGGCTTTGAGGTCGGTGATGACGTGCGCTCCCAGTAGCTCGGCGAGCTCGACACGACGTTTCCACTCCGCCGGATCCCGGCTCACCCGTCCGGCGAGTAGGACGGGGCGGCGCGCGGAGCGCAGCGCGTTCGCCGCACGTCGCGCCGATTCGGCTGAGGCACGCGACGCGCCGGCTGGCCGAGCGATCAGCTCGCCGGTCACCGCCCCTTCTGCCAGCTCACGTTCCTGCAGCTCGGCATCGAGGCAGACGTACACCGGCGCACACGGCGGTGTCATCGTGATGTGCCACGCGCGATTGAGCGACTCGACCGCGGCCGGCACCGAGCCGGGCTGGTCGTCCCACTTGAGGAACGGGCGAACGAGGGCGGCCTGGTCGGCAGCGGTGTGGATCCAGTCGATCCACGGCCGCCGGGCAACGGCATCGAGCGGCCCGGTGGCACCCAAGATCAACATGGGTACGCGGTCACAGTAGGCGTTGTAGATCGCCATGCTCGCGTGCATCAGCCCG
>WHSY01000200.1:711-1275 GCA_009379815.1 Pseudonocardiaceae bacterium
CGGGTTCAGCGCGATGTAGGGCGTGCCGGTCCAGCGCACCGCGTCCGCGATGACGTCACTGCCCCACCGTGGCGACGGTTCCTCGCCCACGCCGTTTTGCACTGGTCATCACCCCCGAACACCGCCTCGCAATGTTGTCTGCATAGCAGCAACTCATTCTGTCGAGACTAGTCCGGGGCGCGGGGCGTCCTCAAGTCACCCAGAGGGTTGACACCGGTGCGATACTGTGCAGAGCCCTCTTCTGCAGAGCATAATCTCGCCGCGCCGCTCTCCTGCCGTCGTGAGAGGCGGGAAAGACCGACAAGGAGCCATCCGATGACGGTGGACCAGATTGACTACAACGCTCTCGTGCGGCCCGACCGGGTGCACAGCAGCGTCTACACCAGCGAGCAGATCTTCGAAGCCGAGATCGACCGGATCTTCCACAACTGGTGGGTGTTCGTCGGCCATGACAGCGAAGTCCCCGAGCCAGGCGACTACAAGCGGAAGACGATCGGGCGGCAGCAGGTCATCATGACGCGGGGTTCCGACCGTGAGGTCAGGCTGCTGATGAACCGCTGCCGG
>WHSY01000201.1:0-985 GCA_009379815.1 Pseudonocardiaceae bacterium
CCTCCGTGCGCGTGCGATGTCGAAGTCCGGCGGCGACGAACGCTATCGACATCGAACACTGCGGTGCCGAGTGGCTCAGACGTGCGCATCGCCTGCTCCTGGGCTTGCCAGCTCGTAGTGCCAGGTGCCGATGGAGACGAACAGCGGGGCCAGGTTCGGGCCGGCCAGCAGTGCCGCAGCTTCGTGAACAGCCCCATGTTGTGGTCGACCGTCGGCACGTCGCCTGCCGTCCGCAGGGTCAGCTTCGGCCTGCCTGGCAGTTCCACGGTTCTGCCGTCGCCGTCCGCAGCAGGGCCTGCCGATCAGTGGCAACCGGGTCGACGGCCTCGATGTCTACCGTCTGCCGTGCGGTCACCGCCCGGCGGCCGCAAACCCGTCATTCCAGCGTTGCCGTGCTGGCCGGGCGGGGTACTCGCGCTAGCGGCGGTCGGCGATTGGCTTACCCGCCGCCGCTGCGTCGAAACCGGGCGTCCAGGCCAGCGTCACTCGGTTAGGCGTGCGAGTACGACGGGTATCCCGGCAATCAAATGAGTCTCCTGTCGTCTCACACTGTCGTCATCGTCCGAATGGCCCGCCATAGCGGGCCCCAAAACCTCATCGGCCCTCGCATCTGTGTTCCGGCGCGATCTGCGGTAGGGGGCTGGTCGCGCTACCGTGAGGAGGCGTGATCGGCTTGCCTTGCACCATTCGTGCCTGCCTTTTCGATTTGGATGGTGTGCTGACCTCGACCGCGGGTCTGCACCGTGCGGCATGGAAGCGCACCTTCGACGCCTTCCTCTTCGAGTGTACTCGGCGATCAGCGACAACAACGTCTACACCAACCTGATGGCGCAGCGGAACCTACGGGCGGCAGCCGATGCCTGCGACCGGCACCCCGGAGTGGCGGCCCTGTTCGGGGTGGACACCTCCGAGACGGCGACATGGCGCACCGCGGCGGATACGATGGCGATCCCGTACGACGGCCGGCTCGGGGTGCATCCCCAGG
>WHSY01000201.1:995-1272 GCA_009379815.1 Pseudonocardiaceae bacterium
CGGAACCGCGGCGGGGAGCTCAGGTTCACGCCTCGGCTACCACCCGAGGTGGACCGCCTCGCATTTCGCCTGTGCTTCCGGCACTCGCAGCTCCTCGTCGAGGTGAACCAAACCGAGGCCACCTACCGGCTACTCGACGGTGAGCCACTGTCGGTCCATCACTTCGACGACGTCATCACGGCCGTCGCGGAGGGAACGACCGTTCCCATCCCACCGCCGCCATCGCAGCCCCGCCCGGGGCAGCCCGCCGGCCGGGCGCCGATCCGCCGGCACGCTG
>WHSY01000202.1 GCA_009379815.1 Pseudonocardiaceae bacterium
AGCAGGCCGCTGGCCAGGCTCGTTCCCGAGACCGTCCGGTGCAGCGGCCCGATCCGCCACGTATAGCTGCGCGGGCGGAACAGACGGCTCGACGTCCAGTCCCGACGCTCCCACAGCAACGCGATCGTGAACAGCGGGGCGACCATGCCGAACACGTAGGAGCCGCCAAGCCCGAGGGCCACGGCGAACGACGACGATAAGCCTGACAGCGCGATCACGCCCGCCAGCACCGGCGCGCAGCAGGCGCTGGCGACGCCGGAGAACAGTCCCAGGGTGTAGACGCCAGCTGGGCCCCGCCGGGCGCCCACCCCTCGACCCGGCATGGGCAGGCTCATGCGTCCTCCCATCAGGGTGTAGGCGGCGAGCGCGAGCATGCCGGTGCCGCCTGCGAGGTAGACGGCGGTGTGCTCAGTCAAAAGCAGCTGGCGCAGCGCCGCCGCGCCGAGGGCGATCGGCAGGATGACGGTGGCGATGCCGGCCGCGAACACGAAAGTCATCGCGGTCAGGATCCCTCGGTTCTGGAACGAACCGGCGAAGTAGGCCGGCAGCATCACCGAGATGCAGCACGGCGCGAACAGGGCGATCGCTCCTGCCACCACCGCGGCGATGGCGGAGCCCCCCAGAAAGACGCTGCTGTCCACGATGCCTCACGAGAAGAAAGAAGTCCTACCGAGGATAGTATGTCGTGGCTGGGATACGCAGCTTGACCGGCCGAACCCGATCATCCGAGCGCAAGTGACTGCCACGCCTTGCCCTACAGGGCGAGTGGGCCCGCCACCCCGCGGTCACGGACGGCGACGCGCCAGCGAGCACCCCTTCACCGACCACCACCGCGATCCCGGCGGTCAGCGCCAGGGCAAGGGCCCACCCTGGCCGGACGCGCACCCAGCCCAGTGTCGGTTGCTGATGCGAGGCGACCCACGAGCAGCATTCCCATCGTGGCGAGCAGGCCCGTGTACTCGACCGCGCAAGCCACCGCCAGCAGCAGGCCGCTCGTCTGCGCCGCGGTCGTGGTGGCCGCCTCGACATCGGTCGGCGTGACGCCCACGCCAAATCGGTAGGACCCGCGGAGAGTATGGCCGTCGACAGGACTGACGGTCTTCCACTCGACCTCGTACACACCGAGGGCCGTGGTGTCCAGCGACGCTTGCATCGAGTGCTGGCCGATGCCAGTGCGCTCCCACCGGCGCCCGTCGGGGTCGGTCACCACCAGCGATGAGAGATCGGCGATGAGCGGCTCGCTGAACTCGACCTCCACCACACCGG
>WHSY01000203.1 GCA_009379815.1 Pseudonocardiaceae bacterium
CGAAGGACTCCAACGTCCCGCCACCGAGGTCCTCACCACCCTGCTGCACGAAGCAGCGCACGCCCTCGCCCACACGCGCGGCATCAAAGACACCAGCAGACAAGGCCGCTACCACAACACCAACTTCAAGGAACTCGCCGAAGAAGTCGGGACCACCGTCACCAAAGACCCCAAGATCGGCTGGTCACCCACCGAACTCCCCGACACGACTTGCGCCGACTACGCCGACACCGTCGACGCGCTCAGCCGGGCACTGCGGCTCTACCGCCGTCGCGAGCACACCGACAGCGCTACCACCAAGACGACCAACCCGCCGCCCTGCGTGTGCGAGTGCGGCCGCCGAATCCGCGTCGCCACCAGCGTCCGCGAAGCCGGACCCATCACCTGCGGCATCTGCGGCACCGACTTCCAACCCATGGCGGATTCCAGTGATCGTCGCAACAGGACGACTGTGACGGTTCGGGATGGTAACGGTGTCAGTGCACGTGGTGTGTGAGGCCGTTGACGGGTGTGTCGGACTGGAGGGACCAGGCCCGGATGGTGGCGGTGAGGGCGAGGGCGCTGCCGTAGAGCATGTGCTGGCCGCCTTGGCGGGTCATCAGCGTGTCGAGTGAGCGGAACGCTCGGCGTTTGCGGGCCAGGGCGAGGATGTCGGTGGCGGCGCGTTCGCCGAGCCAGTGCCCGGCCGGGAGCCGGGTCTGTTGGGCGAGTGCGGTGGGAGCGTGCGGGTCGTTCCCGGAGAGCCAGTCGTCGAGCAGACCGAGGGCCAGGCCGATGCAGGCGGCGACCGTTGGTGCAGTGTTGTCGGGCGATTCGGGCTGGGCCTGCTCCAGGATCGCGGCCGCGTGTGCCGTATCGCCGTCGCTGATGGCCGCGATGGCGGCCTGCAGGGTGGCGGCGGCGAGTTCGGGCGTGCCCGACCGGTGTGAACAGGGTCATGTTCTGCCGCTCGATTGCGCGGGTCATTGCCGCCTGCAGGGTTTCCAGGTCCGGCGCGCCGTCGGCGTCGTCGAGGTCGATACCTTCCTCGGCCAACAGCGGCGCGATCTCGCGCAGCATCTCGTCGGCCATTCCGGACCGGTGCTCGATCCGCGGCGGCCCGGGTGGGGGTTCCGGATCGTGCCGGTGCATGTCGGCCATGGTTGTCATCTTGGCAGCAGCCTCGCCGAGATCCTCCGGGTGGTCTCCGGCGTGGTCGTCGTAGTGCAGGTCCGGTCAGCTCGTCGACGTGCTCCGTCGGGTCAGCAGCTCAGCGGGCGTGTTC
>WHSY01000204.1 GCA_009379815.1 Pseudonocardiaceae bacterium
GGTCGTGACCGCGGTCCGTGGCCTCGGCGAGCGGCTCGTCAGCGGCGAGGCCGTCGGTGACGAGTGGACCGTCCACGCCGACCGAATCGAGCAGCGCCGCAGCGAAGAGAACGCGATCGACGACGCGCAGGTGCGCGCCGTCGCCGAGCTGGCCAACCGCGTCGCGGCACAGGCCGGTCGCCCCCAGGACATCGAGTGGGCGACCGCCGGCGATCGGCTGGTGCTGCTGCAGGCGCGGCCGATGACCGCGCTACCGTCGCCGGTGGACTGGACGCCGCCAGGTCCTGGGCTGTGGATGCGAAACTTCCGGCTCGGCGAATGGCTGCCCGAAGCCATGACCCCGCTGTTCGCGGATTGGCTGCTGCCGCGCATCGAGGACGGCTACCTCGCCGGCATGCGCGGCACCGTCGGCACCACCGTTGCGTTCCGCTACGCTGCCATCAACGGCTGGTACTACAACGCGCTCCCGATGCCTTCCCCGGGGCCGCTCGCCCGAGCGCTTCTGGAAAGCCGCGGCCGGCTGGTGCCCGTGGTGGCCAACGCGCTGATCCGGGTCTCGCGCAACCCGGTCGCCGCCGACCGCGCGATCCTGGACGGGATGTATCGGCAATGGCGCGACGAGCTGCTGCCCCGGTACCGGAAGCTGGTCATCGACGCCGACGCCGCCCTCGACCACGCCGACCCACCTCGGCTGTGCGCCATAGTCGACCGGATCGGCCACACCGTGGGGGAGTACCTCTGGTACCTGTCCATCGTCGGCGGGTCGGCGTGGAAGATCGAGGCCCGCCTGACCCGGTTCTGCCGCGACCATCTCGACACCGTCACCCACGGCAACGCCCAGGTCCTGCTGCGCGGCCTGCCCGGCACCGAACCCGGGCTGCCGCCGCACGCGGTGCACAGTCTCGACTGGTACCACCCGACCGCCGGTGAGCTCGCTGGCGACGGCGGCACCGGCCCCGGCCTGGAGACACCGGACCGCCACGAGCAGCTCGGGCACGACCGACGGGCCACCGAAACGGCCTGCCGTGACGTGCTCGCGGCGAACCCGAAGCTGCTCCGGCGTTTCGACGTGTTGCTCGAGGTCGCCCAGCGCTATGCGGTCATCCGCGAGGAACAGGCACGCGACCTCACCCTCGGCTGGCCGCTGCTGCGCCGCTGCGCCCACCGCCTCGGCGGGGCCGATCACCTCGGCCTTGGCGAGGCCGCGGGCCACGTAGACGACC
>WHSY01000205.1 GCA_009379815.1 Pseudonocardiaceae bacterium
CGGATCGACTGGAAGTGCGCGCTCGGCCTTGCCCTGGGCGATCCGAGCTTCGACGTTTCGATCTCGAGCGAGTTTCGCGGCCGGGTCGCCGCTAGTGGCCTGGAGCAGGTGGTGCTGGAGACGTTGCTGCAGCGGCTCGCGGCCGACGGACTGGTGGCGGCAGGGCAGAAGATGCGCACCGATTCGACCCATGTGATCTCCGCGGTCCGCGACCTCAACCGGCTGGAGCTGGCCGGGGAGTCGGTGCGAGCTTGCCTGGCGGCCCTGGCGGTGGTCGCGCCGCAGGTGGTGGCGCAGCTGCTGGACGATTCCTGGGGCAAGCGCTACGCCGCCCCGGCCGACACCTCACCGCAGGCCAGGGCGGGCGCCGGGTTCGACCGCACCGCCTTCACCATCGACTTCGACGCCCGACAAGGGACCTGCCTGCAGGGCCAGACCAGCAGCTCCTGGAACCCCGTCACCAGCGCGGGACCGACACGGTCGTGATCACTTTCGCGAAGGGCACCTGCTCGGCTTTCCTGGCACCTGCTGTCGCTACAACACTGAATCAGCGGCAGGTCACTGCCCGTCCAGATCCTTCAGTCGGAGGACATCGCCGCGGCGGTCGCGTGGCTGGTGAGCGACGACGCAAAGTTGTCACCGAGGCCGCCTTGCCGGTCGACGCCGGGTTCACGGCAGGGTCGAGTAGCCGGGGGCATCTCAGCCCCCGGCTGCTCGACCCTGCTCTGCACTCCTGATCGTGGAATGCCAGAACGGCGTCGTAGGGGACGGCTCGATGTTGCCCGCGCTTGCTTCTGCGGCGCGTCCGATGGTCCGGAGGATCGGCGAGCTCGCGGAAGCGGCCAGGTCGATGGGCATCCAGGTGGTGCACGCAACGTTTCAGACGACAGCGCACGGACGCTCGCCGAGATCGAACGTGCCGCTGTTCGCGGCGACGGAGAGACACACCGCCGAATGGGTTGCGGGAAGTGCACCTGTGCAGGTGGTGTCTGAGCTCGGCATTGGTCCGGACGATCTCGTCATGCCGCGCCATCACGGCGTTTCACCGACTCAAGGCACGGAGCTGCTGCCACTGCTTCGAACCATCGGCGCCGAAACGCTGGTGGTTACTACGGGGGTATCGCTGAACATCGCGATCCCGAGCGTCGTGGTCGACGCGGTCAATGAAGGATTCCGGGTCATCGTGCCGACCGACGCCGTTGCCGGGACTCCGCTGGAGTT
>WHSY01000206.1:0-461 GCA_009379815.1 Pseudonocardiaceae bacterium
AGAAGTGGGAACACCACAAGGACGAGAGCATCGTCGGGTACCGGGATCGAGGCTTCTCGTCACCCTGCACCTCCAGCGAGGCGCCGATACATCACACCCCATGGTGGCAGGAGATGGACGACTCGATGGCGACCTTCCTCGGGGACGGCGAGCGCTAGTCACCCCGGCCGTCGCGCTACGCCGAGCCCGGTGAGCCCAGTACGGCGTGCTCGACCACTCGATCGGTCAAGAGGTGGGCGCGCTTCGCCGCCTCCTCTTGGCCGCTGACGGTCGCCGCGACCAGAGCCGCACCGTCGACGGCGACCTGTCGCAGCGAGCCGCCGTAGTGCCGCGCCCAGATGCGCGCACTCTCCGGTGTTGCCTCAGGGTGGAATTGCGTCCCCACGTGTCGACCGTGGACGAACGCCTGGGTGCCGACCGCAGTGCGGGCGATCTCTGTGCCCCCCGGCGGTGCGCTCATC
>WHSY01000206.1:471-997 GCA_009379815.1 Pseudonocardiaceae bacterium
ATGCCACACCAGCCACGGACCGGGTTCGACGAGATCTGGCTCTGTCGTGTCGACGGTGATCCAGCCGATCTCGGGCCCGCCGGACGCGCGGCGGACCTCACCACCGAGAACTCGGGACAGCAGTTGCGCGCCGAAGCAGATACCGAAGACGGGCACGTCCGCGGCCACGGCGGCCGAGAGCAGCTCCCACTCCCGGCTCAGATAGGGCACCGATTCGTCGTACGCCGAGTCGTCGGAACCCAACGGCACGATCAGGTCGAACTCCCGCGGGTCGGGCAGTCTGGGCGCCTGCGCCTTGGCCACCTCCAGGATCGCCCCGCGTTGCGTCAACCGTTCCCCGACGTACCCGGGCGGGCAGTCGTCCTGATGCTGCACGAAGAGGACGCGGTGGGGCGCCATGGGGTCAGCTCCAGGGAAACGGAGAGTGGCTCGTGGGGTGCAGCTCTCCCGTGCTGTACCGGGAGAACCGGAAGGGCTCGAGCAGGGCCTGCGGTCGGCCGAGCAGCTCTTCGGCCACCAACGCTCC
>WHSY01000206.1:1007-1219 GCA_009379815.1 Pseudonocardiaceae bacterium
GGAGTGAACGCGCCGATCCCGCCCGATGGCTCACGCCGGTACAACGGGCGCTTGCCCTGGAATCTCTTGTGGCAGTGGGCCAGCGCTGACGTCCACATCGTGACGAAGTCGTCACCGACCACGAACTCCGGGCTCTCCACGCCGTATGGATCGACGGCGACCGCACTGGCCGGCAGGTCGAGCCGCACCGGAGACGCGCCACCCTGCACGCC
>WHSY01000207.1 GCA_009379815.1 Pseudonocardiaceae bacterium
TTCTCCACGACCGAGACGAACTCGTCCTCCTGCTCGACCATCGGGTAGTGCCCGGTGTCGCAGCCGGCCACCGCTGAGGGTGGAACCAAGCCTGAGATGGTCGACAGTGTGCTCGACGACCAGGAGTTGGCCCCGTACGGGGTGACATATGACATCTCCGACCAGGTGGCCCGCTTCGGTGTCGGTGAGACCGCTGTGGCCGATCGGTTGTCTGCGGAGGCGGTGTTCTCCGCCAACGGAGGCATCATCAACCGTTTCGAGCTGCATGGCTCCGAGATTGCGTTCGTGTCGGACGCGCCGACGTCGTTGGACACGGGCATCGCAGAGGTTGTGTCCAGGACTGGCGGCGCGACTGGTGTTGTCATCAACGCTGCGGATTACCCTGCGGTCGCGGCTCGGTCTGCGACTTCGGCTGGTGATGTGGAGTCTGGCACGGTGGCCGGCTACAACGGGCTGCGGCTGTTCATGCACCCTGAGATGGCTTCGGGCCACGCGATCGTCGTCAACGGCGCGTGGCTTAGTGCGCATGCGACGGATGTTCTGCTGGCGTCGCTGCCGAACCTGTCCGACAACACCATCAGGGTCCGCGCCGAGGTGTACGCGGCTGTGTTGATCGGTGACGCGTCGGCTGTGCAGCGGGTCGACATCGCTTCGGCGGCGTAGATGGGCCAGGAGGGGCCGGCGCGGGACGCGGAGTTGTTCGCTCTCGCGCTGGTCGACCTGGTCGCAGACCTCGGCGTCGAGCCCCAGGAGGAGAGCCTGTCGCGTCTGATGGCGTTGGGTGAGCATCTGGAGGTTGAGCCTGCGTTGCGCGCGGCGCTGTTCCTGGCGGGTTGTGTTGTGGGGGTCGCTGGGGCTGCGGGGATGCCCGTGGATGCGTTTGTCGCTGCGCAGCGCGCCGAGGTGTTACGTCAGGCAGGGGGGCCGCCGACGCTGGTGTAGAATGACGTCGCGTTCGACGCTCCGATTAATTTCCGCCGTGGCGGAAATAATTCCGTGCAGTTCCTCGGCCCTCACCGACATCCTGATTTATTTGAACACGTGTTCCAAGAATTCATCTCTTGGCGGCGGCGAGGCCTGCGTTGTACCCGTCGCGCCAGCCGTCCTCGTAGCCTTCCCGCAGCCCTTCGCGCAGCCCCTGGTTGAACGGGGTGTCGGAGGAGACCAGCCCCACCTTCTCCAGGTCGGCGCGGACGCGGCGTGCCCGAT
>WHSY01000208.1:0-591 GCA_009379815.1 Pseudonocardiaceae bacterium
CGTAGGCGAACCTGGCGCCGTCGTCCCAGGCATGCTGCCAGTCCACCGTGCCCTGGTGACCGCTGACGTCCAGCCCCGGCACCTTCTCCTGCCTGGTGGAGCGCGGCGCGCGGTCGCCGTCGGCGCGGTCGTCGGTGGTGGACCAGCCCATGTACGCCTCGCCATGCCGATTGACGTCCGGCTTGTCCGGGTCGTCGGCCGTGGCGTCGGCGGTGCCGGCACCGAGGCTGCCGGCTGCCAGGACTACCGCCGCCGCGCCGAGGAGGCCGCACCGTAGCCGCCCCCTGTCGTGCGTCCTTCCTGGTGAGTGGGGCATGACGTGCTCCTTCGGGGTAGAGCGGTTGCCGCGGGGACGGCACCAGGCACCTTGACTGCGCGTTGTCACGCGATGACTACCGACCGAGTGTGCTTGATGATCACCCACGTTGGTCAACACCCCGACCGGTCAGAGTGGCACAGAGCATCACACATGGGGCGGGGTGGAATGTGGCGACTCTCTCCCCGCCCGCATCCGGTCGCCGCCCGCCCTCTCGATTACCGTCGAGATATGGAGCTGACCTGTGTGCAGGGCGACATCACCGAGCAGCAGGT
>WHSY01000208.1:601-1194 GCA_009379815.1 Pseudonocardiaceae bacterium
CGTCAACGCGGCCAACCCGTCACTGCTCGGCGGCGGCGGTGTGGACGGCGCCATCCACCGCAAGGGTGGACCGCTCGTCCTCCGCGAGTGCCAAGACATCCGGCGTACCAGTTACCCGGACGGACTGCCGGTCGGGAGGGCCGTCGCGACCACCGCGGGGGACCTGCCGGCGGCCTGGATCATCCACACCGTCGGCCCGGTGTACTCCGACGGGGAGGACCGCTCCGGCGACCTGGCCTCCTGCTACCGCGAGTCGCTACGGGTGGCCGACGAGCTCGGCGTTCGCACGATCGCTTTCCCTGCGATCTCCACCGGCGTGTTCAGGTACCCGCTCGATGAGGCGGCCCGAGTGGCCCTGAGCACCGTCAAGGAGGCGGACAGCCGGGTCGACGAGGCGCGGTTCGTGCTCTTCGACCAGGCCGCGTTCGACGCGTTCGCCGCGGCGCGCTGACCGCCACCGCGCCGCCACCGGCGGCCTCGGGCAGGCCGGGCAGGCGGTCGTCCTGGGCTCGGGCTACTGGCGGGAAGGGGTACTGGGCATGAGCGATACCGATCGGATGGGGCGCACGCACCGGCTCGAGGTGTCCGACGCC
>WHSY01000209.1 GCA_009379815.1 Pseudonocardiaceae bacterium
GGATCGACGGCGCAACGCTCGCAAGGCGCGACTGCGTTCGTTGCTGCCCAGGGAGTACGCCATCGTCGGGGTCGACCTGGCCGATGAGAAGCAGGTGTTCGCGGTGTGCGATCACGACGGGCAGGTGGTGGGTCGCCGGTCGGTGAACAAGTGAGAATGTCAACTCCATTTGGCCCCACCGTGCCAGCTTGATTTGGCCCCACCCGGGACATGGTCACTGGCTCCGCCGTCACGTTGTGTGATCGGCGGGTGGTGCTGGTGGTGTCGTGTCGGTGCCTTCCTCGTCGGGACGCCGGTCTTGGTTCGGTCGGTGCTGCCGGTGCTGCGGGTGCAGGGGCCTTTCGGGGTTGTGGACGGTCAGGGTCTGGGAGGTGCCGGCGTCTGGGTGGGTTCGGGGGTTGCGGTGTCCGCGTAGCTATGGGGTCGTAGCGGTGCCTTTCTTCGTTCGGGTGGACCGCAGCCGGTAGGAGTCGGTTCCGGTCTCGAGGATGTGGGCGTTGAAGGTGAGCCGGTCGACGACGGCTGCGGCCAGGCGGGGGTCGGTGAACGTCGATCCCCACTCGCTGAACGGCGCGTTGGACGCCACGGCGATGCTGGCTCGTTCCTCGCGTTCGGTGAGGACTTGGAACAGCAGCTCGGCGCCGCGCGGGTCCAGGTGCAGGTAGCCGAGCTCGTCGAGGCAGATGAGGTCGAGACGTCCGTAGCGGGCGATGGTGCGGGCCAGCGCGCGTTCGTCGGCGGCTTCGACGAGCTCGTTGGCGAGGGCCGCGGCGGTGGTGTAGCGCACGCTGCGGCCTTGGTGGCAGGCGGCCACGCCCAGGGCGATGAGCAGATGCGACTTGCCGGTGCCCGAGTCGCCGAGCAGCACGAGCGGTTCGCCACGGTCGATCCACGCGCCCGTCGCCAGGGTCGTCAGCAGGCTGGCGGGGATGCCGGGGGTGGCGGCGGCGTCGAACGCTTCGAGGGTCTTGATGCGGGGGAAGCGGGCCTCGTGGACGCGGCGTTGCCGTCGGCGGATCGCGCGCGCGTCGGTCTCGGCGGACAGCAGCTCGGCGAGGTAGGCGCGGTGGGTGAGCCGGTCGCGGGCGGCGGCGTCGGCGGTCGACCATGCGCAGGTGCTGGCGGCGGCGGCCGACCTGCTCCGCGAGCGCAGCGCGGATATCGGCACGGATGTAAAATTGACCTAACAACCG
>WHSY01000020.1 GCA_009379815.1 Pseudonocardiaceae bacterium
CAGCAGCAACACTAACGATCAAGCCCGAATCTGCCTACGATCTTCGGAAGTCCGGTCCGTGACCCTCTCGGCATCAATCAACCCCACAACGCCCATTGGAAGGAACCGGGGTTCGTCATGTCGAAGTCTACCAAGACCACCGCACGCCGGTCATCGCAGACCGGCACCTTTGAAATCATCCAACGCGCCGAGAAGTCCTGGCCGCTGCGCATCCTGTCCGGGGCCGTGCGGCTGCGCGTTGAGCTCACCACTGTCGCGGTCATCATTACCGCCTGGGCATTGCTCGATGCCCGTGTGGCGCCCGGCTTGGGCGCCTGGGCCGTCCTTGGCGTGCTTGCACTCGCTGTGGCCGCGATCCCGCATAGCCGGAGGTTCGTCTACCGGCGCGCATGGAGCGTGTTTGCTCGCCACCGGCTGCGGACCTGCCTGGTCAACCGGCGGGTGATGACCTACGAGGGACTGGTTCCCCGGATGCTGTGGTCACGACCCATCCCCGTCGGCGTCCGCATCTGGGTCTTCCTCCGCGCTGGCCTGGCGGCCAGCCATCTCGAGCGGGTCACCGAGGAGATCGCCTCGACCTGCTGGGCCCGCGACGCGCGGGTCACCGTCCACGGCAAGTGGACCGCCCTGGTGCGGGTCGACGTGGTCTACCGCGACCCGCTATCGGCACGGGGCGAGATCGCCTCGGACCTGCTGTCCGGCCACGACCCGGCCACCAATTCCGGGGCAGACGTCATCCCGCTGCCCGACCGCGCCACCGTGCGCCCCACCAAACCCGCCACCACGCGCGAGGGGGTGGAGTCGGCCGCGACCGGCGACGCACAAACCGTATCTGCCCGTTCGGCTCCCGCCACCACGGCGAAGGCCACCACACGGACCACCAGCCGCAGCAACGGCAGCACCGACGACGACCGCTCGGAACCCCCTGCCGCGCTCGGCCGGTCCGGAGAGGACGTATCCGACTATGTCTAATCACCCACCAGGAGGGGATCGGGTCCGCCGCAGGCGGTCCCACCTCCCCCGCCTGTTCCGCAAACCCACCCTTACCACGGGCGAGACGGCCTCGGTGCCGGTGGGTGCCCTGTCGATTTACGAGCCCATCCACCTGGGTATCGACGAAGATGGCCAGCCCGTCGCCGTCACTCTGATGTATCGCAACTTGCTCGCCGGGGGTGAACCCGGCTCCGGTAAGTCCAGTGTGCTCAACATCATCGTTGGTCACGGCGCCTTGTCCCCGGACTGCCGCCTGTGGCTCTTCGACGGCAAACGCGTTGAACTCGGCCCCTGGCGCGACATCGCCGACGTGTTCGTTGGCTCCAACCCCGACCATGCCATCCAGAAACTGCGCGAGCTGCAAACCGAGATGGACACCCGCTACGCTCTGATCGAGGCCGCGCACCGCCGCAAGATCGCCCGCCACGACGGGCTCGACGCCATCCTGTGCGTCATCGACGAACTCGCCTACTTCACCGTCACCACCGGCACCAAAGACCAACAAGAAGAAGTCCGCATCCTCATCAGAGACCTGGTTGCCCGAGGCCGCGCCGCCGGTGTCATCGTCATCGCCGCCACCCAACGCCCCAGCGCCGACATCATCCCCACCAGCTTGCGGGACCTGTTCGGCTACCGGATGGCATTCCGCTGCACCACCGACTCATCCAGCGACATCATCTTGTCGCAAGGCTGGGCCGGACAGGGCTACTCGGCGAAAACCATCCGCCCCGAAGCCATCGGACAGGCCTGGCTGCTGGCCGAAGGCGGCTTTCCTCGCCGCATGCGTTGCGCCTACCTCAACGACGCACACATCCGCACCCTGATCAGCCACGCGAAGCACCTACGCCGCCCACCGGCAGCTTAAAAGCACCCATCGCTTCGCGAAAACCCCGCAATCCGTTAATTCCGACTCTGGGAGGAGTCTGTCATGAACCAGCTCGACCACACCGGCCGCATCCCCGAATTCGGTCGCGTGCACGGCACCCACCGAGAGCGCCGCACCGCCACCGCAACAATCGCTGCGCTGTGCGCGGTCGCATTCGCCTACGACGCATTCCCCGCTGTCGTGCACGTCCTCAACATCACCGGACTGGTCATCGCCTCGATCGCGGCAACCGCCGTACTGATCTGGCTGTGGCACACCGCCAGAAACATTCACTGCGGTGTCGCTCTCGACCGCGCTCGTCGACATGCCGGATACCGGCCATGAGCGCCTCACTGCGGGCGGCGCACCAAAGCCGGACCTGCCGCGACTGCGCCATCACCTACCGCTACGTCGACACCCCTGGCCACTCCAACCCGCGCTACTGCCCGGCCTGCCTTCTGGCACACCCCCGCACTTGCCGTACCTGCAGCACGCGGTTCCGCCCGCAGGTCGACGCCGATCGGCACTGCCCGGTCTGCGCCGTTCACCCCGCCCTCTTCTAACAGGAAGGACCCTGTCATGGCACTCGTAACCGTCATCGGCGTCCGCCACCGCGACGGCTGGCTGCAAGTCGACACCACCGACTGGCTCGCCGACCGTGCCCAACCCAACGACGACCTCATCGCCTGGCTCGAAACCGACCACGATGACCACTCCCTGAGCTGGATCCGCAACGGCTACGGGGTGCTCTACCCCACCACCCTCGCCCTGCACGCTTGGATGCGCGAGCGCTTCGGTTATGAACCCGTCGGCATCTACGGCGAAGACGGCATCTACTCCACCCTGACCACCAACTACGACAGCCTGCTGTCCGACGACATTGGGTACGTCTTCGCCCGCTGCGGACCCGAAAAACTCCTGATCGTCACCGCCAACGAATTCTGGTTCTGCAGCCCGCGCGTCTACGACTACACCGCCAGCGACGACGCTTACGCCCTCGACACCGGCACCGCACTCGGCGCCTGCGACGCCGACCACCACTGCGAGATCGAATCCGGCGCCTACCTCATCGCTGACACCGGCAGTAGCGGTGCCTACCGCGTCGCAGACCGCGTCCGCGTGCCTTTCGGCGATTCCCGCCGCGCCTACATCGCCTGCATCACTTGCGGCAGAGCACTGCGCTTCATGACCATCACCGACTGAAAGGAACCGTCATGACCACCACCGAGAACGGAACCCACCCCATCATCATTCGTGTTCGGCAGGCCGCCGACGACATCCGGCTGGCCAACCACGCCACCTATGGCAATCGCTGCGAGGTCATCGACCTCTATGAGCTGCTGGGATCGCTGACCGAACTGCTGCAACGACTACCGCAACTGATCGCCTACCTGCGAGATGTCCTCGACGACGCCGACTCGCAGTTCTACGAACATGACCGCGGCGACAGCAGCGATGACACCCTCAACCTCGCCGACTTCTGCCTGATCGACGCACTCAGCAGCCTGGCGCTGGCCCACGGCGCCCTGTCACAGGCATGGACCGAAATCGGACACCTCCGACCCCGTGACATCGACAGCGATTCGGAGTGAACCCATCCACGGATTCCGTCGTGACTCCCATCACCAGCCACTCCAGCGAATACCGGTGTGCCTGGTGGCGGGGGTGACGGTCGAATCCCCGACCGCCGCACCGAGCCAAACGATTCGTTCGGCTCACTCAAGGAAACGGAAAGGACACCATCGCCATGGCACACGAGATCGAGACCTTCGAAGACGGCACCGCAGCGTTCGTCACGGCCCGCACCGACGCCTGGCATCGGCTCGGCACCGTGACGCGCGACTGCCTCACGGCTGAGGAGGTCATGCGCATCGCCTACCTGGGCAACTGGAACGTCCGCACCCTGGCCCTGACCGCCTCGGAACTGGCCGAGGACGGGGTCACCACCCTGGATGTGGCCGACCACTACGCCACCGCGCGCACCCACCCCAAAACGCAGACCACCGAGGTCCTCGGGGTCGTCGGCCGCGATTACACCGTCGTGCAGAACGAGGAGCACTGCGAACTGCTCAACCTGCTCGTCGACGAGGGCGGCGCCTGCTTCGAAACCGCCGGAAGCCTGCGCGGGGGCCGCGAAACCTTCGTCACCATGAAGCTGCCCCGCACCGTGCAGCTGGCCAACGCCGACGCCCACGATGACGTCGAGCTCTACCTCGCCGCCATGTCCTCCCACGACGGGTCGGCTGCGTGGCGCGTCATCGTCACCCCGGTGCGCATCGTCTGCGCCAACACCCAACGCGTCGCCCTGGCCCGCGCGAAGGCCAGCTACGCCATCAAGCACACCGCCTCCGCGAAAGGCAAGATCGCCGAAGCCCGCCAGGCACTCGGGATCGTGTGGAACTACTGCGACTCTTTCGAAGCCGCCGCCCAGGCACTGATCGCCCAGCCCCTCGACCTGGACGAGTTCGACCAGATCGTCGAGAAGATCTGGCCCGCCGACCCCACCGCCGGCAAGCGCGCCGAGACCAACCGTACTCGCCGCAACACCGCCCTGCGGCACCTGTTCCGTGACGCGGACACCACTGCCGCCATCGGCGGCACCCGTTGGGCCGGACTGCAGGCCATCACCGAGTATCTCGACCACTATGTGCCCGCTCGTGACGCTGATGTGCGCGCCACCCGCGTGCTGACCAGCGCAGACCACGGCGCCAAAAAGCAGCGCGCCTATGAACTACTCACCGTGTGAGGCGGCTGCGGTGACCGCCATCGTCCGAGACCTACACCCACCATCCCGCGACTCGCGGCCTGTCAAGGCCGCCCTGACACCAAAATCGCGGAATCGGCCCGTCGTGGAGAACGACACCTACGCCGCCTTCACCTGCCGTGTCATCGCCGCTCACGCCCGCCGCATCGCTACCGGCGACATCGAACGACTCGGCGATCTGATCGCACTCTATGACGATCTCGACGCCGCTATTGCCAGCGCCGTCACCGGGCTGCGTGCCTGCGGCTACTCCTGGACCGAGATCGCCGACCGGCTCGGTATCACCCGACAAGCTGCCCATCAACGCTGGGCCACCGACACTTGAGCCGAACCTCTCCTTCTTTTCGACCGCGACTCCCACCACCAGTCACGGCACGGATACCGCTGTGCCTGGTGGCGGGGGTGACGGCCGAAACCCTGACCGCCAACCCAATCAACGAAAGGAACACCGCCATGACCACCACCACCGAACCCGCCATCGGCACTCCGCCAGCAACCGATACTTCTGAGATCGCAGACGAGATCGTCCTACTGGCTCGCGTTGGAGGCGAACAGCACGCCCTGACCGCCGCCCAGGTCCGCGACACCGTCGCCTCCTACCTCGCCACCGGTGGCCACATGCCCACCCCACGCCACGGCGACGGCACCGACCCCCACGAGCCGCTGCACATCATCACCGAACAGTGGCTCTGGAGTAATCCCATCGGTTGGGTCCACGGCGCCGACCGCGTCCAACTTGCCACCTACCGGCATGAGGCCCTGACCTGGATCAACGGCTTCTTCGGCGCCGCCTTCCCCGACCTCGACGACTGATCACCCTCACGTCACGGATCATCCGCTATGCCCGCAGCAGCGCCCAGCAGCCAGCTCGAGGACACTGCGCTCGGGCTGCTCACCGATCAGCTCGGCGCCAAACTGCTGCACACCACCGAGCGACCCACCCCCGAGGATCCCAACGGCGCCCATGCTACCGCCGCCCGCCGCGCCGCCTCACCCGACTACCCCCGCTGGGCCGACCACATCGCCACCACCGGTGGCTGCCAGCGACCCATCCGACTGGCCGGACACCTACACACAGTCGACACCACCACCGGGGAGACCACCTCATCCCGGTCCACCGAAACCTTGCCCGACGGGGTCATCTACACCTCCTGCGGCGACCGCCGCGCCTCGGTGTGCCCCGCCTGCGCCGAGAC
Organism: Pseudonocardiaceae bacterium; assembly: GCA_009379815.1. Classification (GTDB taxonomy): domain Bacteria; phylum Actinomycetota; class Actinomycetes; order Mycobacteriales; family Pseudonocardiaceae; genus WHSY01. The sequence goes on from WHSY01000020.1 coordinate 5,819, forward strand.
CTATCGCGCTGACACCTACCACCTCGTCCGCGCCGGACTCGTTGGCGGCAAAGGCGTTCCTGACACTGTCGCCACCCACCCCGTCGTCTTCGCCACCTTCACCGCCCCCGCCTTCGGTCCCGTCCACTCCCGCGTTGTCGACCGCCGCACCGGACGGGTCAAACCCTGCCGCATGCGCCGCACCATCCAACGCTGCCACCACGGCCGCGTGCTCGCCTGCCCCCAACGCCACGCAGAAGACGCCAAATGCATCGGGCAACCGCTATGTCCACAGTGTTACGACTACGACCACCACGTCGTCTGGAACGCCTGGGCTGCCGAACTGTGGCGCCGCACCACCATCACCGCCCACCGCCAGCTTCGTCCGCTGGAGAAGGCGCACGGTGTGAAGCTGCGGCTGTCGTTCGCCAAGGTCGCCGAATACCAGGCCCGCGGCTTGATCCACTTCCACGCCCTCATCCGCCTTGACCAGGTCGGCCCCGCCGACCCCGATGTCGTCCTTGCGCCGCCACCCGGCATCACCGCCGTAGAGTTGGACCAGGTCATCAGCCGGGCCGCTGCGTCCACCGCCGTCGCCACGCCCGACCATCCGAGACGCCCTGGTGGCTGGACCCTCACCTGGGGCCCGCAGCTCGACTTCCGCCCCGTCTCATTCTCGGGCGAACTCACGGACACCGCTGTGGCTGGATACCTCGCCAAATACGCCACCAAGGCCACCGAGGCCACCGGGCATGTCTCCCGACGCATCACCCCCGAGACCATCGGCGTCTACGCCGGAACCGCCACCCACGCCGGGCGCCTCGTTCGCACCTGCTGGGTACTCGGCCGACGCCCCGATGAGGAACACCCTGCTGACTGGAAGCACAGCTACGGGCGGCTGCGCCGCTGGGCACACATGCTCGGCTTCGGCGGCCACTTCGCCACCAAAAGTCGCCGCTACTCCACCACCCGCAAAGCCCTCAAGGCGACCCGCCGCGAATGGCGTCGCGCCCGGGCCCACGTCCGCCGCGCTGGTTTTGATACCGCCGAGCACACCGACGAGGAAACCACCCTCGTTGTCGGCTCCCTGACCTTCGCCGGAGTCGGCTACCGCACCATCGGTGACCACTGGTTGGCCCTCACTGTCGCCATGCAAGCCCGCGAGCGCCGTCAAACCGCGAAGGAGGAACGCATAACCCGACTGGCAAGGTGAAAGGAGGAAAGTTGTGGTCAAGCAGCTCTACCGAGTGGAGGAAGTTGCAGAGATTCTGAGTATGGGCCGTAGCAAGGTCTATGACCTGATCCGAAGTGGGCGCCTGGCGTCTGTCAAGGAAGGGACCATGCGCCGGGTGACAGAACAGGCGATCCAAGAATACGTCGCGAGTCTTGGGCGAGATGAGGTGTGCTGGCGTGGGTAAGCGAAACCCGAATGGCATGGGAACCGTTGTCAAGCGGTCGGACGGTCGATACCAAGCGGCTGTGTATGTTTACACCGCTACAGGACATCGGCAGCGAAAATACGTCTACGGTCACACATGGGAGGAGGTGAATGACAAGCGGCTAAAGCTCTTGGGAAACAACCGGAAGGGCGTTCCCTCGGTCGAGTCGTCCATGCTATTGAAAGACTACTTGTTGTACTGGCTGGATGTCGTAGCGAGCCATGAGTTAAGAGTTTCTACCTTCTCGCGGTACTCGGCACTCATCAACGATTATATTGTGCCGCACTTGGGCCACCGTCGTTTGAATCGGCTCAGTGTTGGTGATGTGCGTCGATTCCTTGCCGACCTCGCCAAAGGCAAGGGCAAGGGTGGCAAGATGTTGTCAGGTAGGACGCGACAGTTTGTCCACGCCGTGTTGCGGAGCGCGCTACAGCATGCTGTGAGAGAAGAGATGATCGGGCGCAATGTCGCACGGCTGGTCGCTCCGCCGAAGGCTGAGACGGCCGAGATCAAGCCGTTGGATAAGCCGAAGGCTGAAATGCTCATTGAGCATGCCGACAAGCACTGGCTGCGGGCGGCATGGCTGATCTTGCTCGCAACCGGCCTCAGACGAGGTGAAGTGCTCGGACTGGCCTGGTCGGACGTTGATCTGACGGCACGGTCGCTTCGCGTGCGACGAACGCTGCAGAAGATCGACGGCGAGTACGTGTTCGGGGAACCGAAGAGCAAGCGATCCCGCCGGGTTATGCGACTGCCCCTGCTGTGTGTCGAGGCTCTCCGCCGCCATCCCGATATCGCCGCTGAGCGGGCGTTACCCGCACAGTGGAGGCCGCTGCCGCGTCAGCCCGCTGACCTGATCTTCGTCACCCGGACCGGCCGCCCGGTCGACCCTCGAACGTTCAACCGGGCGTTTGAGCGACTGTGCCGACGAGCGGGCATCGACCCGACACGACCTGCGGCACACCTGCGCCACCTTGCTGCTCATGGACGGGGTCGACGAGCGTGAGGTCATGGAACTGCTCGGGCACAGCTCGATCGTCGTCACGATGAACATCTACGCGCACGTGCTCGACGAGGCGAAGGACGCGCTCGCCGTCCGCATGGACGGCCTACTCAGCAAGACTGATGTCAAACGCTGATGTCAGCGGGGGGCCGATGATCTCGACACCTGCGCTGACCTGGTGCTCCGCCGCCAGGATTCGAACCTGGACCATCGGAACCAAAATCCGATGTGCTGCCATTACACCACGGCGGAAGGGTGGGGTCGCGGCCCCGCGGGGTCATGGTGGCACGACGCTGTGACACCGGTCAGCGCAACCCTCGTGAGCGGTATCGGTGCGGGAACACCGTTACGCGCTCACGGGCGGCGCAGCCGCCATCACCCGGTTGCCGCCCGCCTGCTTGGCCCGGTACATCGCGGTGTCCGCCCGGTCGAGTACACCGTCCACCTCGTCGACCGCGCCGGGGGAGATGCTGACCAGGCCCGCGGAGACCGTGACGCCGAACCCGACGTCCGGCGGCAGGGCGGCGACCGCGTCGACTACCCGCTGCACCGCGCTGAGGCCCTCCGCGGGCGTCGTTCCCGGCATGACGAGAACGAACTCGTCGCCGCCGTAGCGGGTCACCAGGTCGTCGCCCCGCACCGCACCGGCCATCGCCGCGGCCACGGAGCGCAGCACCGCGTCCCCGTCGGCGTGCGACCCCGCGTCGTTGACCCGCTTGAGCCCGTCGAGGTCGAGCAGTGCCACCCCCACCCAGAACGCGGTGCCCGCGTCGAGCAGCCGGGACAGCACCTCGTGCATCGCGCGCCGGTTGGCCAGCCCGGTCAGCGGGTCCTGCGCAGCCGCCACGGTCAACCGGCCGTGCTCGCGCCGCAGCCGCTCGTTGGCCAGCCGCGAGCCCAGCGCCTCGGCGCGGGAGCGGCGCAGCGCCCACAGCTCGGCCTCGACCTGCGAGAGGTATCGGCGCAGCGGGTCCACCGGCCCGCCGTCGGTCGCCAGGCCCACCCGCAGCTCGGCGATCTCGCGGACGGCGGCGAGCTGCAGTTGCCGCTCGACGTCGCGGTCGGGCGCCGCGCCCGCCACCCTGCCCAACACGTCCAGCGCGCCCTCGCGGTCGGCTGCGCGGTCCAGCAGCCGCGACAGCGCGATCCCGGTCATCAGCTTGCGGTCGGTGCGCCGCAGCGTGGGCAGCAGAGCGCGCAGCGCGGGGGACAGCTCGGCGAGATCGGCGGTGTCCGGAGCGACCCCGGCGACGTCGGCCAGCGCGAGCGCCGCGCGCAGCTCGGCGGTGTACTCCTCCCCGAGGGCCTCCACCTCGTCCGAGCCGGCCAGCTGCTGCCAGTCGTGCAGCCCCTGCACCGCCCAGCCCGCCGCGGCCCGGTAGCGCTCGGCGGCCTCGTCCGGCCTCGCGGCGCGCTCGAGACCCAGCCCGTGTACCACCGCCGTGTGTACCCGGTTGGTGGTGCTGATGACACGATGCCGGTCGGCGCCGTGCACGGCGATGTCGTCGTGCGCCCGGTCGAGCAGCGGCTCGGCGTTGTCCTCCAGGCCCAGGTGCACGAGCAGGATGCCGACGTCGGTCAGCGCCAGACCGCGCTGATAGGAGGGTAGGGCGCCATCGAGCGCGACCAGCGCCGCCGCGGCCGACTCCACCGCCGTGTCCGGGCGGCCGCGGGCCAGCGTGATCTGCCCGCGCAGCGCGTGGGCCCCCGCCTCGTACTCCACCAGGCCGTGCTCGACGGCGTGCGAGACGAGCTCGTCGAGCATCGGTTCGGCGGGGCAGGTCGGGTCCCCGGCCATGTCGCGCACCAGCACGCCGACGCGCAGCAGCCGGGCCAGCGTCGGGGGCGTCACCCCGTTGTGCCTGGCCTCGGCCAGCAGCGGATCCACACCCGCCAGTGCGGCACGCCGCAGCTCGGGGTCACCGTCCTGGGCGCGGTGGAGCAGATCCCAGGCGCGCTGCTGCACGGGGTCCTGGTCGGCGGCGGCTGAAGTCATCGCCTGCACGCACCCCTATCCCGGCCGGCTATCGCGACCATGCTGCCACGCCCGCACGCGGCCGCCGACCCAGGTGACACCGGTCACGGCGCGCGACGACGCGCCGGGAAGGCGAACCACCTTCCGGGCGTGTCGTGACGGCACCGAGACACAGAACCTACGGTGGCGTAACCTACGGTTCCGTAGCTTGACCACCGACAGTCATGCGCCGTTCCGTCCCGGACTCGACAATGCACGTGGGCACCAGCCGCCCCCGGCACGAGGCCCCCCGACCACGACCGAGGAGCATCCGCCGATGACGCTGACCGCCGACACCCCCACACAGCACCCGGAGCCCGAGCCGGTCCTGCAAGGCCGGCGACCGACGGTCCACCAGGTCGTCGTCTACCTCTTCATCCTCGTGCCGTTCCTGGCGCTGCTGCTCGCGGTGCCCTTCGCCTGGGGCTGGGGCCTGGGCTGGGTCGATGTGGCGCTGTTCGTCGGCACCTACCTCATCAGCTGCCTCGGTGTGACGGTGGGCTATCACCGGCACTTCACCCACAGCGCGTTCAAGGCCAAGCGCTGGCTGCGGGTCACCCTGGCGATCGTCGGCAGTACCGCCATGCAGGGGCCGCTGCTGCACTGGGTGGCCGACCATCGCCGGCATCACGCGTTCTCCGACAAGGAGGGCGACCCGCACTCGCCCTGGCTGTTCGGCACCTCCCCGGTGGCGCTGGCCAAGGGCTTCTGGCACGCCCACATGGGCTGGTTGTTCAGCCGGGACCTCACCAACCCGCGCCGCTTCGTGCCCGATCTGATGCGCGACCGCGTCCTGGTCCGGGTGAGCAACCTGTTCTGGTTGTGGACCGCACTCTGGCTGGTGGTGCCTGCCGTGGTCGGGGGGCTGGTGACCTGGTCGTGGTGGGGCGCGCTCACGGCGTTCTTCTGGGCGGGCCTGGTCCGGGTGTCGTTCCTGCACCACATCACGTGGGCGGTGAACTCGGTGTGCCACATGATCGGACGGCGGCCGTTCTCGACCCGGGACAAGGCCGCGAACTTCTGGCCGATGGCGATCCTGTCGGCAGGCGAGTCCTGGCACAACCTGCACCACGCCGATCCGACCTGCGCACGGCACGGCGTGCTGCGCGGGCAGATCGACATGTCGGCCCGGGTGATCTGGTTGTTCGAGAAGCTCGGCTGGGCCTACAACGTGCGGTGGCCCACACCGCAGCGTCTCGCCAAGATCAGCTCTCGCTGATCCGACGGGCCGCCCCGGGCGGCCGGAGGGTACCGGTAGATGGCGGGACGGCGCAGGACCGGGCAGGACACCGCGGGCCCGGTAGCCGACCCGGCCGACCTACCGCTGACCCGGATCCGGATGACCGGCAAGGAGCGCCGGGAGCAGCTGCTCGACGTCGGCCGCGAGGTCTTCGCCGAGAAGGGCTTCGACGGCGCCTCCGTCGAGGAGGTCGCGCACCGCGCCGGGGTGAGCAAGCCGGTGGTCTACGAGCACTTCGGCGGCAAGGAAGGGCTCTACGCGGTCGTGGTGGACCGCGAGATGGGCAGGCTGCTCGACAACATCACCTCGGCGCTGTCCGTCGCCGGCCATCCCCGTGACCTGCTCGAGCAGGCCGCGCTCGCGTTGCTGGACTACATCCAGGACTCCTCGGACGGGTTCCGCATCCTGGTGCGGGACTCACCGGTGGCCAGCGCCGGCGGGACGTTCTCCAGCCTGCTCAACGACATCGCCAGCCAGGTCGAGCACATCCTCGGCCGGGAGTTCGCCACTCGCGGTTACGACACCGGGCTCGCCGCATTGTTCAGCCAGTCGCTGGTGGGGATGGTCGCGCTCACCGGGCAATGGTGGCTCGAGGAGCGCAAGCCTGCCAAGGAGGAGGTCGCCGCGCACCTGGTCAACCTCGCCTGGAACGGGCTGTCGCACCTCGAGCACGAGCCCCGGCTGCGCACCGCGCACTGACCGCGTGGGCACGCCTCGTCCGTGAACTCGACGTGGCGGGGGCTCGCGGGCCGGTGAGCCCCCACGACGTCGAGTTCACGGACGGGCCGCCGTGAGGCCGACCCTGACGTGAGCCCCCGTAACACCTTGCAGCCGCACCCGATAACCCGTTGCGCAGGGTTTCCGCGCGGCCGGCGAGCAAGGCGTCTCCTCGGAGTACGGATGGCGACGAGTTCTCCGGGGCACCCCAGGGCCGGCCGCGGGCGTGGAGGGGAGTCCACCATGGACCAGCCGTTGCGGGTGGCGGCCGTGCTGACGCGGGGCAGGGAGGTACTGCCCGCCGAATGGGTGTGGTCGGCCCGTGACCCGGCCGCCGTCCGGTTGTGCGTGTCCGGCTCGCGGTGGTCGTCACCGCCTTGCCCGGTGCCTTCCAGGGAGAACGGGCCGGAGCGCCCCGTGGGGGTTGCGGTGTGGTGCGTGGCCCGCGACAGGCTTCGCGACGCGCTCGCCGGACGTCACCGCGGCCCCGGCACCGTGCTGCTGCGCGCGTGGCCGGATCGGCGGGTGCTGGGGGTCGCGCTGCGGACGACCGACGGGTGGTGGCGTGGCATCACCGACCGCCGCGTCGCCGCGCACTTCCTGGGTGAGTCGTACGCGCATGTGTCGCCCGACCGCGAGGCCGTGATGGTGGCCGCCGCCGCGAATCGACTGGACCCGAACCGCCTCGCCGAACTCGAGGGGGAAGCGACGTGAGGGCGACCCCCGGCGGTCGGGAGTCAATCGCCCTCGTTGCGGCGCGGGTCGGGTTGCGTCCCTGATGACGTCGAGGTGGCGTCCTCGGTGGGGTCGTGGAGTCGCTGGTCGACGGAGGAGCGGCCTTGCCGGTCGCGGAGCCGGATCATCCGGCCGAGGAAGAGGGCCAGCAGGATCGCCAGCAGGATCCAGACGAGGACCCCGAGGATGATCATCATGGCCGTGCTCATCGGACTCCTGAAATTCGGATCCGTCGACGATAGCTGGGTCCACGGTTACGTGCAGACCCGCGGAAGCGGGGCTCGTTCCGTCGGGTGACCGGTCGCAGTCGTACGGGCTAACGGCTGCGCCCTGACGGCCGATCTCCCGGGTACACCGGCACCACCGGGCCCGGCGAGCGGGATAGATGACGGCGAGGTGAAGCGTCGATGACCACCACACCTGCCGTCGCCGAGTCCCCGGGAGCCACGGCGGACCCACGGGGTCTGTACCGGTTGAGCTGCCCGATCAAGAACTACGACTGGGGGTCGGTCGACGCGCTGCCCCGGCTTCTCGGGCGACCGGCGGACGGCAGGCCGCAGGCCGAGATGTGGGTCGGCGCGCACCCGTCGGCACCGTCGATCGCCACCGATCAGCGCGGCCGGGCGGTGCCGCTGGACCGGCTGCTGGAGTCGGATCCGGTGTTGCTGCACGACGGCCACCCGTGGGCGTGGTCGCGGCTGCCGTTCCTGCTCAAGGTGCTGGCCCCGGAGCGCCCGCTGTCGCTGCAGGTGCATCCGGACTCCGCCCGTGCCGCAGCGCGGTTCGCCGAGCAGCGACCCGGTTACCAGGACCCGTGGCACAAGCCCGAGATGATCTACGCGCTGGAGCCGTTCGAGGCGCTGTGCGGGTTCACCCGCGCCGACCGCGCCGCCGACCTGCTGGACTGTCTGGGCGTCCCGGCCCTGGCGGGGATCATCGACCGGCTGACCGGTCGCGACGGCATCAGGCAGGCGACACACCGGCTGCTGTCCATGGATTCGCAGCAGGCAGGCGACCTGGTGGCGGCCGTGGTCCGCGCCGCCCGGTCGAGACCGGAACCCGCCTACGCCACGGCGGTCCACCTCGCGGGCTTCCACCCGACGGACCCCGGGGTCATCGTGTCGATGCTGCTCAACCGGGTGACGCTGGCCCCCGGCGAGGCGATGTTCGTGCCGCCGAACACCGTCCACACCTACATCCGGGGGGTCGGAATCGAGGTCATGGCCACGTCGGACAACGTGCTGCGCGCGGGCCTGACCGGCAAGCGGATCGACGTCGCCGAGCTGCTCGACACCACCGACTACTCCCCGGCGCCACCCCGGCTCGTCGCGCCCCGTGCGGCGGGCCGTCACGAACAGGTATTCGCGCCGCAGGTCGACGAGTTCCGGCTGTCGGTGATCCGCTGCGAGTCGAGGACGGAGTGCAGCTGGGACGACCGGCGGCCGCGGACCGTGCTGTGCGTCAGCGGGGCCTTCTCGCTGACCGTTGACGGCGTGACGGTCGCGCTGGCGCAGGGCGAAGCCGGGTTCGTCGGGGCCGGCGCGCGCGCCGTTCACGTCGCGGGCGCCGGGACACTGGTCGGCGCGATGCCGGCTGGCTGATCGGCGATGGCGGCGGAGTGGCCAGGGATTTGTGACTTCTTGTCACGCAGTGGCAACTGTTGGCATATGCCACACGTTCGAGCGGAACTGTGCCGCCCGCTTGGCGGTGCGTTCGCTGTAACGGGTGACGCTCCGTCGCGATAGAGGTGCCAGGAGAGGGTGACACGGCACACCACCGGCGATCATCCTGCGGTGTCGGCTCATTCTCACTCGGACGGGCCCGGTCGTCGCTGGTGCTCCGCTGCCGTCACAGGAGCAAGCTCGCGCGTGGGAGGACCCGTGGCCCTGCAGGATCAGACTGCGGTCGTTGCGGTCGGTAGCCGAGCGCGGGCGAGCACGATCGCTTCTCGGTGGGAGTCCGGCTACCGTCGAGCGGTCCTGCTCGCCGACCTCGCCATCATCGTGGTCGCGCTCCGCATCGGGCTCGTGCTCACCGACGGCAGCCTCGCCGGCCATGTTCCGGGCGCCATCGCGGGCATCACGGCCCTGGTCCTGCTCGCCTGCATGGCGGTCAGTCGCGTCTGGGAGCAGCGGGTTCTGGGTCAGGGTGCGGAGGAGTTCCGCCGGCTGGGTAATGCGCTGCTGGCGGCCGCGTTCGTGCTCGGCCTCACCGCGCTGGCGATGGACGTCGGATACTTCCGGCCGTGGGTGTTCGGTGTGCTCCCGGCGACCGGACTGTGCCTGGCGACCACCCGATACGCGATGCGGCGCGTGCTACACGCACAGCGCCGGCAGGGCCGCTACATGCACCCCGTGCTCGTTGCCGGCAGCCTGGACGAGGTCGCCGACCTCGTCGACCGCACCCACAGGGAGCGACACAACGGATGGTCGGTGACCGGGGTGTGCATTCCCGGCGGGACCAGCGAAGGTCGCCCGATGGCGGTTCGCGACGTGCCGGTGGTCGGCGGGTTGCCCGACGTGCCTGCACTCGTGGGTGGTGGGGACTACCGAATCGTCGCGGTGGCGCCGGCAGCACACTGGAACCGCCAGCAACTGCGTGAGCTCGCATGGGCTCTCGAGGGCTCGCCGGCCGAACTCGTCGTGGCGCCCGCGCTCATGGAGGTGACCGGTCCACGGCTGCACGTCGACCCGGTGTACGGGCTGACCCTGCTGCGGGTCAGCCAGCCTTCCTTCACCGGCATCCGCTGGGTGCTCAAGTCCGTGGTCGACCGGTTCGCCGCACTGCTCGTCCTGGTCGTGGTCACCCCGGTGCTGCTCGCCGTCGTTCTCGCGATCAAGCTCAATGACGGCGGCCCGGTCCTGTTCCGCCAGCACCGGGTCGGCAAGGCCGGACAGAAGTTCCCGATGCTGAAGTTCCGCACGATGGTGGTGGACGCGGAATGGCGCCGCCGCGAGCTGGAGCACGTGAACGAGGGTGCCGGTCTGTTGTTCAAGGTCCGCGCCGATCCCAGGGTGACACGGGTCGGGGGCATGCTGCGGCGTTACTCGCTCGACGAGCTGCCCCAGCTGATCAACGTGCTGGCCGGTCACATGTCGATGGTCGGTCCTCGGCCACCGCTGCCCACCGAGGTGGAGCAGTACGGTTACGACGCCCGCCGCCGGCTGCTGGTCAAGCCGGGCCTGACGGGACTGTGGCAGGTCTCCGGGCGCAGCGACCTGAGCTGGGAGGAGACGGTCCGCCTCGACCTGCGCTACGTGGAGAACTGGTCGTTCGCCATGGACGCGGTGATCCTGTGGAAGACCCTCGGCGCAGTGCTGCGAGGCCACGGTGCCTACTGAATCCCGCTCGGAAGCCGCTGTCGTCACAGCCGCGGCCTCGTCGACTTCCTGTCGGCTGTGCGGCTCTGCCCGGCTACGGACTTTTCTGGATCTCGGGGCGACTCCGCCCTGTGAGCGTTTCCTCGTCGCGGGGCAGCTCGATGCACCGGAGCCGACCTATCCGTTGCACGTGCGGGTCTGTGCGGACTGCCTACTCGCACAGCTACCTGCACTGATCACTCCCGAGGACACGTTCACCGAGTACGCCTACTTCTCGTCGTTCTCCAGCTCCTGGGTGGCGCACGCCGAGCGGTTCGTCGACGACGCCGTGCGTCGACTGCACCTGGGTGCGGAGTCCTTCGTCGTGGAGGTCGCCAGCAACGATGGCTACCTTCTCCGGCACGTCGTGGGGCGGCGGATCCGCTGCTTGGGAATCGAGCCGTCGGTCAACGTGAGCGAGACGGCCCGACAGAGTGGGGTACCGACCCGCACGGCGTTCCTGACTGCTGAGACCGGTGCGGCGGTGCGCGCCGAACACGGACCAGCCGACCTCGTGGTCGCCAACAACGTCTACGCCCACATCCCGGACATCGTCGGGTTCACCCGCGGCCTCCGTGAGCTCGTCGCCGATGACGGGTGGGTCTCCATCGAGGTCCAGCACCTGCTCACCCTGGTGCGTCACAACCAGTTCGACACGATCTACCACGAGCATTTCCAGTACTACACGGTGGGAACGGCCGCTCGCGCGCTGGCCTCGGGCGGGCTGGCACTGGTCGATGTCGAGCTGTTGTCCACCCACGGGGGATCGGTCCGGCTATGGGCGCGGCCCGTGGAGGTCGCGAGGGAGCCGTCGCGTGCGATGACCGCCGTGCTGGTGGACGAGCGTGCGGCGGGGCTCGACACGCTGGACGGGCACTCCGGTTTCGGACCCTCGGTGGACCGGGTGCGTGCCGACCTGCTGCGGTTCCTGCTGGACGCGTCGGCTGACGGCAAGACCGTGGTGGGCTACGGCGCGCCCGGTAAGGGCAACACGCTGCTCAACTACTGCGGGATCAGGAGCGATCTGCTGCAGTACACCGTGGACCGCAATCCCTACAAGCACGGACGGTTCACCCCCGGTACCCGAATCCCGATCCACTCTCCCGAGCGCATAGCCGCGGATCGTCCCGACTACGTGCTGGTGCTGCCGTGGAACCTGCGTGACGAGCTCACCGAAGCGCTGTCATACATCGGTGAGTGGGGCGGTCGTCTCGTCTTTCCCATCCCTTCCCTGGAGGTCGTGTCGCCATGAAGGTCGTGCTGTTCTGTGGTGGTTACGGGATGCGGATGCGCGACGGGGTGTCCGACGCGCCGAAACCGATGGCCAAGGTCGGGCCGCGGCCCCTGCTCTGGCACGTCATGCGTTATTACGCGCACTTCGGTCACACCGATTTCGTGCTCTGCCTCGGGTACGGGGCGCACCACATCAAGGACTTCTTCCTCAACTACACCGAGACCGCCTCGAACGACTTCGTGCTCCGTGGCGGCGACGTCGAGCTACTCTCGGCGGACATCAGTGATTGGACCATCACGTTCGTGCACACCGGACTCGACTCGCCGATCGGCGAACGCCTGCGCCGGGTGCGTGACTACGTCGCGGACGAGGACATGTTCCTCGCCAACTACGCCGACGTCCTCACCGATGCCCCCTTGGACGAGATGGTGGCTCGCTTCGCCGCCTCGGATGCGAGCGCATCGTTGCTGGCGGTACCACCGCAGTCGGCGTTCCACTGCGTGCAGCTCGGCGAACAGTCCAGGGTGGACGGCATCGTCGCGGTGAACACGATGCCGCTGTGGGAGAACGGTGGCTACTTCGTGCTGCGGCCGGAGGTGTTCGACCACATCCCGGAGAACGGTGACCTGGTCGGCGACGCATGCACGGAGCTGGCCAAGCGCGGCCAGCTGCTCGCGTACCCCTACCGTGGTTTCTGGCAACCGGCCGACACCGTCAAAGAGCGGTTGGCGCTCGAAGCCGCCTACGAATCGGGCAGCCGGCCGTGGATGCTGTGGGAACAGCGGTCCCACCGCCGCCCGGTGCAGGACCTCATCGCGGAAAGCGCAGCCGGGTGATGCGCGCTGTGATCCCCGATCGGCTCGAACACCTGCTGTTGCTCGGCGCGCACTGCGACGACATCGCCATCGGGGCGGGGGGCGCGGTGCTCACGCTGTGCCGGGCCCATCCCGGCTTGCGGGTCACCGCGCTCGTGCTGACCGGCGGCGGGACCGATCGCGAGACCGAGGAGCGGATGGCGCTCGCTGCGTTCTGCCCCAAGGCTGACCTCGAGGTGACCGTGCTGGATCTCCCCGACGGCCGCATCCCGGCCCACTGGGAGCGCGCCAAGGCGGCGACCGAGGAGCTGCGCGCCCACTGCGATCCGGACCTGATCCTCGCGCCCGCTCCGCACGACGCCCACCAGGATCACCGGGAAGTCGCCCGGCTCGTCCCGACCGCGTTCCGCGACCATCTGGTGCTCGGCTACGAGATCCTCAAGTGGGATGGTGACCTGGCCCAGCCGCAGGCATACCTGCCGCTCGACGGTGAGGTCCTGGACGAGAAGGTCGCGCTGCTGGATGAGCACTACGGCTCGCAGCGCGGCCGCGGCTGGTTCGACGCCGAGACGTTCACGGGTCTCGCGCGACTGCGTGGCGTGCAGTGCCATGCCAGGCACGCCGAGGCATTTCATGTGTCCAAGTTCGTGCTGGGGGCAGCCGCGCCCGGCGCCGGGAGGGGATGACCGTGCGAGTTCTGCTCACCGGGCACCAGGGCTACCTGGGCACCGTGATGGCACCGGTACTGGCCGCGGCGGGCCACGAGGTGGTCGGTCTGGACTCCGGGATCTTCGCCGACTCCGTGCTCGGCCCCACACCGCAGGATCCGCCGGGCCGCCCGATGGACCTGCGCGATGTCGAGCTCGCCGACCTCGCCGACTTCGACGCGGTGGTGCACCTCGCGGCGCTCTCGAACGACCCGCTCGGATCGCTGGCGCCCCAGCTCACCTACGACATCAACCAGCACGCCGCCACGCGGCTGGCCACGCTGGCCCGTGAGGCCGGTGTGCGCCGGTTCCTGTACGCGTCGACCTGCTCGGTCTATGGCGCGGCGGGTGGCGACGACCTGGTCGCGGAGGACGCACCGCTGCGCCCGGTCACGCCTTACGCGGAGTCCAAGGTGCGGGTCGAGGACGCGCTGTTCGCGCTGGCCGACGACGACTTCTGCCCGGTGTCGCTGCGCAACGCGACGGCGTTCGGGTTCTCGCCCCGGCTGCGGGCCGACGTCGTGCTGAACAACCTCGTGGGGCACGCGGTGTTGTCCGGACAGGTCCGGGTGCTCTCCGACGGCACTCCGTGGCGCCCGCTGGTGCACGCCGCCGACATCGCCGCCGCGTTCCTCGCGGCGCTCGAGGCACCCGGTCCGATGGTGCATGCCAAGGCGTTCAACGTCGGCAGCGAGACCAACAACCTCACGGTGGCCCAGATCGCGGACGCGGTGGTCACCACGGTACCGGGCGCCACACTGGCGATCACCGGGGAGAACGGATCCGACCCGCGGTCCTACCGCGTGGACTTCTCAGCCGCCCGGGCCGCCCTTCCGGCATTCCGTCCGCAGTGGACGGTCGAGGCAGGCGCGCGGGAGCTGTACCGCGCCTACACCGAGCACGGCCTGACACAGCACGGTTTCGACCGCTGCTACGCCCGGCTGGCCCGGCTCTCGGACCGGCAGGCAGCCGGCGAGCTCGCCAGTGACCTGCGCCCCCGGGCCGCCCCGGCGATCCCGTGACCGTCACCCTGCGCGAACCGCCGGCACTGCCCCCGGCGCTTCGCAGGCCCATCGGCACCACCGCCGCGCTGGCCGCGGTGGTGGTCGTCGTGCTGGCCGTTCGGTATTCCGGCGACGTCGCCGCCAGCTCGCTGGACAACTGGGCCCGGGGTGCGGTGGACCGGCTGCTTCCGCAGCCGGGGCCTGCTGCCCTGCTGGTCGACGTCGTCGGCGCGCCGCTCGTGACGTTGGCGTTGGTAGGCCTGCTGGCGGCAGTCTGCCTGGCGCTGGGGCGACGCCGGCTGGCCGTGGTCGCCGTCGCGAGCGTGGTGCTGACCGGTGCGGCCACCACGCTGCTCAAGCCGGTGATCGGCCGCACGATCCACGGCGGTTACCTCTCCTACCCGAGCGGGCACACCGCCGCGGCGACCCTGTTGGCACTGGTTGTCGCGCTGCTGGCGGTCGACCTGCTCCGGGTCGGCGGGCTGCCCGGCGTGCTCGTCATCGTTGCCGCGGCGGGCGCGGCCGGTGCGACGATGGCGTGGTCGCAGGTTGCGCTGGGTGCCCACTATCCGACCGACACCATCGGCGGCTTCGGCACGGCCATGGCAGTCGTGCCCGCGACGGCGCTCGCGATCGATCGGCTCGCCGGGCGGCGACGCGGCCCCCGCCGATCCCCACCGGTCGGCGACCCGTACCACGGCGACGTGGTGGGCGCTGTCGAGGCAGGCCGTCCCGTGCCGTCACATCGGTGCCGCGGTTGCGATTCGGTCGACGTCGTGCAGGTCGTCGATCTGGGCTCGCAGCCGGGCGCCGACTACTTCCCGCCCGTGTCCACCCCTGGAGACGATCCCCGCTGGCCGCTCGAGCTGTGGCTGTGCCGCCGATGCACCCTGGTCCAGCTCGGCCCGGTCGAGCCGCAGCTTCCGGAACCGCCGCTGGCCATCGAGTCGGCCACGAGCCTCGCGCACGCCGAGACGTCGGTGCGCGATCTCGTCCGCGACCATCCCGACCTCGCGGGCGCGACGGTCGTGGAGTTCGACAGCCACCACGGTGGGTCCTGGCTCCCGCACCTGCTTGCGGCGGGCTGCCGGCCGGTGGCCGACGGCGAGCGAGCCCACCTCGTCGTCGATGTGCACGGTCTCGCCCACGAACCCGCGATCGGTCGATCCCTGGCGCAACGAGTCGAGCGGCTCGCCCCCGGCGGGCTGCTGGTGCTCGAGTTCCACCACCTGCTGCCGCTGCTCGTCGAGAACCAGTTCGACACCGTCCGGCACGGGCACTGGTCGTATCTGTCGCTCGGCGCGTTGAGCCGGCTGGCGGCACCGCTCGGTCTCGCCGTCGCCGCTGTGCGCCCGGTCTCGCTGTTCGGCGGCAGCCTGCGAGTGATGTTGCGCCATACCGGCGCCAACGGCCTCGAGGCGGACGGGTCGGTCACGGCGGTTCTCGATGACGAAGCGGCGGCCGGAGTGGCCGACCCGGAACGGCTCGCCGGGCTGCACGCGGCCGCGCAGCGATCGGCCGGCACCCTGCACGACTACCTCGTCGCCCAGCGCGTCGACGGCCGGACCGTGCTCGGGTACGGGGCACCGTCGAAAGCGCCGGTGCTGCTCGACGTCAGCCGGGTGGGCCCCGACCTGCTGCCGTTCACGGTCGACGCCGCCCCCGGCAAGCACGGCCGCCGCATCCCCGGCGCCGCGGTGCCGATCCGCCCCGTCGACGACCTCCGCGCGGCTCGCCCCGACGTGGTCCTGGTCCTGACGTGGGACATCGTCGACGAGGTGATCTCGGTGCTCGAGGCGGATGGTGGCTGGGGTGCGGAATACCTCGTCCCGATGCCCGAACCGCACCTGGTCACGCCGTCGGTCGGCGCGGTGCAGTCACCATGACCCAGCGCGGTGGCCACGATGGCGCGGTCCGCGACGGGGGACCGCGGCGCGCCGGACGGCGCCCGCTTAGCTCGGTGGTCATGTCTCGCAGCGTGCGGACCACTGCGGGACGGTTGAGCTGGGGACTCGGCGACCAGGCGGTGTCTAGCCTGACCAATTTCGCGGTCGGGATCTTCGTGGCGCGCTCGCTCGGTGTCGTGGATTTCGGCGTCTTCACACTCGCCTGGGTGACCTACGGGGTGGTCCTCAACGTGTCTCGCGGGCTGGCCACCGACCCCCTGGTGGTGCGGTTCAGCGGGGTGGCGGCCGAGTCCTGGCGCGCGGCGGTGTCGCGGGCGTCGGGCACCGCCCTGCTCGTCGGCCTCGTCTCGGCCGCGGTCAGCGTGCTCGCCGGTGTCGCGCTCGGCGGTGGGGTCGGCGTCGCCTTCGTCGCCCTCGGACTCGTCCTGCCGGCCCTGCTGCTGCAGGACAGCTGGCGGTTCGCATTCTTCGCCGCTGGGCAGGGTCGCAGGGCGTTCGCCAACGACATCGTGTGGGCCGTGGCGCTGGTACCCGCGCTGGTGCTCGCCGCCGGCAACGGGACCGTCTTCGGGTTCGTGCTGGCCTGGGGGGCCTCCGGCGCCGTCGCGGCCGTGTACGGCTGCGTGCAGACGCGGTTGCTGCCACGGGCGGCGGGGACACGGCAGTGGCTCGGGCAGCAACGTGATCTCGGCTCGCGCTACATGGTCGAGAATGTCAGCAACAGCGGCGCCTCGCAGCTGCGGATGTACGGGGTCGGTGCGATCGCCGGGCTCGCCGACGTCGGCGCCATCCGCGGTGCCGAGTTGCTGCTCGGCCCGTTTCTCGCACTGTTGATGGGTCTGAGCCTGGTGGCCGTCCCGGAGGCGGCGCGGGTCCTCCGGCGGTCCCCACACCGGCTGCCGCTGTTCTGCTCCGTCCTCGGCGGCGGTCAGGCCGCCGCTGCTCTGGTGTGGGGCCTGACGGTGCTGTTCCTGGTGCCCGACAGTGCCGGGCGGCTCGTCCTCGGGTCCGTCTGGGAGCCTGCCTCGGCACTGATCCTGCCGGTCACGCTGTCGGTCACGGGCGCAGGCGTCGTCGCCGGAGCGGCCGCAGGGCTACGCGCCCTCGGCGCCGCTCCCCGGAGTCTGCGCGCCCAGCTGTTCGCGTCCAGCGCATACCTGACGGGCGGGCTCGCCGGCGCGGCCGTGGCCGGAGCGCTCGGCGCGACCTGGGGTTCCGCGCTCGCCATGTGGCTCGGCGCCGCGGTGTGGTGGTCCCAGCTGCGCGCCGGGCTCCGTGAGCTCGAAACCACAGTGTCGACCGACCCACCTGTTGCCGTCCCGCCGCGCGTCGACCACGAGGAGATGAGGATGCCATGAGCGGCGTTCCCCGGCTGAGTATCGGCCTTCCCGTCTACAACGGAGAGCAGTACCTGTCGGAGGCGCTCGACGCCCTGCTCGGCCAGAGCTACGCAGACTTCGAGCTGATCATCTCCGACAACGCCTCCACCGACGGCACCGCGGACATCTGCCGTCGCTACGCGGCGCAGGACCCCCGGATTCGCTACGTCCGCCAGTCCCACAACATCGGCGCCGCCCCGAACCACAACTTCGTGTTCGTTCAGGCCCGTGGCGAGCTGTTCAAGTGGGCGTCCCACGACGACCTGTACGCGCGGGACCTGCTGCGGCGCTGTGTCGAGGCGCTCGACGAGAACCCGCACATGGTGCTCGCCCACGCCTGGCACGCCATCGTCGACGGCGCGGGCACCGTCACCGAGACGTTCGACTATCGGCTGGCCACGGACTCACCGCATGCGCCGGAGCGGTTCCGGAGCCTGCTGTTCGCGGCCGGCGGCGACGATTTCTACGGCGTCGTCCGATCCGACGTGCTGCGCCTGGTCGCCCCGCACGACAGCTACCACCACGCGGATCGCACGATCGTCGCGGAGATCGCCCTGCAGGGCCCGTTCCACCAGGTTCCCGAGCTGCTGTACTTCCGTCGCGACCATCCGGACCGAGCAGAGCGGGCGAACCCGACCAAGCGCACGCGGTGCGCCAACATGGACCCACGCCGGACCGACCGGCTCCGGCACCCGACCGTCCGGCTGCTCGCCGAGTACGTCTGGGGGTTCGCCACGGCGATCCGGCATACCTCGCTCTCGCCCTCGGATCGGCGGCAGTGCTACCGCTACCTGCTGCAATGGCTGGCGAGCCGCGCACTCCCCCGGCCGCCGCACCCGACCGAGGACCAGCCTTCGCCAGTCCTCGACCAGCTCTCGCACACCGTGGACGCGGTCGTCCCCGGTCGGCAGGGGAGGACGTCGTGACGTCGCGCACCGTCGCCGGGAGGTGGAGGCGAGCAACGGCAACAGGTCCTCGGGTGGGTCTGTTCGGTCTCCTGGGCGCGGGCAACCTCGGTAACGACGGGTCGCTGGAGGCCGTCCTCGCTTACCTCCGGGCCGAGCATCCCGATGCGGTCCTGGGCTGCCTGTGCTCCGGGCCCGGGCAGGTGACGGCGCGATACGGGATCCCCGCCACGCCACTGAGCTGGTACCAGTCGTATGAAGCGACGGCATCAGGCGTTCCGGGGGCCGCCTTGAAGGTCGTCGGGAAGGCCCTCGACGCGATCAGGACAGTGCGATGGGTCCGACGGTTCGACGTCGTCATCGTTCCCGGGGCGGGTGTTCTCGAGACGACCCTTCCGCTTCGACCGTGGGGATTCCCGTACGCGCTGTTCCTGCTCTGCGCGTCCGGCAGGCTCGTCGGGACGAAGGTCGCGCTCGTCAACGTCGGCGCCAACGTCATCAACCAGCGGCTCACCCGGTGGCTGTGCAGGTCGGCGGCGCGCCTCGCCCATTACCGGTCCTTCCGCGACACCCACTCGAGGGATGCGCTGCGGGAGATGGGGCTCGACACCTCTGACGATGACACATATCCGGACCTCGTGTTCGCTCTTCCGGCACCGCCGCCCGTCCCCGCCGACCGGGGGACTGTCGGTGTCGGTGTCATGGCGTTCCACGGCAGCAACGACGACCGGCGACTGGCCGACGAGATCCACACCTCCTATGTCGAGGGGTTGAAGCGCTTCGTGGGCTGGCTGGTGGACTCGGGCCGCCGGGTCCGGCTGCTCATCGGTGACCAGCTCGACGTATGCGTGGTGGAGGAGATCCTCGGCGACCTGCGGTCACACCGCCCCGATATCGAGCCGTTGCGGCTCGTCGCCGAGCGGGTGTTCACGTGGGAAGGCTTGATGCGGCAGATGGCGACCGTCGACACCGTCGTCGCCACGCGTTATCACAACGTGGTGTGCGGGCTGAAGCTGGCGAAACCGACGCTGTCGATCAGTTACTCGGCGAAGAGCGACGGCGTCATGGCTGAGATGGGGCTGGCCGACTTCTGCCACGCCGCCCGCGCCGTCGACGTCGAGCGGCTGATCGAGCAGTTCACGACGCTCGAGAACCGGGGGGAGGAGCTGCACCGCGCGATGGTGGAGCAGGGCCGGGCACACCAGCGGCGTCTCGAACAGCAGTACACCGTCCTGTCCGAAACGCTGTTTCCCGTGGTCGAGCCGGTACCGGCCGCCGCCGGGACACCCCCCGCTCCCCAGGAGGCCTCGTGAAAGCGATGCCGGTTCCGGGTATCTCCGGTGCCTACTTGTTCGAGCCCACCCCGCATGCCGACGAGCGCGGGTTCTTCTGCCGCACCTTCGACCGGGAGGTCGTCGCCTCGGTGGGCATCGACCCGGACGGCTTCGCCCAGGACAGCCTCTCCCGCTCGCGCAGGGGCGTCGTGCGGGGTCTGCACCTGCGCTCGGGCGCCGGCGAGGCCAAGCTCGTGCGCTGCTCGTCCGGCCTGGTCTTCGACGCCGTCGTGGACCTGCGCCCCGGGTCTCCCACCTACCGCAACCAGGAGTTCTTCGAGCTGTCCGGCGACACCCAGGTCACGCTGTACGTGCCGGCCGGCTGCGCGCACGGTTTCCAGGCGCTGACCGATCCGGCCGACGTGTCCTACCGCATCGACCGGCCGCACGACCCGGCCGAGGACGTCGCCATCGCCTTCGACGACCCGGAGCTGGGTATCCGCTGGCCGCTTCCCGTGACTCTGATGTCGGCGCGCGACAAGGCCGCGCCGTCACTCGCCGAGGCAACGAGGGTGCTGACATGACCGCTGATCCGTCCCTGCCGCGCTCGGTCGAGCTGAGCGCGCAGCTGCACGCGATGGTCCCAGGCGGGGCACACACCTACGCCAAGGGCGACGACCAGTACCCGGAAGGGTTGGCACCGGTGATCTCGCACGGGCGGGGCGCTCACGTGTGGGACGTCGATGGCAACGAGTACATCGAGTACGGCTCCGGGTTGCGTTCGGTCAGCCTCGGGCACGCGCATCCCCGGGTCCTCGACGCCGTGCGCCGCGAGCTCGACCGTGGCGCCAACTTCGTGCGACCGAGCGTCGTCGAGGTCGATTCAGCGCAGCGCTTCTTGGAGACCGTTCCCACCGCGGAGATGGTCAAGTTCGGCAAGAACGGCTCGGACGTCACCACGGCAGCCGTGCGACTCGCGCGGGCCGTCACCGGCCGCCCGCTGGTCGCGATCTGCCGCGACCAGCCGTTCTTCTCCACCGACGACTGGTTCATCGCGACCACACCGATGTCGGCGGGCATACCCGAGCAGGTCGCCGACCTCACCGTGTCCTTCCCGTATGGCGATCTCGACGCCACCGAGGAGCTGCTTCGGCTCCACGAGGGCCGGGTCGCGTGCCTGATCCTCGAAGCGGCCACGGAGCACGACCCTCCGCCCGGGTACCTCGCGGGGCTGCGCGACCTCGTGCACCGCCATGGCTCCCTGCTCGTATTCGACGAGATGATCACCGGGTTCCGCTGGTCGGAGGCGGGCGCGCAGGGCGTGTACGGGGTCGCCCCGGACCTGTCGACGTTCGGCAAGGCGCTGGGCAACGGGTTCGCCGTCTCGGCGCTGGCCGGGCGGCGGGAGCTGATGGAGCGGGGCGGCCTGCACCATTCCCGGGAGCGGGTGTTCCTGCTGTCCACCACCCACGGTGCCGAGACCCACTCGCTGGCGGCGGCGATGGCAGTCATGGAGACCTATGTGCAGGAAGGGGTCACGGCGCGGCTGCACGCGCTCGGGGAGCGGCTCGCCGCCGGTGTCCGCGACGCCGCTGCCGGGATGGGTGTCACAGACCATGTCCTCGTCCGCGGCCGGGCGAGCAACCTGGTCTTCGCCACCCTCGACGAGCAGGGGAAGCCGTCACAGGACTACCGGACCCTGTTCCTGCGCCAGCTGATCGCCGGGGGAGTGCTGGCACCGTCCTTCGTCGTCAGTGCGGCGCTAACCGACGACGACATCGACCGAACCGTCGACGCCGTCGCACAGGCGTGCGCGGTCTACCGCAAGGCGCTCGACGCCGAGGACCCGACCGCCTGGATGGGCGGGCGACCGGTGAAGCCGGCCTTCCGCCGGTTCGCCGGACGCCCACCCGGCGAGCAGGACCTGCGGTCCCCGGAGGCGCGCAGCCGCCCCAGCCCAACTCCACCTCGTCATCCCGGTTTTTGCAGTGCATAATGTTGTCGGTGCGGGTCCGGTTCACGCAGGCTGGGCTGCGACCGGCGCGATATGGCGGCGGCACGGCCGTTGCGCCGAGGTGCTCGCCGAGCTGCTGGAGCTGCCTCCCGGGTAACGCTTGGCTGATTGCGAGCGAAGAACCTCACGGGAGCCGCGACTCACGACCCGCTCGATTTCTTGCCGCTCGACCATCATCGTCCGCTCACACTGCCCCAACGCCGGCCGGACGCCAGGCAGCATTCCTGGAAGGTGCACGATGCGTCTGCTCTCATCGGATATCTCCGCACGCACGATCGGTGACGAGACGATCGTCCTCAGCCTGCCGTCCTCGAGATACTTCACGATTACCGGAGTCGGCACCAGACTGTTCGAGCTGCTGGCCGAGGACACCTCGCTCGACGAGCTCGTCGGGACCATCGTCGACGAGTACGAGGTCGATCCCGCGACCGCGCGTCGCGACATCGAAGCCTTTCTCGATCAGCTCCGCGACGTCGCGCTCTTGTACTGACTGGCTGGCCGGACGGAGGCGCAGTGAGAGTACGCAGGTGGGCGCTCGGGGCCTGGGAGGTCCTCCGGGCGCTCGGGCCGATGGTCGTGATCGAGATCAGCTTGTGCTCGACCGACCTGCCGTCAACGTGCCGGCGATTGGGCGTGGGCTGCGATCTCGACAGTCCGGCGCCGCCGGCAACCCGACTCGCGGTGCTGCCGCGGCGGACCCGGCGGGCGGTCCTCGGCTCGCTGGCCGTCGTGTCCCGCTGGCCGGCCGGTGACACCTGCCTGCGTCGGTGCCTGCTGATCGGCCATCGGCTGCGCGGGCTGGAGCCGGTCTTGCGGATCGGGGTGAGGCGGGACGCGAACGGCGAGTTCTCGGCGCATTCCTGGCTCGAGTTCGGTGGCAGGACCCTCGACCCCACGGCGTCCGAGTTCGCGGCCCTCGGCTCGGCCGGAGGTTGAGGTGTCCACGATGAACCGGTACCACGCACACGGCCTGATCATCTGCAGCGAGATCGAGCTCGCCCTGCCGCCGGGGCTACCCGCTTCGGGCGCGCCCGACCTGACCCTGCGATGCGGGGCCGACCGGCCGGTGCCGAGCGACGATCCACCGGGAACCCGGCTGGCCACATGGAGCAGTGCTGACGGCAGAGTCCGCTACAGCCTCGCGCGTGACGGGGACGCAGCGGTGCTGCGCTATCCCGGGCTGTGCGACTTCGCCGGTGACGTCGACCTGGCCGACGTCACCGTGCACCCGCACCCCGGAGCCGACCCGGGCCTCGTCGCGGTGCTCGCGGCGGGCGCGCTGGTCGCGATGCACCTCAAGCTGCGCCACGAGCTGGTGATGCATGCCAGCGCCGTGCGGCTCGACGGCGCAGCCCTGGCGTTCGTCGGGGCGTCGGGCATGGGCAAGTCCACATTGGCGGCGCTGCTGTGCAACAACGGCTGTGAACTGGTGACCGACGATGTGCTGCGGGTGGACCTGACCGCGCCGGTCGCGCGGGTGTATCCGGGTGCCGTCGAGAGCAGGCTGCGCACCAACGCCCGCCAGCTCGCGGACACGGCTGCCTCCGATGCCGTCCGCCGCACCGCCGACGGGCGGCTGGCGCTGCGGCCGCGCGCCTGTGCGGGCGAACCGTTGCCACTGTCCGCCTGTGTCGTGCCGCGCCCCACGCGAAAGGCCGTGGACGTCAGCGTGCGGCGGCTGCACAACACCCAGGCGCTGCTGCGGATGCTCCAGTTCCCACGGGTCGTCGGGTGGAGCGAGCCTGCCTCGACCGCACACGAATTCCAAGCGCTCGCGGATCTGGTCGAGACCGTGCCGATCTTCGAGGCGTCGGTCCCGTGGGGACCACCGTTCCGGCCCGATGTCGTCTCCGGGCTGCTGGACGCGGTCGTCGGAGTGGGCGTGGGTCAGCGGTAGGCGGCGGACTGCAGGCTGTACAGCTCGGCGTACTGCCCGGCCCGCGCCATCAGCTCGTCGTGCGTGCCGCACTCCACGACCCGGCCGTCGTCCATGACGTAGATCCGGTCGGCCATCCGCGTGCTGGAGAACCGGTGCGAGATCAGCAGCGCGGCACGGCCGCCCAGCACGGCGCGGACATCGGTGAACAGCTCGTACTCGGCTCGGGGGTCGAGCGCGGCTGTGGGTTCGTCGAGCACCACCAGTGCCGTGTCGCGGTACAGCGCCCTGGCCAGCGCCACTCGCTGCCACTGCCCGCCGGACAGATCCACCCCCTCGTCCAGGTCCCGGCCGAGCATCGTGTCGAGGCCGTCGGGTAGCGCGCGGGCCGCCCCGAGGGCACCCGTCTGGCGTGCCACCTCGACGGCCGCATCGTCGCTGCCCGGCCGGTCGCCGTCGCTGATGACGATGTTGTCGCGCAGGGTCATCTGGTAGCGGACGAAGTCCTGGAAGATCACGCTCACCGACGCCCGGACGTCGGATGCCGGGGCGGCGGCGCCGTCCCAGTGCCGCGTCCCGGTCATCGGCTCGTAGAGGCCGGCCGCGATCTTGGCGAGCGTCGTCTTGCCGGACCCGTTCTCTCCCACCAGGGCGACGACCTCACCCGCACGGATCTCGATGTCGACGGAGTCGACCGCCGGACGGTCCTGCTCGGGGTAGCGGAAGCTGACGTCGTGGAGCGCGACCCGGTCGGCGAGCGGCCGCTTCCGTCCCACTGGCGACGCCGGGGGCCCGGAGGCCACGAAACGGTCGAGGTCGGCGAGGAACGGGGCCGACTCGAGCAGGCCGCCGATCGAGGTGAACATCGTGTTGAGCTGCCCGGACAGCAGCCGCACCGCGATCGCCGCCGCACCGGCCTCGGCCAGGTCGATCCGACCCTGCCGTACCAGCTCGACGATCGCCAGCAGGGCCGCGGTGAGCGCCACGGCCACGCCGACGGTCGTCAGCACGGCGATCAGCTGGCGGCGGCGGACCTGGGCGCGGAGGCCCGAGGTGACCTCGCCGTTGAGGCTGTGGTGCCGTTCCCGGAGCGGGCCGGTCGTGTTGAACGCCCGGAGCTCTGCCGCGTAGGGCCGCTGGGTCAGCAGCTGCCGGAGATAGTTCCGGCGACGGTAGGACCCGGTCAGCCGGTGCGCGAAGGAGAACTCGGTGCGGCTGGCCCACCGCGACAGCAGCACCGCCGGCAGCCCGGCCGCGAGCAGAATGGGCACCAGCAGCGGCTCGACGCCGACCAGCACGGCGGACAGGGTGACCACCCCGAGCAGGCTGCCGGTGAGACCGAGCAGTGCCGTGGTGACGGCGAACGGACGGGTCATCGCGTTCTGCTGCACTCGCTCGAGGGCGGTGGCGAAGCCGGACGACTCGTAGGTGACCAAGTCGGCGCGGGCCGTCGTGTCGAGCACCCGGTCCCAGACGCGCTGCGACACCCGCTCGCCGAGCAGGCGGTGCTGCTGTGCCTGCAGCGAACCGACCGATCCCGCGAGCGCGGTCATGAACGCCAGCGCGAGCAGCGCGGGCGTCAGTCCGATGGCGGCCTGGTCGGGTTGCAGCAGCGCGTCGAAGGTGAGCTTCCCGGCTGCGACGACGCCGAGCGCCGCGGTCGCGCCGACGATCTGGAAGGCCGCGGCGATGACCGTGCCCAACCGGTCGGCACGAGCGACTTCCCGCGCGGCGGCCGCGATCAGCCGAGGCGCGGTCGCCGACCCTCGTGGGATTCGCTTTAGACGCACCAACCAATTGTAGCGGCAAGGCAAGCGTAATCGGATGACTACGGCTCGCTACCACTGTAACGAGACTCGCCAGAAGCGCGACATCCCGATTACGGGACCAGATCTCGTACCCTCGACGCGCGTGAGGAGGTGTGAAATGCGCATGCCATACGAAGCACCGGAGATCGCCCTGTTGGGATCGGTCACGGAGCTCACTCAAGCCGACCTGTTCGCTCCGGGGTCGGACTTTACGCTCCTCGGTATCCCCCTCGGCGGCGAGAAGGACGACATCTTCTCCTGACAGGGGTTGACCACGGGGTCGATGGATGAACCCGTCGACCCCGTGGTTGTGTCCGGCGGTTCACGCCGACCGTCGAGAGCCGAGTGAGAAGGGGCCTGCCATGGGCCTGTACCAGATGGATCCGCTGGAGATCGCCGGTGGCTGGGTCCACGGGTACGACCTGGATCCGCTTCCCGCTGCTCCGCACGCGGACCCCCGGCAGGTTCTGGACCGGATCCTTCTCCGGCACCTGGTCCGATCGCCCTGCCTGCTCGCCTTCTCCGGTGGCCGGGACTCGTCCGCGCTGCTGGCCGCAGCCGTGGCCACGGCCCGCCGGGAGGGTTTGCCGCTGCCGATCCCGGTCACGCTGACCTACCCCGGCGCGGTGGATACCGACGAGGCGAGTTGGCAACGCCAGGTGCTGGACCACCTGGCAATCACCGAACGCGTGGTGCTCGAGGTGCGCGACGAGCACGACCCGGTGGGACCGATCGCCGCCCCGCTGCTGTTGCGCCACGGGATCATGTGGCCACCGAACTTCGCCCCGGCCTGGCGGATCATGGATCTGGCGCGCGGCGGGACCATGCTCACCGGGGACGGCGGCGATGAGATCTTCGGGGTCAAGCGGATCACCCCGCTGACCAAGGTGCTCAAGGCCCACGGTCGGGTAGACCGTCGGCTCTATCCGTACGCCGTTCGCGCACTCGCTCCTGCCCCGTTGCGGCGGCGAGCGGCCCTGCAGCAGCGGTACCGGCCCCCCTGGTTGCGGGAGCCGGTCGAGGCGCTGCTGGCCCGACGGCACGCCGACGACACCGCCGCATACCCGCTGCACGCTGGTCGGCATGCCTGGCAGTTCGTCACCAGGCGCGGCACCCGACGGGGATACGACACGCTGCGCACGCTCGGATCGGAGATCGGCGTCGAGTACGGCCATCCATTCCAGGAGCCCGACTTCGTCGCCTCGATGGCAGCTGCAGCGGGGTTCTGGGGATGGACCGGGCGGACCGCCACCATGCGTGACCTTTTCGGTGACCTGCTGCCGCGCGCGGTACTCGAGCGGGGCACCAAGGCGGTTTTCAATGACGCGCTGTTCACCGAACACACCCGGGAGTTCGCGCGGCAGTGGAACGGCGAGGGGGTCGACACGGCTCTGGTCGACCCGGATGCGCTACGGGAGAATTGGCTGTCCGACTTCCCGCACGCGCCCTCGATGGCTCTACTACAGCAGGCGTGGCTGGCCACGCATCACACCGAACGCGAGGCGTCCCGAATTTCTCGGGAAACCTGAACTCCCTCCGATCGAATCAGGCGGGTGACCGCGCTAGCGGTGTGCGCCGCGCCCCCGTCGTACCTCCCGAATGGCGAAGCGGAACCGGGCCAACGCCGACGCGTGCCGGCCCGACGTGTACCGCACGTCGGGCAGGACCAGGGCGCGCAGGTACGCCGCCTTGTCGCGGAGCCGCGGGATGACGGGCACCGTCGCGAGGGCCTGCGCGGCGAATGTCTTGCCGGCGTGAGTGTGCAGGGCGAGCCAGGCTTCCTCCCGCCGGCTCGGGTCATACCGTTCGGCCCACGACGCGACCCCACCGGTGGGCGCGATGCCCAGCAAGCGGTGCGTATCGGCGACGGCAGCGGCCATCACCGCTTCGACGCCCCAGCCCGCCGCGAGCCGGATGAGGCCCTCGCCGTCCTGAGCTCGTAGCGTCTCGGCGACATCTCGCAGGGACGCCAGGCGTAGCGGCCAGTCCCCCAACGCGGCGTGATAGCAGGCGTGCAGGAACCTGTTCGCCTGCGACAGGGCACGGATCGAGCGCCCACCGATGGTGAACTCCTGCCCGCCGTCCCAGATGCCGTCGAGGTCGACGAGCACGCCCCAGGGTCCGAGCACGAAGGTCCGGTGCAGGTCCAACTCGTATCCCGCGGGGCTGCGCAGGGTGGTCCCCTTGTCGAAGCGGCGGTCGAACCCCGGGCGTGGCTCCGCCAGCGTGCGCACGAAACCGGCGGCCACGAGGACGCGCACGGCGTCGTCGATGTCGACAGCGCGGACGAGGATGTCGAGATCGATGAACGACCGCAGCGCCGGCTGCGGGTAGTCGAGATGTGCGACGGCGCTGCCCTTCAGGGCTCTGGTCTCGATGCCGGATGCGGCCAACAGGTCGACGACGGCGATCAGCTCCCGCTCGAGCGATAGCACGCGCACCATGACCGACCGGTGGGCGGCTCGTGCCTGCTGCGCCTGGGCCTCGGTGGCGGGCATGGCCCCCTGGTCTATCGCCGCCCGCAGCAGACCGGCCAACCGGTGGGTACGCGCGGCCGACAGCAACGCGGTCCACGAGTCGTCCGTGACCGGCTCGCGGGGGAATGCCCGGCTCGCGCCGGGAAGCCCGAACCCGGCCACCGCGAGCAGCGGCGGCGGGTAGTTGTCCTCGTCACAGAGCCTACGTGCCATCGCGGCCGGCCTCCCTCACCGCGGCTCGCATGAGCCGCCTCCGGCGATGGCCGCCTCGTAGCCGGCCACCAGGCGCTCCAGCCCCACTGCCGGGGTGAAGTCGCACTCGTAGCGTTGCCGCCCCGCCTCGCCCATTGCCCGGTTCGCGTCGGGTCCTGCCACGACGTCCCGTAGGCGATCCGCCAGCGACTCGGCATCACCCGGTCGGTGCAGCAGCCCGGTCACGCCGTCCTGGACGAGCTCGACGAACGCACCGTGGGCGGCGGCGACGGCGGGCACGGCCGCCGCCATCGCCTCCACCACCACGAGTCCGAAGGTCTCCATCCAGGCCGACGGCGCCACGACGGCCCCCGCGCCTGTCAGCAGCTCCGCGCACTCCGCCCTGGTCTGCATGCCGAGATACCGCACGTCGTCGCGCCCCTGCGCCCACTGCGCCAGCTCGCCGTGCAGCGGTCCCGCACCGGCGAGCACCAGCGGCATCCCCAGGCCGCCGTCGGCCCGGATGAGGTCCCACGCGGTCATCAGCAGGCGCACGCCCTTCTCGTCGGTGAGGCGCCCCAGGTACAGGAGATACTCGCCCGGACCGCTACGTCGGGCACCCGGATCGGGGACGAAGTTGTGCTTGACGGACAGCCGCTGCGCCGGCATTCCCGACTGAACGAGAATGTTGTGTTGGGCGTTCGAGATGCAGAAGAATCGCGCCACCCCCGACCACCAGCGCCGGCGGTTGGCCACCATGTTCACCGCGAGCGGGATGGTGGCGGCGCGGGAACCCCGGTAACAGCCATGGCGGACTGCGGGGACAGATAGTGCCCCGACGCAGTCGGTGCACACCCGGCCCTCGCGGTACAGGGTTCCGGGCGGGCACACCATCGTGTAGTTGTGCAGCGTCGCCACGGTGGGCACACCGGCGTCGGTGCATGCGGCGACGACCGACGGACTCAGCAGCGGGAAGGTGTTGTGGATGTGCACGACGTCCGGCCGCTCCGCCCGAAGCCGCGATGCGAGGTCGGAGCGCACCGCCGGGTTCCACGGCACGCGGAAGGGCACCGCCGCCTTCTCGAGCAGGGGCATGGCGGCGATGTCGTCGCTGCGCCGCTCGAACCTGCTGACCCGGTGGCCGGCGTCGGCGAGCAGCGCCGTCTCCTGGTCGACCACGCGGTCCTCGCCGCTCGGCTGCTCGGACCGGTA
The DNA here is from genome assembly GCA_009379815.1 of Pseudonocardiaceae bacterium. Lineage (GTDB taxonomy): Bacteria > Actinomycetota > Actinomycetes > Mycobacteriales > Pseudonocardiaceae > WHSY01. The sequence goes on from WHSY01000020.1 coordinate 35,109, forward strand.
CCTGTTGTGGACCACGAGCACCCGCAGCCGCCCGGCGCTCATCCCGGGCTCCAGCGCGGCGGGGTGGTGGCCTGCTCATGCTCGGCGTCGCCCCGTACCAGCAGCGAGGCGGCCACGGCCAGGTGCAGCAGATAGAGCGACGCGTCGCCGAGTCCCACCTCCGTGTACGAGGCGACGACGCAGTAGAGGACGAGGAAGATGGCACAGGCGCGTTCCGGGGAGGGCGGCCGCAGCGCGGCGGTGATGATCAGGGAACCGAGCATGGCGACCACGATCGCGATTCCCACCCAACCCTGCTCGTGGTAGGCAGCCAGCCAGCTGCTGTCGATCGGGAGGCCGGCGAAGGACTTGTCGGTCAGGCCCACCCCGAGCACCTGCTCGCCCACGGTGCGCTCCTCAGCCAACAGCAGATTCCACACCTTCTGACGGCCCGTGAGGTTGGAGAGGGCCTCGGCGTCCTGGCCGCGCCGCAGCCACTCTCTGACCACGTGGCCGAACGCCGCGACGACCACGGCACCGAGGGCGGCCGCCGCGACAGCGCGCCGGGCTCGTGCGTTGGCGAACGCCAGGCTGAGGCCGGCAACGGCCAGCCCGGCGATGAGGCCGGCCAGCGCGGTCCGGGTATGGCTGAGTAACAGCAGGCTGACCGCCGGCACGGCGATGACGGCGGCGCTGCGGCCGTCGATGCTCCGGGTGAGCCAGAGCACGATCGCCAGCCCGGTTGCGACGGCGCCGTACTGGCCGACCTGCGTCGGCCAGATCGGCCAGATCGCGCCGACCAGCCGACCGTCCGGGCCGGACAACGCCGAACCCGGCGAGATGACGAGACCGGCCGCCACCGTGAGGAGCACGGCGCCCAGGGTGTACAGGTGATAGCGGGCGAAGCGCAGGTCACCGCGCCACCACGACGAGATCAGCCACAGTGTCGCCACGAAGGCGGTCAGCCGGAAGCACCGGAACAACGATCCCAGTCCCGATTCCAGCTGCATGCTCGAGGCGAGACTGACGACCACCAGCAGGCTCAGCAGGAGCAGGTATGCACTCGGGCGCACGCGCACGCGCGGGTTGAGGGCCAGTGCCAGCCCGAACGCGACCACCAGCGCACCCATCGTGATCATCTGGGCGAGCTGCCGCGGCAGCGGGAAGATCAGATCGACACTGGTGTAACCCAATGTGTTGAGCGCCAGCAGCGCCCAGACGACTCCGACCAGCCGCGGAGTGCCGGGCGCGACGTCGGCCCCGCCGCTGACCGATCCGGACGCCGGCGACCTCGCGATCGCGGTGTCGCCGCGCTCGCTGCCGCGCTCCGTGACCGTGCTCATCAACACGCCGTTCCGGACTCGTCTGCGGCGAAGGTGCTGCCCATGTCCTGGCGATACGGGTCGGCCTGCCATCCGGCAACGTTGGTCGTGCGATCGACGCTGCCCAGCGTGAAGGTCCAGGGCCCCGTGTAGGAGTTGTCGTGCCACCGAATCTGCTGATCACGAGTGATCGCCTGCTGGATGACCTCGCCCTGGTAGGGCGACCAGTCCGGGTAGGTGCCGTAGTTCGAGAGAATCGCCATGCGGCCGGCGAACCCTGGGTAGCAGCCGACGACCGCCGGCCGGTGGATGAACGTGTTGTCGTGGATATCCACCCGCTGCGTCTTCCACCGGCAGTCGCTGTAGAGCGGCTCGTCGGCGATGGCGGGTTGCGAGCACTCGGACACCGCCGGCACCAGGAGCGTGCAGACACCGGTCGAGGTGTTGGCCGGGCTGTTGCAGAAGCGGTCGGCGTTCTCCCAGGCGGTGATGCCTGACCAGTTGTTCTCGAAGACGTTGCCGTAGATCTCGATCTTGTCGGTTCGGGCCGGTACGCGCGGCTCGCCACCGGACTCGCTCAAGTACACCGCCGCGGCGGGAAAGTGGTCGCCGCCGTCGGCGAACTCCTTGCCCTGCACCAGCGCGTTTCCCCGTAGCACGTTGTTGCGCAGGACGAGGTTGTAGCTCGTCTCGTAGAAGACCCCCTCGGCGTCGTTGTTCTCGATCAGGTTTCCCTCGATCAGGAAGTCGTTGTTGTTGGTGTCGGCCCACAACCCCGCGCCGTGGTTGTCGTGGATCCAGTTGTTGCGCACGTCGGCGCCGTCGACGGACCAGAACTTGATACCTCCGGTGCACCCGCACCCCTCGACTTTCGCCTCCCAGTCGTCGGTGTTGTTGCCGACGATCTCGTTGTGCTCGACGACGAGATCGACGATCTCGTTGCCCGCCTGGTAGGCGTTCATCCCGTACTGGCCGTTGTTGCGCAGGCAGTTGTAGCGGACCTGCTGGTGGGACCCGGCCATGAGTGCCGCACCCCGGTTGTCCTCGATCGTGTTGTGCTCGATCACCCAGCCGTTGCCCGAGTCGTGGTTGACCACCCCCTCGTTGCGCGGCGCGACGAAGCCCCGGACTGTCAGGTGCCGGATCGTCACGTCCCGGGCCTCGGTCGTGAAGGCATACCGGTTCAGCCCGCGGCCGTCGATGATCGCACCGGGTGCCCCGACGTAGGTGTTTCCGTCCTTCGGCGCCACCTGTCCGAACTCGCCGGTGCCCAGCGTGTGCGTGCCCGGGCGGAGCCAGAAGGTCGAACCGGGCGGGTTCGCCTCGGTCCCGGCGATCAGATCACCGTCGACCGCCGGATCGACGGTGATCGCGCCGGGTGGTGCGGACTCCGGTCCGGGGACCTGGTTGTCACAGATCGCCATGCCCGGGGTGGGCTCGGATGGCGCCCCGACTCCTCCGGTCGGTGACGGCGGATCGTCGGATGCGGAGGAGCACGACGCGAGGACGAGCACCAGGGACAGCATCGGGACGAGCCGAGCCAGGTGCCGGAGCGCCATCCTTGGGCTGATCATCACAGCTGTCCTCCCGACCGGGTCACGATCCGAAGCGGAGCAGCGTGCTCATCGCACCGGCCCCGCCCCCGACGAAGCCGCGACCGACGAGGCTCACGACGGGCTCCCTACGGCCGAATCCGGCCGAGTACCACCCGAGCGGCGGGTCGACGTCACCACGGTGTGCGGCCCACGCCAGCTCGGCCGGGAGCTCGAGCACGGCGGTCCGGTACTGCCCGCGGTGCTTCCAGCGCAGCAGTGCCCGTGCCCCGCCGAGGTCGGCGGTGATCCGGGGGCCGAGGTGGAAGGCCAACCGGCCCCGGTGCCGCCGGGTGCTGATGACCTCGTCCGTCACTCGAAGCTCGCGGGCGGCGCTGTCGAGCTCGACCGACCGTCGGTGCACGACGGGCCGGCCGCGGCGGCCGTACCCGTCGTGCTCGGCCCGCCAGCGCGAGACACCGTCAGGATCGGCGTGGCCGACCAGCACGCGGCTGCGGGTGTGGCGGGTCCACAAGAACGGCCCACCCGACCCCGACTGGTCCTCGCCGTCGAGCTCGAGGGTGTTGTGCCCGAGGGTCGACCGGAAGTACGACCGCCACTCGGGGTCGCCGTGGTAGCAGAAGGTGCCGGGGTCGGCGAGCACGTCGACCCCGTCGTGGCGGACCTCGACCGACAGCGCGTCGGCGTGCGCGTGCGCGGCGATGGACAGGAAGCCGTGCGGCCCGCCGTCGCAGCGGCACCAGATCTCGCCCCCGGCGTCGCGCTGCGGCACCCGCAGGATCGTGGCCCCCGCGTCGGCGAAGTGGGCCGGGCGGCGCTCCGGGCGGACGGCCGGCAGCGGATGCGGTCCCGCGAGCGCTGCCAGCAGGGGAGTGCGGGCGTCGCCGTTGCCCCCCGACGGCCACCACGCCGACCGCCCGAACAGGGCGCCCCCGGTCGCCAGCAGCGAGGCCCAGCGGTGGGTGCCGTCGCCGTCGACGACCAGGCCGTGGCCGTCGTCGCCGTCGCCCTGGCGGGGTGGCTGCAGCTGATTGTCCACAATGGCCGCGAGCGCGTCGGTCATCCGCAGCAGCACCAGCCACGTCGAGTCGGGAACGGCGACCCCTGCGGCGTCGGCCTCGACGGCCGCCGCGAGACCCAGCTCCAGGACCAGGCCGTGGTATTCGGTGGCGAGCTCGCGGTTGAGGCCCGACTCGAAGGTGTTGTGCTGCAGCTGGTCGTCGAGCAGCCGCATCGCCTCGACTCGCCGGCGCGCCGACTCGGGGAACCAGGGGAACGAGCACGCCGCCGCGAGCTGACCGGCCGCCTCGGCGATCACGTGATTGTTCGCCGACGAGCCGCGGCTCGGGAAGGCCGCAAGCCACCGCTGGTGGTGCCGGATCTGGTGCAGCGCCTCCGGGTTGTCCTCGAACAGGCCTCGCGCGCCCGGCCAGCGGTCGAGGAGCCGGCGGACCCACACCCACGACAGCAGCCGGATGCCCAGCTCGATGCCGCTGACCCAGTGCACCCCGCGCAGCGGCGGGTTGGCTGCCCACCACGACTTCAGGTGGTCGGCCACCCGGTAGGCGTAACGGTCGTCGCCGGTCAGCGCGTATGCCGCTGCGAGCACGGTGAGGTGCTGGTGGCGCGACGGCTCCCACAGCTGCTTGATGTCGCCGACGGCATGCTCGTCGCGGTAGGGGATGTCGAAGGCATAGACGTCTGACGGGGCCCGCCGGCCGGTCCGCGGGTCGAACGACCAGTCCGGGCTGACCAGGTCGTCGCGGGTGACTCCGAAGTAGTCGGCGTGCCCGTCCATGAGCCGGTCCGCCGTGGCGATCAGGCGCGCTCCGGCGTCGTCGGGGACCGCCGCCATGACCTCGTCGGGAAGGACCGCGGTGAACCGCCGCTCCGGCAGCCAGTCCGACGCAGCCGGGGAGTCGAGCAGCCCACGCCACCGGCGGATCCGAGAGGCGGTCGCCGCACGCCCCACCATCTCTCGCGGCCCCATCCGGGACAGCCGCCGCAGGTACCAACCGGCATCCATCATGCGTGGACCCGGTTCGGCGACGTCAGGGCCTGCGCCGCCAGCCGGACCGGCGCCCCGGTCGCGAGGCTGGTGTGCACCGCGAGGGTGGCCCGGGTGGTCGCGACCAGCGAGTCGATCGGCACGGGCATCGGCCCACCGGACCGCACCGCCGCCACGAACGCCTCGAGCTGGGCGCGCTGACCCTTGTCCCGGCCACGAGCCATCCGAGCAGACACCCGCCGTGGTGCGGACCACCGCTTCCGACCGTGGACGGACGTGCGCTGGAAGTCGTCGAGGTGCAGGACCTTGCCGTCGGCCAGCAGGTCGAGGGTCTCCTTGGGGAAGCCGGCCGCGCCGGACGTGGCGTAGGTGATGACCGCGGTGGAGCCGTCAGGGTAGGTCAGGATGAGCTGCAGGTCGTTGTGTCCCGGTGTCGCGCAGGCGAAGACCGTCGACGGATCGCCGTCCAGCAACCAGCTCACCGTGTCGATGAAGTGCCCGCCCTCGCCGACGAACCGCGAACCCTCACTGTCCTGGCGCCCGTACCAGCTGCCTTGGTCCAGCCGCCCCGCGTTGACCAGGTACCGGACCGACGCGGGTGCGACCCGCCGACCGAGGCGCCCCTTGGCCTCGCGCAGCAGTGGCGCGAAGCGGCGGTTGAACCCGACCTGCAGCCGGTCGTTGCCCGACTCCACGATGGCGGACACCACCGCGCCCAGCTCCGCCTCGGAGAGAGCGAGTGGCTTCTCGACGAACACGGCCTTGCCCGCGAGCAGGGCACGGCGGGTCAGTTCGGCGTGCGAGCTGTGCCGGGTCACCACGAAGACCGCGTCCACGGACGAGTCCTCGAGCACGCCTTCGACGTCGGTCGAGGCCGAGCCGAAGCCGAACTTGCGCTTGGCGTTGGATCCCGACAACGCCGAGGTCGTGACGACCTGCCGCAGCTCGACGTCCTCGCGACCCGCCAGGTGCGGCAGCAGCATCGACGACGCGTAGTTGCCGGCGCCGACGAAGGCCACGCGCACCGCCTGGCCGGGTGGGGGCGCGGCCCGACCCCGTCCGTTGCCGTGCGGTACCACGGACGGTACGTGGGTTGGTGGCGGTTGAAGACCGTTCTGCAGCGGGTTGGCCGTACTTGGAGAGCTGCCAACCGTGGGCTCGGGGTAGCGGAACAGCACGGCGACGGCCTTCATCCCACCGGGGTTCAGCGCCTCGTAGGTCTCGACGGCGTCGGAGAAGTCCGCCACGTGTGAGGTCAGCGGCTCGACGTCCACGCGGTTGCGGGCGATCAGGTCCAGGAAGCACTCCAAGTTGCGCCGCTCGGTCCAGCGCACGTAACCGATCGGGTAGTCCCGGCCCTCGAGCTCGTAGGACGGGTCGTAGCGGCCCGGCCCGTAGGACCGAGAGAACCGGACGTCGAGCTCCTTGTCGTAGTAGGCGTTCCACGGCAGGTCGAGGCGGCACTTGCCGATATCGACGACGCGGCCGCGGTCACGGCTCAGCCGGGCGGCCAGCTCGACGGGCTCGTTGCTGCTGCCGCCGGCGGCGAGGTAGACCTGGTCGACGCCGAAATGGGCGCCGCCGCCGGTGAGCTCACCGACCGCGGTGTCGACGACTCCCGAGCCGGGGTGGCTGCAGACCAGCGCTCCGAGCCGCTCCGCCAGGGCGCAGCGCTCGGCGTCGGGGTCGACCCCGACGACCCGGACGCCCGAGGCGGCCAGCAGCTGCGCGACGAGCTGCCCGATGAGCCCGAGCCCGATGACCAGCGCGACGTCGCCCAGCTGCGGCTCCCCGCGACGGACGCTCTGCATGGCGATCGCGCCGACCGTGCCGAAGGCGGCGTGCTGCGCAGCGACACCGGCCGGGACACGGCAGTACAGGTTCCTGGGCACCCAGTTGAGCTCGGCGTGCAGGGCATGCTCGTTGCCGGCACACGCGACGAGGTCGCCGACCGCGACGTCCGTGACGCCGGCGCCGACCTCCTCCACCACGCCGCACAGCGAGTAACCCAGCGGGGTGTAGGAGTCGAGTCGGTTCATCACCTTCTGGTAGGTGGCCGTCAACCCGTTGGTGGCCACGCTCTGCATGACCTTCGCGACCTGGTCCGGACGGGCACGGGCCTTGGCCAGCATCGACATGCCGGCCTCCCCGACCTTCATCATCTCGGTGCCGGTGGAGATCAACGAGAACCGCGTCCGGACGAGCACGCCGCCGGGCTTGCACGCCGGGGCCGGGACCTCGAGCAGGGCCAGCTCGCCGGTCTTGTAGTTCTGCACGACCTGCTTCACTCTCGTCCCCTCACCCACGCATCTCGACGGACATCGACGGTTCGGTCGCCCCGCTCACTGGGCCGGCACCCGCTGCCAGCGCGCTGCGGTACCAGTACTCCAGGCTCACGATGTGCCAGAGGTGCTTCGACCGGTCCTGCGCTCCGGACGCGTCCTCGGCGACCAGGCGCTGCAGTGCCTCGCGCTGCAGGAAGCCGGACGACACCAGCACCCCGTCGTTGACGACCTCGCGCACCAGCGGGGCGAGATCGCGGCTCATCCACGCCCGCAGTGGCGCGCTGAACAGCCCCTTCGGCCGGTACACGATCTCGGCCGGCAGCGTGGACAGCGCCGCCCGCTTGAGCGCGGCTTTCCCCTGCCGCCCGGCGATCTTGCGGCGCCCGGGGGTGCGGAATGCGGCCTTGACGACCTCCACGTCGACGAACGGCACGCGGACCTCGGTGGACGCCGCCATGCTCGCCCGGTCGGTGTAGGCGAGGTTCAGGCCGGGCAGGAACATCCGGGCGTCGGCCAAGCACATCCGGTTGACGTGGTCGGACAGCGCGTTGTCGGCATAGGTGTCCGCGTGCTCGGTCAGGACGTCGTCGACGGTCCCGGCGAGGTCGGGGTTGACCAGCCCGAGCAGCTCGGCCCGGTCGTACATGGTGTAGCTGCGGCGGAAGGCGGTCTCCTCGGGCAGCTCGGCGAAGGAGAGGAAGCGCTTGGCGAACCGGACCGAGCGGTACCCGCGCCGCGAGGTCGCCACCGGCAGCCGGTCGACGGCGGCCCGCAGCGGCTGCCGGACGGACCGGGGGAGGCCCTGGTAGCGAACCGCGAGCAGGTTCGCCAGATGCTTGCGATAGCCGGCGAACAGCTCGTCGGCGCCCATCCCGGACAGCATCACCTTGACGCCGGCCTCCCGGGCCGCCGAGCAGATCAGGAAGGTGTTGATCGCCGCCGGGTCGCCGATCGGCTCGTCGAGGTGATAGGTCATCCGCGGCAGCAGGTCCAGGATCTGCGGCGCGATCTCGATCTCGTGCAGGTCGACGCCGAACCGGCTCGCCACCTGCCGGGCATAGCGCAGGTCGTCGGGCATCGCCTCGAACTTCGCGTCCTCGGGCCGGAAGCCGATGGTGTAGGCGGAGATCCCGGGTTGGTGGCGTGCCGCCAGCGCGGTGAGGTAGCTGGAGTCGAGCCCGCCCGAGAGGAAGGTCGAGACCGGGACGTCGGCGAGCATGTGGCGCCGGGTCGATTCGGCGATGATCCCATTCAAATCAGGCATAGCCAGGTCCGGTTCTTCGGTGGCCTCGGCTGCGTCCTCGGCGACGTCGCGGAGCGACCAGAACCGGCCCCGGTCGACCCGCCCGTCCGGCCGGCAGCGCAGCCAGGAGCCCGGCGGCAGCTTCTCCGCCTCCCGGAAGGCGCAGCGGCTGTCCGGCACCCAGTAGTACAGCAACGACGCCACCAGGGCCGCGTGGTCGACGTGCAGCGACCCACCCAGCGCTCCCGCGAGCGCCTTGAGCTCCGACGCGAAGACCAGCCCCCGGCCGCGGCGGACGAAGAACAGCGGCTTGATGCCCAGCTGGTCGCGCACCAGCACCAGCTCGCCGGTGCGCTCGTCGAACACCGCGAACGCGAACATGCCGCGCAGCCGCGGCAGGCAGTCCGTTCCCCAGCGCCGCCAGGCCTGCAGCACGACCTCGGTGTCGGACGTCCCCCGGAAGCGCACACCGGCGGCGGCGAGCTCGGCACGCAGCTCGGGCGCGTTGTAGAGCTCGCCGTTGTAGGTCATGGCGAGGCCGTCGGCGACCATCGGCTGCGCGCCGGTCTCCGACAGGTCGATGATCGACAGCCGCCGGTGTCCGAGGTGGACCTCGCCGTCGCCGGCGCGATGGGTGTACCGGCCGGTGCCGTCCGGGCCGCGGTGGGCGACGGCCGCGGTGAGGTGGTCGGTGAGCGCGCCGCCGTCCGGCCAGACGTAGGTGCCTGCGATGCCGCACATGGCTGCCCGTCTCCCTCAGCTGCCCGTGAGACGGTCGTAGACACCGACGTAGGGCGGGATCTGGTGGCGCCAGGCGAGGACGTCCTCGACCCTGCGGCGGCCGACCGCGCCCATCTGCTTGCGCCGGACGTCGTCCGCGAGCAGATCGAGGATCGTGTCGGCGTAGTCCTCGACCCGGTTCGGCTCGGCGTAGTCGGCCGCGTCCTGTGCCGAGACCCGCGTCTCGACCAGGTCGAACGCGACGACCGGCAGCTCGAACGCCATGTACTCCATCGTCTTGTTCATTGTGGACACATCGTTGAGCGGATTCGTGGGATCCGGCGACAGGCCGATGTCCGCGGTGGAGAACAGCCGTGTCACCAGCTCATCCGGTGCCCGCCCGGTGAACTCGACATAGCCGTCGAGTCCGAGCTCGGTCGCCAGTCGGCGCAGCTGCGCGCCGGCGTCCCCGTCACCGATGAGGGTCAGCGCGATGTCGGTGCGGCCGCGGACGTGCACGATGTGGTGCATCGCGCGCAGCGCCAGGTCGACGCCGTCCTGCGGTCCCATCACCCCGAGGTAGACCAGCAGGTGGTCGTAGCCGCGGCGCAGTGCCTCGTCGGGCTCACCGCGCCGCATCCGGTCCGGGTCCGGACCGGTCCGGACGACCGTCACGTCGGCCGGGCGCTTGCCGCCTCGTTCCAGCGCGACCCGGCGGTACGAGTCGTTCGTGGCGATGACATGCGCGGACAGCCGGTAGGTGATCCGCTCGGCCAGCAGCAGGGCGCGGTAGGGCAACGACGGCTCGTCGCCGAACCGCGACCGGTACAGCTCGGGGCACAGGTCGTGGTGGTCGAACACCATCCGCACGCCGAACAGCACCCGGAACGGCAGTACCGCCGCCCACAGCACGTCCGGGGGGTTGCACACCTGGACGATGCCGAAGGGCTGCCGCCGCCAGGCCCGCGCCAGCAGTACGAGTGTCGCCAGGATCGAGTAGGCGTACTCGGCGAGGAACATCACCTTCCGGGTGATCGGGGGGAACGGCCGGTACTTGAACAGGTGCACGCCGTCGAGCTCCTGATAGGAGGGATCGCCCTTGCCCTGTTCGTCTTTCCCCTGGGGGCACACCACCGACACCTCGTAGCCGGCGGCGCGAAGCGCGCGGCACTCCAGCCACACCCGCCGGTCGAACGGCACAGGTAGGTTCTGCACGACGATGCAGACGTGCCGCGCGTGGCGGCCGCTCACGAACCTCACCAGCCCACCCCCTGGTAGCCGTCGAGCGTCTCCAGCGGGGCGCCGAGCCTGCCGCTGAGGTCGAGCACCACCGGGGGCTTCGCGGCGACGACGGCGTCGGCCACGGCGCGGTCCGCGGACGAGACGACCGCGACGTGGGCGCCGCACAGCGCCTCCGCGACGTCGTCGTGCAGCACCTTCTGCAGATGGGGAAGCCGCGCCTGGACGTACCGGAGATTGGCCCCCGACAGCTGAGCCGGGTTGACGACCTGGTCGTAGATGCGCACGTCCAAGCCCTTGCCGATGAGGATCTCCGCGAGGGTGACGTTCGGGCTCTCCCGCAGATCGTCGGTGTTGTGCTTGAACGACAGGCCGAGCAGCGCCACCCGCCGGTTGTGCGCAGGGTTCGTGGCGGCGTCGTCGACCGAGGCCAGGATGCGGTCGGCCACCTCGCGGACGAGCATCTCGTTGGTGGCCAGCGAGGCCTCCAGGACCGGCAGGTCCACATTGTTCATCCGGCCCAGGTAGAGCAGGCTCCGGAGGTCTTTGGGCAGGCACGACCCCCCGAAGGCGAAGCCCGGGCGGAGGTAGGCAGGCGAGATGTTGAGCTGGCGGTCCTGCACGAAGACGTCCATCACCTGCCGGGAGTCGACGTCGAGCATGCGGTAGAGCCGGGAGAGCTCGTTCGCGAACGACACCTTGAGCGCATGGAACGCGTTGCAGGCGTACTTGACGCTTTCGGCTGACCGGGTCTCGACGACGTGGACCGAGCAGTCCAGGAACCCGAAGAGCTCACGCACGGCGGCCGCTGCGGCCGGCGCGCCCCCGATCACCAGGAACGGCGGACCGAAGAAGTCGGCCACGCTCGACCCCTCGCGCAGGAACTCGGGGCACATGGCGACCTGCAGGTCACTGCCGATCGTCCGCCCGGAGGCCTGCTCGAGCAGCGGGACGACGACGTCGTCCACTGTGCCCGGTGGCACCGTCGAGCGGATGACCACCGTGTGCGGCCGGTCCGACGTGGCGATCGTCGCGCCGATCTCACCGACGACCCGCCTGACCTGGACCAGGTCTGTGCTGCCGTTGGTCGCTGACGGGGTTCCGACGCAGACGAGGGAGAGGTCGGAGTCGGCCAGGCCGTCGCGGACCGATTCCGTGGCGCGCAGCGCACCCGATTCGACCGCCCGTGCGAGCAGTTCCTCCAGCCCCGGTTCGATCACCGGCGGGCGGCCGGCGTTGACCGCGGCCGCCTTGCCGGAATCCGTGTCGACGCCGACGACGCGGTGACCACGGGCCGCCAGACACGTGGCGGTGACCGTGCCGACGTAGCCGAGCCCGAACAACGTGACGTTCACGAGACCTCCACGGTTTCCGGTGTGGTGGACCCGACTGCGGGGAGTTCGCCGGTCGGGATTTCGTCGGTGTGCGAGGCCCCGCGCACATCTCCACGCTCGAACCGCAGCTCCGGAGCGGCCAGCGTCGCGCCGGTCCCTCGTAGCGTTGCGACCGCGGTGCCGTGGGTGGCAGGAGCGGTGCCGTGGGTGGCAGGAGCGGTGCCGTGGGTGGCAGGAGCGCTGACAGCGTCGGGCATCGGGTCCGCACGTGGCGCCACGCGCCCGCGTAGGGCGGTGTGCAGCCCATCCCAGAGCGTGCCGTCGGAGCGGTCCCGCGGGTCGGGGTGCACCAGCACCACCCCGATCACGGAAATCTGGGCATCTGCCAGCTGTCGCGCCACGGTGTGCAGCCACAGCGTGCTGGCGTGCCCGGCGCGCACGACGAGCAGGGTCTCGGAACCGAGCTGCCCGAGGTCCGTCCATGCGGTGCCGGGCCCGACCGAGCCGACACCGAGGTGGTGTTCGCGCTGCGGGGGAGTCGATGGCCGGTCGAAGTCGGCGGCATCCACGATCTGCAACGGGCTCTTCGTCTTCCCGGTGAACTTGCGGAGGTGCCGGTCGGGCAGGTCGTCGACGACCACGACCGGACTATCGACGGCGAGCTTCTCGGCGATGTCCAGTGCGAGCGCGGCCGCGGTTCGGGGGCTTCCGAGTTCCAGCAGTGACAGGGCTCCGGGGTCGTCGCGGGCCGCCCGGACGAGCGTTGCGGCGACGCGCTGGCGCTCCGCAACACCTCGCGAGCGCCGCCACAGCCCGGCCGGTCCACGACGTGGCGCGGGGAGCTGCGCGATGACCGAAGCGCCGAGGTGAGCGGTGATGTCGCGCCGCAGGACGGGGCGATCCGCTACCACGCTCGCGACGGCGGCCAGTGCGAGGCCGGCACCGAGCCCGAGCACGAAGCCCACCGCGGTGTTCTTGACGCCCGTCACGAGGAACGAGTCGGTGATCGCGCGGGGGCCATCCACGACCTGCGTTCCGGCGGCGACGCTCGGGGCACCGATCGCGGCTTCCTGGGCGCGCTGTCCGAGCTCCTGGATCCGCGCGGTGAGCTCGGTGCGGCGGGCGGCGTCGCCCACCTCCGCGAGTTCGGTTTCGAGCTGGTTGCGGCGGTCGATCAGGGCCTGGGCCTCCGCGTTGGCCGCGGCCTCGGCCCGCTGGATGTGGTCGGCGATGAACGTCTGTGACAGTGCCCGCGCGCGGGCGACCGCGTCGCGGTCGCTCGGTCCGCGAACCGTCAGCTCGAGCACGTTGGCCGTCAGGCCCTCGGCCTCGTAGCTCTTCAGGAATTCCTCGGGGGGAGGCTCGGCTGCGTTGATGGTGTCCAGTGCCGCGGCAGCGATCCGCGTCGTCTCCACGAGCGCGACATCGGTCTCCATCTGCCCGCTGTCCGGCGATTCGGTCTCGTGGACGATCAGCAGCCGGGCGACCGCCGTCGGTGCCGGGGGCACGAGGACCGCGAGCAGCGCGCCCGCGAGCAGCCCCAGCACACCGAGGGACACCCAGCTACGGCGCCGCCAGCGGATACCCGCCACGAGCCGCTCGAGGTCCAGCAGCGGTTCGGGTGTCGAGGAGGTGCTCGTCGTCGTCACGCCGAACCTGCCATCGCCTTGCCATCGACCGAGGCCCCGGAGGGGCCCACCTGGGTGGTCTCGACGGGCCGGTCGCCGGTCGGCCTCGCTGTGCTCGGCAGGGTGCGGTGCGCGACGAAGGCGCCGAGCACCCGCAGCTGCGCGTCGGTGCAGGCCTCGGCGATGCCGACGAGCTCCCACGCGGTCCTCGTTCCCGCGGTGAGTACCAGCAGCGCTCCGGACACTCGCCCGCAGTCCGGGATCGTCGGGCGGGCGCCGGAGACGTCGACCACCCGCAGCATCGTTCGGTGCGTACCCGGTGCCGGATCAGAGCTCGACCGGATCGAGAGCTGCACGTCGCTCGCGCCCGCACGGTCGCGGGCGGCCTGGATCAGCTGCGACATGGCGGCACGGTCCGTCACGACCGACGCGGGCCCGCCGTCGACCGCAGCGGCCACCGCGAGCCGCGCGGCGGCCCGGTGCGCGGCGGCGTCGTCGTCCGCGACGAGGACGACCAGCCGAAGGACGGTGTCCGGCGCACCGCGGAGCCGAGCCAGAACCCTCCGGTAGCGGACGTCCCGGTCGAGGTCGTTGCCGGGGGCCGACAGCTCCGGTGTGTCCCACGGCCGGTCGTCGCGCACCAGCCGCCACATCCGGGCCCGCCAGCCGCGGGCACCTGCGGACCGTTCGTTCGCAGCCGGCTCGCCCGGTCCGTTCGGCACGTCGACGCTGCCCATGACGGGCGACCCCAGTGCCGCGGCGATGTCGGAGGCGGTCCGCAGCCGCAGGTCCGCGCGCGCCGCGACGAGGTGGGTGAACACACCCAGCAGGAAGAACAGCAATGCGCCTGCGGCGATGAACTGCACCGGGGCGGGCTGCGCCGGACTCGAGGGCCGTCGCGCCGGCTCCAACACGAGGATGCTCGCCTTGCCGAACGCCGCCGCCGCGTCCGCCTGCTCACCTCCGCTGATCTCCTCCAGCGCCGTGATCGCGTCGGCCAGGGTGGTGCGCAACTGCTCGAGCTCGGTGCCCCCCTGGGCCGGCATCGCCGATTCCTGCAGCTCGGTGAGGCGTCGGTTGGTGTCGGTGATCCGTTGCTGCAGCGTCGCCAGCGCCTGAGTCGAGGCGCCCGTCGCGCGCCTCACGAGCTCGGTGGAGAACCCGACATACTCCTGGGTCGCGCGGTTCGTCAGCTGCTGCGCTCGGTCGGGGGTGTCGGCCGTGCCGCTGATCTCGATCACGTTCCCGTCGACCACCTCGGCGCTCACCGAGTCCCGCAGCTCGGCGCCGGTGACGTCTGACGCGAGCGCCGCGGCCGTCCGGTCGAGTACGACCGAGCTCGTCGCGATCTGCGCCTCGGTCTGCAGCTCCTGCTCCTCCAGCGGGCCCTGCAGGAGGACGCTGCTCGTCGACTCGTACCCCGGGGAGAACAGCAGCGAGGTCCCGACGCCCAGCAGCGCACCGACCGTGGCAAGGACGGTGAGCAGCCGCCATCGCCGTCGCACGATCTGCAAGATCACGGTCAGGCGCACCGCATCGTCACTCAACACCGGGCATCCCCCTGACGGGGAGATCGCTCAGCGCCGTGCACCGTCGCCGGTACGGTCTGGCGCCGGATCGTTCCGGCGGCCTCGGGAAGAAGCGCGGCCCACTGTCCTGCGTTGGAGCGCGAAGTCATGCTTCCTCCAAACCGTCACGTCACGCGACGGCATGGCCAGTCGTCGCTTTCCACCGACTCGAGGGCGTGCCGCAGGCTGCGCTGGCCGGCGGCCCCACCGGAGCCGCTGAACTGGATCGAACCCTGTACAAGCTCGTCGTCGCGGTCATCGCATTCGTTACGGGACAACTCGGAGAACCGTGACCGTCCCGCCGGCGTTCGACTCTCTGTAGTCGGCAACTCCCGGATCTGCGATCACTGTTGTTGATCGCGAGGTTTGTCCGGATTATTTTTTACCTTGTGCAGCTAACCCCCGTAACGGGTGACCACGATCAGGCGATATTTCGGGTTGCGTGCGGCACATGACGGCTAAGGGGGTGCGCAGTGGGGCCCACATCTCGGACCCGGGTGGCGGTGGTGGGCTACGGGTACTGGGGGTCCAAGCACGTCCGTGTGCTCGGCAGCATGCCCGACGTCGAGGTGACGGTGGTCGACGGCGACGCCGGGCGCCTCCGGGAAGCGGCGACGACGTACCCGTCGGTTCGCACGGCGCGCAGCCAGGACGAGGTACTCGACGAGGTGGACGCCGTCGTCGTGGCCACCCCTCCGGGCAACCACGCCAGGATCGCGCTGGACGCGCTGCGGGCCGGCAGGCATGTGCTGGTCGAGAAGCCGCTGGCGACCACTGTGGAGGACGCGCAGGCGCTGGTGCGCACGGCGGCGGCCAGCGGCACGCAGCTGATGGTCGGGCACACCTTCGAGTACAACGCCGCGGTCTGGAAGCTCAAGGAGCTCATCGACTCCGGTGAGCTCGGCCGGATCCTCTACATCGACGCGGCGCGGCTGAGCCTGGGCCGCTACCAGCGCGACTGCAACGTGATCTGGGACCTCGCGCCGCACGACATCTCCATCGTGTCGTTCCTGCTCGACGAGACGCCCCGCAGCACCTCGGTCTGGGCGCAGCGCCACGTCGGGCACCTGCACGCCGACGTCGCCTACCTGCGGCTGGACTTCGAGCGGTCCGACACCCACGCCTTCGTCCACGTCAGCTGGCTCGATCCCTGCAAGGTCCGGCGGGTGACGGTGGTGGGCGAGCGGAAGATGGCCGTCTACAACGACATGTCGGACAACGAGCGGATCCGCGTCTACGACATCGGCGTCGACCCGAACGAGGTCGACGATCCGACCGATGCGCACGCGATGCCGGTGTCCTACCGCACCGGCGACATCGTCTCGCCCTTCGTGCAGTTCACCGAGCCGCTGCTGGTACAGGACAGCCACTTCATCGACTGCGTCCGAACCGGCCGCACGCCCGACACGCCGGGCGAACGGGGCCTCGACGTCGTGCGGGTGCTCACCGCGACCGATGCCGCGCGGCTCAGCGGCCGCCCGGAACTCGTCGCCGGCTACGCTGAGGCGAACGAGCGGGCGGCGCTGCTCCACGAGGCGGCGTCGTGACCAGGGTGCCGTTCCTCGATCTTCCCGGCAGCAACGCCGGGCTGCGCGACGAACTCGACATCGCGTGGAAGTCGGTGCTGGCACACGGCGGGTTCGTCGGCGGCCCCGAGGTCGAGCGCTTCGAACACGACTTCGCCGCATACTGCGACGCGGCGGCGTGCGTGGGCGTCGCCAACGGCACCGACGCGCTCGAGCTGATCCTGTCCGGCCTCGGCATCGGGCGGGGTGACGAGGTGGTCGTTCCCGCCAACACCTTCATCGCCACCGCCGAGGCGGTGTGCGCCGTCGGGGCCCGGCCGCGGTTCGTCGACGTCGCGCCCGACACGCTGCTCGTCGACCCCGATGCCGTCGAGGCCGCGATCACACCGTCGACGGTGGCGGTGATGGGCGTGCATCTCTACGGGCAGATGGCCGAGACGGGTCGGCTGACCGCCATCGCGGACCGGCACGGGATCGCGTTCATCGAGGACGCCGCGCAGGCTCACGGAGCGCTCGACGACGGCCGTCGCGCCGGCAGCGTGGGCGTGGCGGCCGGCTTCAGCTTCTATCCCGGAAAGAACCTCGGCGCGCTGGGGGACGGGGGAGCGGTGGTCACCAGCGATCTCGCCCTCGCCGAACGGATCCGCAGCATCGCCAACCACGGCCGCTCGGCGACCGCTCGCCAGCAGCACGACCGGTTGGGTCGTAACAGTCGGCTCGACTCGATCCAGGCGGCGGTGCTGGCCGTCAAGCTGGCTGCGCTCGACGGCGGCAACGCCCAGCGTGCCGCCGCGATGGCGACCTACCGCGAGCTGCTGCCGGACGGGTGCGTGCCGGTGTCGGTACGACCGGGCGCCGAGCCCGTGTACCACCTGGCCGTCGTCCAGGTCGACGACCGCCGCCGGGTCGGCGAGGCGCTCGACGCCGCCGGCATCGGCTGGGGCGTGCACTACCCGATTCCCTGCCACCGGCAGCCCGCCTTCGGCATTTCCCGCGATCGCCTGCCGGTCGCGGAGCGTGCGGCCGGCAGGATCCTCTCCCTTCCGATGTCCCCGACGTTGCGCGCCGATCAGGCCGCCCGGGTCTGCGATGTCCTGCGAGGTGCACTGTGACGAAGACGCCAGATGTGTCGCTGCCGGGCCCGAACGACTGGAACGGGCATCCGAGCGAGCCGGACGAGCGGTCACCGGGGCGGCAGGTGCCCGCACCCGGCGCGCCCGTGGTCACCACCCAGCGGGCACCGGTCACTCCTGCCCAGCCGGACCCGCCGTCGCCGGCCCCGACGCAGCCGGACCCGCCGTCGCCGGCCCCTGCCCAGCCGGACCCGCTGCCGGCGGCCCCGGCGCAGCCGGACCCGCCGGCGGCCCTTGCGCCGCAGCCGGACCCGCCGGCAGCCCCTGCGCAGCCGGACTCGCCGGCAGCCCCTGCGCGGCCGGACCCGCAGGCAGTCACCATGCGGCCGGTGAGTACGGCAGTGCGGCCGGACTCGCTCCGCGGCCGCAACCTGGCCGGGGCACAGCTGCGCCGGCTGGCCGGGCTCGCGGTGACGATCGTGCTGCTGGGGACCGGAGCGGGCCTGCTCGGCGCGCTCGTCTGGCCGTCCACCTACGCGGCCCGCGCCGAGCTGCTCTACCCGATCGCCCAGGACGAGCCCACCGGGTTCCTGCGGGAGGACCGCAACCTGACGACGCAGCTGGTCCTGCTGGAAGGCAGGGCGGTGCTCGGGCCCGTCGCGGCCGCGCAGGGCCGCCAGGTCGAGGACGACCTGGAGGACGACGTCACGGTGAAGGTCGTGGAGACCAGCGAGGTCATCGAGGTCGAGGCTCGTGGCGGGTCCCGCGACGCTGCCATGGGCACGCTGCAGGCCATCGTCGACCGGTACTTCGCGCTCAAGAGCTCCGCGCAGCCCAGCGGTGTGCGCGAGTACCTCGAGACGGAGCTGACGGCCGCGCGATCCGACGTCGCTGACGCCCGAGGGCGCCTGCTGCAGCTGCAGGCCGAGGAGGCGGCCGGTGTCGGGGACACGGCCGCCGTCGCCGGTGCCGATGACGAGCTGCAGGCGCTGATCGCGCGTGAACAGGACATCCAGAGCCAGCTCGACGAGCTCAACATCGCCAGCGCGTCCGGCCCGAACGCACAGCTCCTGACGCCGGCCTATCCGGTGGAGGACCCGGTCAGCCCCCGACCGCTGTTCGCTGCCGGCACGGGCGCGCTGGTCGGCCTCGTGGTGGCGGCCGGTGCCGTGGCGCTCGTGGCGCGCCGCTGGATCAGGAATTGAGGTCGTGCCGTGGCCGCACCGGCAGCTACCGCGCCGGCTGATCACCCACCCGGGGCCACGGCGCGCAACTCCGCCACGGTGGCCGGCTGGACGCTGATCAGCCGGGTCACGGGGCTGCTTCGCGTCGTGGTCATCGGTGCGGTGCTGGGCCCGACCTACTTCGCGAACACCTTCCAGGCCGGCTACGTCGTGCCCAACCTGGTGTACACGGTGATCGCGGGCCCGGTGCTGGCGATGGTGCTGGTACCCAGCCTGGTGCGCGCCGTCTCGGTAGGCGGCGTCCAGCGCGCCCGGGAGGTGCTGGCCAAGGTGAGCGGGTGCATGCTCGGTGTCGCCGCCGTGGTCGCGGTACTGCTGGTGCTCGTCGCACCCTTGGTGGCGTGGACACTGACCTTCGGAATCCCCGACGCCGGTGACCGCGCCCGTGGCCAGTGGCTGACCACGCTGCTGGTCCTGTTCGTCGCACCGCAGGTGCTGCTCTACACGGTGGCGGCCCTGGGCGTGGCCGCGCAGCAGGCGCGTGGCCGGTTCGCGCTCGCGGCCGCCGCACCCGCGGTCGAGAACCTCGTCCTGATCGCGGCGGTCATCGCGGCGGGCGCCTACTACGGCACCGGGCTGCAGCTCGACGAGGTGCCCGTCGACCTCGTGATCATGCTGGGGCTGAGCAGCACCCTGGCCGTCGCCGTGCACGCCGCGCTGCAGCTGTTCGGCACCGCCCGGGTTGGGGTGCTGACCCGGCCGTCGAGGGGCTGGCGGCGCGACCCCGACGCGACCGGTGTCGCCCGGCGCATGCTGCGGTCGATCGGTGTCGCGGCCTGCCCGACCGCCGCGATGTACGTGCTGCTGGCGCTGGCCGGCACGGTGCCGGGCGGCGTCTTCGTCGTGCAGCTGGCCTACGCGGTCTTCTACGCACTGTCCTACGTCAGTGCCCGCGCGGTGTCGATGGCCGTGCTCCCCCGGCTGGCTGCGGCCGCGGGTGGCGAGGACGGTGCCACGTTCGGCTCGACGTGGCGCCAGGGCCTGTCCTACGCCATGATCGCGAGCCTGCCGCTGCTGCTGCTGCTGGCGATCTTCGCGAGCCCCACGGCGGACATCCTCGCCAACGGCGAGCTGCGCCAGGCAGCGCTGATCGGCGAGCTGGCCGCCTGCCTCGCCGTGGTGGCGGTTGCCCAGCTGATCGGCGGGGTGCACGACATCGGGCGCCAGGCGCTGTTCGCACGGCTCGACGACCGAGGCCCCCGCCGGGCCAGCGAGGTGGCGCTCGTCGTGACACTCCTGGTCGCCACCCTCGTGATGCTGATGCCCTCCGACGGCCGTCTGCTCGGGCTGGTACTCGCGATCCTGGCAGGGGAGCTCGCCGCGGCCGGGATCGTGCTGTCGCGGCTGCGGCGGGCGATCGCGCCGCAGCGGCTGGTCGACCCCGGCCCGCTCCGCGTGGCAACCCTGGCCGCGCTGGCCATGCTCCCGGTGGCGGCCACCGGATACCTGCTGCAGCGCGTCGCCGACGCCGACCGGTTCGCGCAGGCCGTGCTGCTGACCCTGGTCGGGCTGATGGCGCTGGCCGTCTACGTGGCCGTGCTGCGGTTCGGGACCGCGCGGCGGGTCGGAGGCGTGTCGTGACCCGGACGCTGCCACCCCGCGAGGTGCCGCCCGCCGCACCGCCGTCCACCGCGATCAGCGGGCGGCTGGAGCTCGGCGCCGCTGCGGTCGCGCTGCTCGGCGGTCTGCTCGCCGCCCTGGCCGGGCCGGTGGTCACCATCGCGACCCTGGGTGTGCTGGCTGCGGTCGGGCTCTTCGCCGTCGCGGCCTACCGGCCGATCTTCGCCACCTACATCTACCTCGGCACGCTTCCGATCATCGCCGGTATCGACCGCGGCAACCTCTTCCCCCTGGTGCGGCCGAACGAGGCGCTGCTGGCGCTGCTCGTCGCCGGCGCGGCCCTCGGCGGCTACCTGCGCTTCTGTCGGGGCGAGCCGGTGCCGTTCCGGCTGCACCGGCTCGACGTTCCGCTCGCCGGCTTCCTGCTGCTGTCGACGGTGTGGCCGCTGGCATCGCTGATGCTGCGCGGCCAGCTGCCGTTGATCACCGAGGTGGTCGCGGTGCTGCCGGTCTGCAAGCTCGTCGGGATCTACCTGCTGGTGCGGTTCACCGTCGCCACCGAAGAGCAGCTGGTGCGCTGCCTGCGGCTGATCATCTGGCCGGGTGCGGTGGTCGCCGTGATCGCGATCCTGCAGACGCTGCAGTTCGGGCCGATGCTGGCGCTGCTGGAAGCCGGCTGGTCGCCCGAGGCGTCGGCGGGCGAGCTGTCCTCGCGCGGGTCGACGACGCTGGCCTCCCCGATCGCCACCGGCGACTACATCATCATCTGCCTCGTCCTGCTGCTGTGCTGCGGGGCCCGCGGAATGCTCGACCGCCGGGAGCGGCTGGGGCTGGGGCTCGTGCTGGGAACGGGCGTGCTGGCCGCCGGCCAGTTCTCCACCTGGATCTCCGCCGTGGTGGCCGGCGTGCTCATCCTCTGGCGCTTCCCCGAGCTGCGCAGGCGGGCGAAGCGATTCCTGTGGGTCGTCCCGGTCGCCTTCGTCGTCGGCGCGCCCGCGTTCATCGGCAGGCTGGAGGGTTTCGCCGAGCTCGGCGTACCGATCAGCTGGCTCGGCCGCTGGGACAACCTGTCCAACTTCTACATTCCCGAGTTCGGGCTGCTCGAGGTCCTCATCGGCGTCTCCCCGGATCCGGTGCTGGATGCACCGGAGACCTGGCGCGATGTGATCTACCTCGAGGCAGGGTACCTGCAGTTCCTCTGGATCGGGGGGCTGCCACTGCTCGCCGGTTTCGTCTGGCTGTCGGTCGAGGTGCTGCGCAGGGCCAAGCAGCTCACCAGCCGTCCGGGCGCCGTCGGCGCCACGGCCTCGGCACTGGAGATCTGCTGGTGGTTCCTGCTCGTGCTCACCGTGCTGGATCCCCACCTGACGCTTCGGGGTACCGGGGACCTGCTGTTCGCGATGCTCGCCATCATCACGGGGAGGCTCTGTGTCGAACGAAGCCCGGCCGAACGAAGCCCGGCCGAACCAAGCCCGGCCGAACCAAGCCCGGCCGAGGGACGCTCCTGAGCCGCGGTCTCCGCGGCGCTGGGAGTCGCCTGCGGTCCGGGTGATCGACGTCGTGCTCGCGTCGGCCGCGCTGCTGCTGCTGGCGGTGCCGTTGCTGCTGGTCGCCGCCGCCATCCGGATCGACAGCCCCGGTCCTGCGCTGTTCCGTCAGCAGCGGGTGGGGCGCGCCGGTCGGAGGTTCACGATGTGCAAGTTCCGGACGATGCGGGTCGGCGCGGGCGACGCGCAGTTGCGCGACCTGATCGCCCGCGAGCTGCGTGGCGAGGACACCACTGTCGACGGCAGTACCAAGATCGATCGCGATTCGCGGGTGACCGTGGTCGGCTCCTGGCTGCGCCGCACGAGCGTCGACGAACTGCCGCAACTGCTCAACGTGCTGCGGGGGCAGATGGCACTCGTCGGGCCGCGCCCCTGCCTGGACTGGGAGGCGGAGATGTTCCCGTCCGAGTTCGCCGAGCGGTTCACGGTCCGGCCGGGCATCACCGGGTTGTGGCAGGTCAGTGGGCGCAGCACCACGGCAACGCCGGAGATGCTCGAGCTGGACGTGGCCTACGCCCGCAGCTGGGGCTTCTGGACCGACCTGCGCATCCTCGCCCGCACGGTACCGACCCTGCTGCGCGGCCACGGCGCGCGATGACTTCCGCCATACGATCCCACCACTGCGAGCAGAAGGGCTGACGGTGACCACAGCGACGACACTGACGAGCTGGGCGAGCTTTCTCGGACGCTCCGCCCGGGACCGCGACCTGATCGTGCATATCTACCGGACCGCATGCGAGCGGGTGCGCTCCGATGACGAGGCGGTCGGGCTCAAGCGCGACCTCACCGTGGCTCACACGCCGCCCGAGGCCGCCATCGCCATCACCGTCAGGCCGATCGAGGACCGCGACGTGCCCCGAATCCTCGGCACCGACGACGCCGGGTTGTCGGCGGGCGAGAAGTGGGAGCGGGCGCGGCGCCACCGCCTGCTCGAGACCGGGGCGGGGACCTGCTATGTGGCCGTGAGCGCCGAAGACGAGCCGTGCTACCTGCAATGGCTGTTCAGCGAGCGCGACAACGCCTTCTTGCAGCGCTACTTCCGCGGATCCTTCCCGGTCCTCGACGGCAGCACCGCGCTGCTCGAGGACGCGTTCACGCCCGAGAACTTCCGCGGGAAGCGGATCATGAGCGCGGCGATGGCGCTGATCGCCGAGCGCGGCGCCGATGTCGGCGCCCGGTACGTCATCACGTTCGTCGGCGTCGACAACGCGGCCTCGTTGAAGGGTTGCGGGCGCGCCGGGTTCTCGACCTACGTCCACCGCACCCAACGGTGGCGGTTGTTCCGCCAGGCGATCTCCTTCCGGCCCGCCGAGGGTCCGGTCGCCGCGCAATGAGGTCAGGCCGGCGGGCGGGAGTGGCCACCGCGCGCATGTCGTGGCCACCGCGCGCATGTCGTGCCATGGGCGCGGTGGCCAGCAGGTGTGCGTGGTGCGTCGCCGCCGAGCTTCCCAGCCCCGACCCGTGTCACGAAGGCGGCCTTCGCAGCACGTGGTGAGACCGAGGTCCCCTTCGCGGCGGCGCGGGCCGGGTTCGGCTCCGGGGACCTAACAGAAGTAGCGGTAGAGCAGGCTGCCGGCCTGCGCGCTGACCTCGTCGGGCACCGACTCCTCGGTCAGCAGCCGGGTCAGCTCGCCGAGCACGGCTCCGGCCTCGGGCGAGGTGCGGGCGTTGTCACCCCCTGCCCGCAGCGTCACGATGGTGCGCTCCTCGGTGGCCCACTTGCGCTTGTAGGCCACGAGCCCGGGCTGGTCGAGGTCGGACAGTCCCCAGTCGACGAGCCGCATGCCGCGCTCGGCGCCCCATCGGATACCGGCCCAGAAGATCGCGTCGTTCGGGCGCAGTGCCAGGTGCTCGTGGCGTGAGGCCCCGAACTTGTAGTAGAGGACGTCGTTCCAGACGAGGAAGATCGCACCGGCGATCAGCTCGTCACCGGCGAAGGCCAGCATCGTCACGATCGCGTCGTCGGGCGCGAAGGCGTGCCAGATGCGGTCGAAGAGCTCGACGGGCTGGGCGAGCAGCCGGTACTTGCGCTTGCGCAGCGCCACGTGCAGCCCGTGGAAGCGCCGCACCGCTTCCAGGCCGCGGTCCGCCACGACCCGGACGTCGTGGCGGACCGCGAGTGCGATGTTGCGCCGGGCGTGCTTGCTCAGCCGGCCGTGGATCTCCTCGACGGTGCCGGCCAGGGGCGTCCCGTGCCAGGCCGCGGCGCCGGTCTGCTCGAACCGCCGGTCCTCGCACGCCACGCCGATGTCGAAGCACCGCAGCGACAGCGGCGCCGCGTCGGTGACCACACCGTCGATCAGAGAGGCCCACGCCGCCGTGTCGTCGACCAGCGGGTCGGCCCGGTCCGAGAACGGCAGGCTCGACAACCTGTCGCCACGGATGTCGCTGACCGCGACCCACGCCAGCCCGGCGATCGGATCGCCGCGGCCGGACAGCAGGATCCGGCATTCGGGGGTGAAGCCGTACGTCGCGCACACCGCATCGATCCACGGTGGCGAGGTGAACACGCTGCCGAGCTCACCCTCGGCGAGCCGGCGCCAGCGCCGGTCACCGCGAGGGTCGGCGGCGACGATCCGGGTCGTCACGAGCACAGCTGGAACGGGGGCGGTGCGGTGGAAGTGTGAATGGAGGTACCCACGGTGGCGAGCAGGTCGTCGACCGTGATGGCCCCGGGGTCGCGGTGCAGTGCAAGGCCACGCCGTGCCAGTTCGGCGGCCAGCTCGCGCTGGTGGTCGTCACCCGCCTCGCCCTCGCGCCGGCGGCGGGCGGCCAGCAGCGGAAGGCGCCCGGCCTGCAGCGCCGCGATGGCCGACCCCATGCCGGCGTGGCTGACGACGATGTCGGCGCGGGCCAGAGCTGCCTGCAGATCGGCAGCCGGCAGGAACGGGGTCGGTGAGATCGGCAGGTCGGCTGCCGGGGTGCCGCCGGTCTGCCAGAGCACCTCGACCGGAAGCCCGGTGGCCTGCTGCAGCGGCCCACCGCGCGCGAGCAGGCCGGACAGGCCGACGATCAATCGGCGGAACGCGAACTCGGCCGCGGTGCCGACGGTCACCACGACCCGGATCACGTCGCCGAGCGGCCGCCCCGACGAGACGGGTTCGTAGCAGTCGAAGTCGCTGCCACCGTAGCGCCATCGGCGACCCGCCCAATGGGTGTACTGGGTGTAGGTGTGCACCCGCGGCACCCGCTCGAGCACCCTGCCGGTCAGTGACGGACCGTCGACCCGTGCGGCGCTCTCCACGTAGTGACAGGCGACACCACGGGCGGCGAGATACGGCAGGTAGCCCAGCGCGATACCCGACCCCGTCGACACCGCTCGGGTGATGCCGCGCCGCCAGAGCCGGTGAGCCGAGGGAAGGCAATGCAGCACATCCACGACGTTTCGTACGCCGACGTAGGGAACGAACTCCACATCGCGCCCCGCGAGCATCGAGATGCTCTGCTCGTTGGCGTGGGTGACCCATACGGCGTCGCCGTCCGGCGGTATCCGCCTGGCCAGGCTGTCGAGCTCGGCGAGATGGCCGCCGGTGGTCGAGAGGAACAACGTGCTCACTGGTGCACCCTCCTCGTGTCCGAGCCTGGCTGTTGATCCAGGATTCGGGTGCACCTGAGGTCTCCACCGGACCATCGCCCTGCTTGCTCGACCTTTGAGGTCCGGGATGAGACCACCGGGTGTCTTCCCACTGCGGCAACAGCGAGGAGACGACGATGAGTGTCACCGAGACCATCGGCGGCGTCGAGCCGCCCCGGCCCACTGCGGGGGTGGACTGGGCCAGTGAGGACCACGCGGTGGCGGTCGTCGACCACGACGGCGAGCAGACCCACCGGTTCTCGGTCGCCCACGACGCGGCTGGGCTGCGCACGCTGATCA
>WHSY01000210.1 GCA_009379815.1 Pseudonocardiaceae bacterium
GGCCTCGACCGCCTCGACGATGGCCATGCGCAGCAGCTGGTAGAGCGTCAGCAGCGCCCACACCTCTTGTTCCAGCCCGGCCCGATCCCCGGAACGCAGCACGTGGCCGTCGAGCATCGTGTGACGCAGCGCGAGGTAGGCCGACTCGATCTCCCAGCGCTCGTGGTAGAGCCGGATCAGCGCGTCTGCCGGGTAGCGGTCGTGGTCGAGCAGGGTGGTGATCAGCCGGTAGCGGTCCCCGATGCGGGTTCCGTCCGCGCCGCGCATCGTCAGGTCGGCCTCGATGATCCGTACCGCCAGCCCGTCGAGCTCGGACAGGTAGGAGCCGTCCGGCAGATGCTTGAGCACGGGTGGGACACGCCCGGAACGGGCGCGGGCGAGCAGCATCGCCCCGGTGCGGTCGACCGCGGCCAGGAAGGTGGCGGCGTCGAAGCCGCGGTCGAGCAGCACGAGCATGCCCGGGCGCAGCAGCGGCAGCAGCCGCCGGGCCAGGGTGACCTCGTCCCGGTCGCCTCCGGCGCCGATCACGGCGCCGAGCAGTCCGCGAGTGCCGGTCTCGGCCAGACACATCAACCGCAGCGTCGGGTAGCCGGCAAAGCCCATCCGGTAGCGGATGCGGCCCATCCAGCCGCGGTTGCGGTCGGTGTCGGGCACCTTGAGCGAGTTCAGGCCGTCGAAAGCGACTGTGCGCATCCCGGCGAAGCAGGTCCCCGGAGTGCGGGGCTGCGCCAGCGGTCCGGCGACCACCTCGAACAGCGCCTTCAGCGGGGCCGGCCCGACGCGGCGGCGCAGATCGCGCAGCGCCTTCTCCGACACCGCGGGTGCCACCAGGCCGGCGCCGGCCAGCCCGGCGCAGAGCTTGGCCCACACCCGGGCGTAGCCGATTTGCGGGAACAACCCGAGGGCGAGCACGAAGTACACCCCCGCTCGCGACGGCAACTCGCGCAGTCGCTGCTGCACGGCACGGGTCTGGTCCAGGACGTCGTCGACCAGCTCGAAGGGCAGGTAGCGGGTCAACTCGCCGAGATGGCCTGGGGCGAACACACCGGCGGCGACGGTGACCGCGCGGGTCAGGGTGGTGGTGCTCGTCGTGGGAGACTGCGAACGCAACGGGACCTCTGGGACAGTCGGGAAGATCGTGACGGGTCCGACCGACCTACCAGAGGTCCCGTTGCCTATCTGATC
>WHSY01000211.1 GCA_009379815.1 Pseudonocardiaceae bacterium
CGGGAGCGGGAGGACCTGACGCGTGACCGCAGCGACCCCAAGGATGCGGTGCTGATCGCGGGGCTGGCCGCGCAGCTGCGCTGTTATGAGCCGGAGCGGCCGACCGCGCAGTGGGCTCGGCTGCGTCACCTTGGTGACCGCCGGTGTGAGCTGATCGTCGCTGGTGGCGCGGCCCGTCAGCGGATCCGTGCGCTGCTGGAGTGCGCCTGGCCCGCGGCGCTGACCGCTGCCGCCAAGCCGTTGGAGGCCACGACGTGGCGCGCGTCGATGGCGGTCATTCTGACGCGCTGCGACGACGGTGACCCCGCGTCGGTGCGACGGATGGGCTGGGCACGGTTCCAGGCTGCGGTCCGCCGCGAGCTGCCCCGCTGGGGTGGCAGCCGGGTGGCGTGGAGGATCGCCCGCAACCTGTGGGAGGCCACCGGTGACGCCACCGGCGTCACCGTGCACCGCCACGGCGCGCTGGAGCGCACCCGCGACGCGCTGGTCGACTGGCAGCGCCTGCGGGTGCAACGCGCCGACGTCGAAGCGCGCATGGTCGGCGTCCTTGACGATGTGGACCTCACCGGCCTGGTCACCTCGATCCCCGGGCTGTCAGCGGTCGGTGCGGCGGCCATCCTGGCCGAGACCGGCGACCCCACCCGCTTCGACAGCGCCCGCGCGCTGGTCAAGCACGCCGGCCTTGCCCCGCGCGACAATGAGTCCGGCACGTTCAAGGGCACCAGCCGTATCTCCGGCCGCGGCCGGCCCGGCCTGCGTCTGGCCGTCTGGCGGGCCGTGTGGGGCGCGCTGCCCCACAACGCCGTCTACGCCGCCCGCCACCGGCACCTGACCACGCGTGACACCAACCGGCTCACCGATCACCAGGCCCGCGTCGCGGTCGGTGGTGCGCTGCTGCGCCAACTCCACGCCGTCATCGTCCACCGCGTCGCGTGGGACGCCACGACCGCCACCGGCGTCAAGGAGGTGACCGCCGCCGCCTGAACCCGGCGCCCGACCTCGGGCAGGACGAGCTCTCGTTGACCTCGAGGCCTCTGGACCTCGCAACTGAGCAGGAGCAGTCCTGCCCGTCTTCTCACCAAGCTCGGATGAAGGCTGTCGGGCCGCCAAGCCCGCTTGCAAGCTAGGTAGAGCGAGAAGACGGACACTGAACCGCACTGGATCTGCCGGAGGGTTGGTT
>WHSY01000212.1:0-269 GCA_009379815.1 Pseudonocardiaceae bacterium
ATGTCGTCATCGGTCAGGAACGCCGACCGAACGCGGGTCACCGCGCGGGAGCCTTCCTCGACGACGTAGCCGACGCCGGGCGAGGATTCGGCGATCTCGTCGCAGTGCGCACCGCGCTTACGGGCGCCGTCGCCGAGCACCATGTCGACCTGGCCGTCGTCGACCAGGCGCAGCGCGATCTTCGTCGGGAACAGGTCTCGCCACCGCACAATCTCTTTGCGCGGGTCCTGCAGCGCACCGACTACGCACATGCCGGGCGCACGGCCCTT
>WHSY01000212.1:279-1175 GCA_009379815.1 Pseudonocardiaceae bacterium
GCCCCGCGAGCAGGTGCGCACGCCGGTCCGCTTCGTCGGCGAGGTCTTCTAGGAACCGCACCGCGTCTTCCTCGGCGTCGGTGCCGTTCATCGTCACGAGCTGACGGAACAGCTCTCGGCCGAAGCCGAGTTCCATGCCGCCCTTGGGGTCGAGCCCGACGACCTGAACCGTCCCGGCCCGGATTGCGGGGCCGATCGAGGCGATCAGCGACCAGAGCACCGAACCCTTGCCGGAGCCGGTCGCACCCGCCAACAGGATGTGTGTGCCCAGCAGCGATACTCGCCAGTCCTTGCCGTCGTCCCGGCGACCGATGCGCACCGCGCCGAGGTCGACCTCACCGGCCGGTGTGTCGGCCATGATGGTGCGTACCAGCGGGTCACCGAACGCCAGCCGCACGAACACCGTGCCCGGCTTACGGTCGACGTAACCAAACTCGTCCGACAACCGCGCACGAAGCCACCGAGGTAGCCGACGCTTCGGCGGCCCGAGTAGCCGGGACTCGCGTGCCCGCATGGCCTCGGTGATCTCCGGCAGCCGCTCGCTGAACCGAGCCGCGGTAATCCCGTCCGGCAACCGCACCCGCAGCACGTCGGCATACCGGCCTTGCCGCACCCACATCACACGCGGCGCGAGCTCGCGGCGAGCACGGTTCTTCGCGGTCAGCCCGGAAGCGACCATGATGTTCGCCCACTTGCGGGCATAGCGGCGGCGACGCCACCACATCCGCACCGGCGAACACACGTGCCGGTCGAACGACTCGGCGGCCAGCACGAACCAGACGCCGTGCACAGCGAGCGCGAGCAGGAGCAGCACCAGTGCCCACGCGTCGTGTCCCGACAGCCAGGACCACACGGCCGGGACAGCGGAGGCGACCAGCAGCGCGTTCAGCGCGACG
>WHSY01000213.1 GCA_009379815.1 Pseudonocardiaceae bacterium
AAGCTGCGGAGCGGCGGGCAGCCACCGTCCGGCTCGGCCGGTAACGGCGAGAGCGAGGAGGGCGGCGACGGCCCCGATGGCGACGGCGGCACCGACCGCGGGAAGGCCGACGAGGAGCGCGGTCGGGGGTTCGCCGGGGACGAGCGCGAACAGCCAGAGCAACCCGACGAACGGGCCAGTGGCGATGAGGGCCTGGCTGGTGCGGCGCGCGTGCAGGTCAGCCAGGACCGGGGTGTACGCGTCGGCCACGAGCACGGCCGATCCGGATTCGGCGACCGCCTGGCATGCGGCGCCGAGGTCGCCGAGGCCGCGGGCACGATGGGTGTCGAGTGCCTCGTACAACCCGTCGCGGAGCTCCTCGATCGCCGCGTTGCGGGCGCGGCGGGGACCGGGGAGCCGTCGGCTGATGTCGTCGAGGTAGTCCTCGATGACATCGGTGGCGGCCGAAGCGACGCCGCCCGGCCGCCCGGCTACGGTGTGGCCGGCCATGGCTCGTCCTGGAGAACGGCGGAGACGGCCTGCGAGAAGTCCCGCCAAGCGGAGCGCTGGTCGGCGAGGGCGCGGCGGCCTGCGGCGGTGAGCCGGTAGGTGCGTCGGCCGGCGACGACCGACCAGCCGGAGCGGACCAGCCCGCGGGTCTCCAGTCGGTGCAGCGCCGGGTACACGGTGCCGGTGGGCAGGTCGAAGCGGCCGCGGCTGCTGTCGCGGAGCGCCTCGATGATCGCGTACCCGTGGCGGGGCTCGCCGTCGAGCACGGCGAGCAGCAGCACGTCCAGGTGACCCTTCAACGCCTCCGCCCTCATAGGTAGCAACACTACATCGGGGTAGTGCTCGAAGCGGATCTGGAATAGAATCACTACGTGTAGCGATACTATATATCGAGGGCGGCTGCGATGTCGGCGACTGGGCGTGACGACGTGGTGCTGGCGCTGGCTGACGCCACCGGCGCGCTTGCGGACCGAGTCGGTGCCAAGGCGGCGCGCCTGGCCCGGCTGGCCGCGTCCGGGTTCGCTGTGCCGCCGGGCTTCGTCGTCACGGGAGCGGGCGACGAGCTGGCCGACCAGGAACTGCGCGCGGTCATCGAGGATGCGCTGGCGGCCCAGCCGGAGCTCGGCTCCGGGCCGTTTGCGGTGCGCTCGTCGGCCGTGGCGGAGGATCTCG
>WHSY01000214.1 GCA_009379815.1 Pseudonocardiaceae bacterium
GGAGGGTACGCGCGCGGCTGATTCCGCTCGGACCGGCAGGCCCACAGGTCACCGGCAAGGCTGTCGACTGTCGCGCTAACGGTGCGCTGGTGGTGGAGACAACGGCGGGTCGGCGAGTCGCGGTGCTGCCGCAGTACCTCGGTGTGCTCGAGAACGCACC
The DNA here is from genome assembly GCA_009379815.1 of Pseudonocardiaceae bacterium. GTDB lineage: Bacteria > Actinomycetota > Actinomycetes > Mycobacteriales > Pseudonocardiaceae > WHSY01. Next base: position 161 of record WHSY01000214.1, read on the forward strand.
AGCGGAATAGGAAGGCCGGGTCCTGCCGGCCCGGGCCGGTAGGACCCGGAGCGCTCGGCCGCGGGCCGCCAACAGCACCGCATGGGTGTCCTCAGTCGGCAGCGGCCGGATCGCGCGCCTCGCTCGTCTGCAACCGGTCGAGCTCGTCGATCAGCGTCCACCACAGGCACCAGTCCACGCTGGTCATGCGTTGGCTGGTCGCTCCTCTGGCGATCAGCCGGCGAAGCTGGTCCCGGTGCGTGAAGGCGAGCCCCCACCGCCCGTGTCGGTCCACGAGCACCAGAGTGTCCAGCAGCCGCCGGAGGCAGTCCAGTGCCGGCGAACCGTCCAGCCGGTCCTCGGCCAGCAGGCCCCGCAGCTCGTCGGCCAGCGTGAGCAACGGGATCCTGCCGACCTCGCGGCGGACCATCGTCAGCGCCTGCTCGAGAGCCTCCGCCGCGACGTGCGATAGCTGCTCCGACGGTTCGGTCACGCGGGGCTCGACCTCAACGGTCACGGTGCGCGCCGGCAGGATCTGCAGGCCGGCCGCGACCTGGGTGACCAGGTCGATGCTGACATAACCGGTCACCGCGTCCGAGACGGCGCGGTGTACGGCGAACGGCTCCGTGGTGACCGGGAAGATCCGTCGACGGTCGACCGTGCCAGGAGACCGGTGTCGCTGGGTCGCGCCGACCAACACGAGCGCGGTCGGACGCAGCTCGTCCAGCCGCTGCGCGACGGCGACCGCGCCGTAGTGCAGCTCCTCGACCAGCACACCGTGGCCGAGGTTCTCGGTAGCGAGGCGGTCGACGGCCCGCCGGCCGAGGTCGAGATCACCCTGGAAGAGCTCGCCCACACCGCCGACCAGGACACTGACGAGCGACTCCCCGCTGAGCGGCCCAGTCCTCTCCGGGCCGACCGTGGGATGGTCGACGTTCCGGTCATCCCACGGAAGGGGAGCGAGGGCGGACATCGGCCGCTTCTAGTCGGCCCCGCAGGAG
>WHSY01000215.1 GCA_009379815.1 Pseudonocardiaceae bacterium
CGGTCGTCGCCGATCTCGGCCAACACGCGGGCGGCGGTCAGCCCGCCGACGCCGGGGAAGCTGGTCAGGATCTTCGCGTCGGGGTGTTGGGAGAAGGCGTGTTCGGTCGCTTCGGCCAGTTGCTCGGCGGCGGACAGCGCCTCGTGCACGGTCACGCCGGCGGCGACGATCGTGACGTTGTCGCTCTCGCCTGCCCGCAGCACTCGCGAGCCGCCGATGTGGAACTCCTGGTCGGCGGAGTAGATCACCGGAGTTTCGCCCCGGGCAGTGCGCAGATAGCGGATGCCGTCGCGGTCGGCGAGCTGCGGTAGCAGCGCAGCCGTCTGGTTCGCGTCACACGGATAGACCACGGTGCTGCCGTGGACGGCGCGGAAGGCGGCGATGTCCTCCAAACCCATCTGCGACGGACCATCCTCCCCGATCGCCACGCCGGCGTGGGAACCGGTCACGCAGAAGCCGGCGCGACTGACCGCCGCCATGCGCGTGAAGTCGGATGCGCGGGCCGTAAAGGCCGCGAACGTCGAGACGAACGGCCGCCAGCCCCGTATGTGCAGCGCCACGGCGGTGGCGATCATCTGCTGCTCGGCGATGAACATCTCGAGGTAGCGCTCGGGCACCGCATTGGCGAAGATCTCCGACTTCGTGGAGTTGCTGACCTCGCCGTCCAGCGCAACCACGTCGCCGCGACTGCGCCCGAGTGCCGCGAGCGCCTCACCATACGCTTCGCGAGTCGCTATCTCGTCGCCAAGCTGCCACACCGGTGATTCGGACTGGCCGGCGGCGAAGACCTGCGGCTCGGTGCCCGCCGACGGCGAGGCGGGCGAGATGCGCAGATCGCGGCGCCCACCCAGCTCGGCGACCGCGGCGTCGGTGTCCGGCAGCGGCTTGCCGTGTTTTCCGGTCTCGTTCTCGACATCGGCGACGCCCCTGCCCTTGACGGTGCGGGCGACGATCACCGTCGGACGGCCGATCGTGGCGGCGGCCTCGCGGTAGGCGTCGTCGATCGCGCGGAAGTCGTGGCCATCGATGGTGATCGCGTGGCAGCCGAACGCCCGCGCCCGGTCGGCGTAGACGTCGAGGTCCCAGCCGTACATCGTCTCACCGGTCTGACCGAGGCGGTTGACGTCGATGATC
>WHSY01000216.1 GCA_009379815.1 Pseudonocardiaceae bacterium
CTGCTGTAGCTGCGCCGCCGAGGATGCCCCGACGATGACCGCGTCGACGAGGTCCTGGGTGAGAAGCCACCGATAGGAAAGCTCCACCAGGGACAGGCCGGCCTCGGCTGCCACCTCGGCAAGCTCCGCCACCGCGGCGAACTGACGGTCGTTCCAGTACCTGTCGCGGTAGTGCGGTCTGGTGAAGCGCGTGCCCGGTGCCGGTGGAGACGCCGGGTCGTGCTTGCCGGTGAGCACCCCCCGGCGAGCGGGTTGTACACGACGTTCGCCATCGCGTAGGCACGGGCGAAGGCGGCGTACTCGTCGTCGAGATGACGGGTGATGAGGTTGTGCATCACCTGCGAGACGTGCACCGGCGGCCACCCCCACCGGGGCGCGGCTCCGCGCACGTGGGCGATCTGCCAGGCCGCATGGTTCGACACCGCGATGTGGCGCGCCTTGCCGGCTGAGACCAGAGCGGTCATCGCCTCCATGGTCTCCTCTATCGGCACCGACCAGTCGGGCTGGTGCAGGTAGTAGAGATCGACGTGGTCGGTGCCCAGCCGGCGCAGGCTCGCCTCCAGGGCGCCGGTGACGGCCGACGCAGCGAGACCGCCGGCCGTGGCCGGGTCGCTCATCCGCATCCGGGCCTTCGTGGCCAGGACGACGTCGTCGCGGCGTCCCCGCAGCACGCGGCCGACGATCTGCTCAGCGCCCCCGTTGTTGTAGACGTTCGCCGTGTCCACGTGGGTGACCCCCGCCGCGAAGGCTCGGTCGACCATGGTGGCGGCCTCGCGCTCGTCGACCTGCGACCCGAACGTCATCGTTCCCAGCACCAGGCGTGAACTCGTCAGGTCCGTGCCCGACAGGGCCCGTTTCTCCACCGTCTCACTCTCCTCACGGGCGCGTCGACGCTGTTGCACGGCCCACCCTATCGTCTGCACGGCCCACCCTATCGTCCCACATGGCGAAAGTGACTTCCAATAATTGCCCCGGACGGTGGGAGCGGCGATGCCCGACTTCGAGACGACCACAGAGACCGTACTCACGTGGGCTGCACCCCCGCTGAAGTTCGGCCCGGGGGCGATCGCCGAGATCGGCGAGAACCTGCAGGCGCTCGGCGTGTCCAACGTGCTCGTCATCAC
>WHSY01000217.1 GCA_009379815.1 Pseudonocardiaceae bacterium
GGCCAGGCGCCCACCGTCGAGCAGTGGATGGCCACCTACCTCGACACGATCGCTGTGCACCGGCTCGCGCCCAAGTCTCACCAGGACTACTGGTCGCTCGTCCGTAACTGGATCGCGCCGGAGCTCGGCAAGCATCGCCTCGACCGGCTGCGGCCGGAGCACCTCGACCACCTGTACGGCGTGATGGCGAAGGGTGATGCTGCCCCGTCGTCGATCCTGAAGGTGCACCGGGTGCTGTCCCGCGCGCTGAAGATCGCTCGACGCCGGGAGATCGTGGTGCGCAACGTGGCCGAGTTCGTCGACCCGCCGAGCGTCGACCCGACCGAGCAGGACAGCCTGACCACAGCGGAAGCTCGAGCCGTGCTCGCGGCGGCCGAGCGGCAGCGAAACGGCGCCCGGTGGTCCGTCGGGCTCGCAAGCGGGCTCCGTCAAGGCGAGGCGCTCGGGCTGCGGTGGTCGTTCGTCGATCTGGACACCGGCGACGTGCGGGTCTACTGGCAGCTGCAACGCACCACCTGGAAGCACGGATGCGACGACCCGCACGCCTGCGGTGCTCGGCTGCACCGCGCACCGTGCCCAGCTGGTTGCACGAGACACCGCAAGCAGTGCCCGAAGCCGTGTCCACCGCGATGCAAACGCCACGCGAGCAGCTGCCCACAACGCACGGGCGGGGGTCTGCGGTTCCGCAAGCCGAAGGGCACCGGCCGACGTGTCATCACCCTGCCACCGCCACTGATCGCGGTGCTGCGGCAACACAAGATCAAGCAGGACGCCGAGCGCGAACTGGCCGGCGAGCTGTGGGAGGAGCACGACCTCGTGTTCTGCCAGCCCAACGGCCGGCCGATCGATCCCCGGCGTGATTGGGACGAGTGGGTCGCACTGCTCGACGAGGCCGGGGTGCGTCGAGTCCGGGTGCACGACGGGCGGCACACCGCGGGAACGCTGCTGATCGAGCAAGGGGTCCACGTCCGAGCCGTGCAGCAGATCCTCGGCCACTCCGACGTGCGGATCACGCAGCGATACACCCACGTCTCAGACGCCGTGACACGAGACGCCGCGCAACGGATGGGAGCCGCGCTGTGGGACGAGTGAACGCCGGAAACTGCTACTACAACTGCTACCC
>WHSY01000218.1:0-379 GCA_009379815.1 Pseudonocardiaceae bacterium
CTTCTACGCGCAACTGCGTCGCTGTCGTACGCGGTGCAATGGGCGGCCGTTCATGGAGCACAAGGTCGAGGGCGTTCACGACTGCGCGGAGGCGAAGTGCAGGCCGCATGAGTGCAGTGGCATGACGTCTTCGTCGGTGCGGCAGGTGCACTCGATCATCAGCGTCGTGCTGAACGCTGCCGTGCGGTGGGAATGGATCAGCGTGAACCCTGCCGCGAACGCGCAGCGGCCCAGGCAGACGCCGCCGCAGCCTGATCCGCCGTCGCCTGCCCAGGCCGCACGGCTCGTGGACAAGGCGTTCGAGCTGGACGATATGTGGGGCACGCTGGTCTGGCTGGTGATGACCACCGGCATGCGTCGTGGCGAGGTGTGCGCGCTG
>WHSY01000218.1:389-865 GCA_009379815.1 Pseudonocardiaceae bacterium
AAGGACACCAAGACCCACCAGATACGGCGGATCGCGCTCGACAGCGAAACCATCGTGCTCCTGCGTGAGCACAAGCAGCGCTGTCAGCAGGAGCGCGAGCAGCTCGACCTGCTGTGGAGTGAGGACTTTTACGTGTTCACCCGCGCGCCCGGAACGGGCCATGAGCCGTACCCGCCGGACGCGGTGTCGAACCGCTACAAGAAGATGGCCACCCGCCTCGGCATCGACACCCACATCCACGCGCTACGCCACTACTCGGCCACCGAACTACTGACCGCAGGCATCGACCTCCGCACCGTCGCCGGTCGGCTCGGCCACGGCGGTGGCAGATCCACCACGCTCCGGGTCTACGCCGCCTGGGTGGCCGCAGCCGACGGCGACATCGACACAGCCGTGCGAGAGGCGATCGCCGCAGCCGGCCAAGCCGAGAAACACGAGCTGGCCGGATACCTGATGTTCGCCCTGCACGACGTGGT
>WHSY01000218.1:875-1122 GCA_009379815.1 Pseudonocardiaceae bacterium
TGGGGACTTCTCCCTGAGCGATTCCTGGCGCCGAGTCCCTGGTCTGACCAGCGAAGACAATGTCGAGGGACGTTCGTTCTTCGCCAGAGGTAACGGCCACAGAAGAGCTGAATGGGCGGCTTCGGCAGCGCGGTAGTCAGTCCCTCCCTCGCGCCTCAGCTGGTCCATCTTCACCATCGCCACCCGCACCATTATCGGCGGCACCGGCAGCACATCCCATTGAGGTGATCTCAGCGAGATCGTGTTC
>WHSY01000219.1 GCA_009379815.1 Pseudonocardiaceae bacterium
GCCATGGGCGTTTTTCTGTGCCGAGGGGTTCGACCGGGGTGTCCTGTCAGGCAGCGTCGGTCGCCTTGCCGTCTTCGGTCGAGTCCGTCACATCGTCGCGGACCTCGGGCACAAGGAGCCGAATGAGGCAGTCGGCTACGGTCGGTCCGAGTGGCGGGAAGGTGGCTGCCACTTCGGCAGCCCACTCGTCGACCGTCAGGTTCTTCATGCCCGTCCTATGTGGACCGTCGGGAGGTCGGCGGACAAGGCGTCTTCCTATTCAGGATTGTCTGGGGCCTTGGCCGGTTGGGGAAGTCCACGGCACGACCCGCAAGCGCCCGTCGAACTGTGTAGCGGCACTTCTCTCCATGGAGACCTACGACACTGAGGGGAAATCGGGCGATCACCTCGCCAAGACGTACCGCCGAAATGCGTCAACCGGCGGTCTCGCTGGCCTTCGTCTGCGGGTGCTGGGCGTTAGCCCTTGCAGTTGCGTGCGGGCGATTCCTGGAGCTGCACGACCGAGCGTTGTGGCCCCGCGTGTCTGGATTGATGGCCGCTGCTTGCGCAGCGCGACCTCGTACACCATCAACCCGTCTGGTGATTCGCCTCGAGAGGTCAGAGCTGACGTGGCGTCGTCGCGTGACTTCGCGGAGGGACGCCGGCTCATAACCCAGAGGTCGGAGGTTCAAATCCTCCCCCCGCTACCATGTGAAGTGCAGGTCAGAGGCGGTTTCCGGAAAGATCCGGGAGCTGCTCTGATTGTCTCTGGCGGCGCTGGGCAACTTGTGGGGACAGCAGACAGCAGACAGGGACAGCAGACTTCGCCTTTTGTGCAGCCTTCGCCTTTAGCAGGGTGGCCTATGCCTGGGTGGACGAGCACGGAAATCGGTGGAAGAGCGCGGAATCAGCGCGACCAGATCGCGGCGTCCACCCGGACGGATCGCATCCGACACGAGCCAACTCGATCGCCCTGGGTCAGCCGTCGGTGCGAAGATGGAGGCATGGCTGACTCCCTCCTTGACCGCGCGATCTACTCCTACGCCGACGTAGACCGCCTCGTTGGCCTGCATTCCGGCACTGCGCGACGCTGGCTGGAGGGATACGAGCGAGCAGGTCAGTTCTACGACCCTG
>WHSY01000021.1 GCA_009379815.1 Pseudonocardiaceae bacterium
CGATCAGGAACTACCAGGTCAGGTCCTTGATCCACTTAGGCTACGTGGCATTGGGCCAGGAGGCCGTCAGAATCGCTCTCAGCGGCCAGGGCGCCCATCTGTGCGAGCTCGTGGGGCTGGAACCAGGCATCTGTGCGGGGTGTCGCGTTGAACGACACACCGATTTCTGGCGGTGCGGTTCTGGTGGGTGTCGGGTTGAGCTCGACCACGGTGCCGGTGCGGCCGCGGTAACGCGGCCACGAGCCTTTCGACGGGTAGAGCTGCTCGTCCCGCTCGATACGCACCCGGCCGCCCACCCGGAACGGGTGCGCCTGGCTGTAGGAACGGTCCACCCGGTTGTCAGCCGCACGGTTGTGCGCCTCGGCGCACTCGTCACAGTAGGCGGACAACCCGGTTGCCCGGGCGCCGCAGCCGTCGTAACAGAATGATGGTTTCATCCCCGGGTCCCTTTCACGTGGCCGCACTTCACACACGGCTTGCCGTCGGGCGTGACCGTGCACCAAGAGCACGACGAGCTGCTGCTCAGCGTGGACGGCGTAGCCGTCCCGCCCGGACGGGCGAGGTCCCCTCGCCCGGTCACGAAAACCGCCAGCCGTCGGCCAGCCATCGGAGATGGCTGACGCGCGCCCGACGGCTCATGCCGTCGGGCCGTCGCCGCGGTCCTGCACCAGCGGTCCACCGGGCCTGCGGGTGACCACGATCTGGTCGTCGGCGGCGAGGGAGCCGGTCACACCGCGCCTCGGTCCGTTGAGCCGGGACAGGTCGGTGCGGGTCATTCCGACCTCGCCGGGCGTGTAAGCACCCGGGGAGTAGACGTAGTTGTAGTCACCATCGCCTTCGCTGCGATAGCCATCGGGGTTGCGCAAAACGCGTTTGACCATGTCGACCACCACAGCGGTGACGGTGCGGTCCGAGACGACGCCGTTGGCGATCCGCTGAGGAACACCAGGGATGCGATCGAGGAGCAGCGCCTCGGCGTCACCGATCAGTCTGGTGGCCCGGTCCTCGTGCTCGTCGGGGTCGTAGCCGGCCCATCGGCCGGAGATATCTTCGGTTGATGCGTAGACGCCCATGGGGATGCTCCTCAGCAGAAAGACCCACCAGGGAGCCGCGGCGAGGAGAAGGCACCGCGGCTCGACCCGGTGGGGGACACAGGAGTAGGACCACCTACCCCTGGGCCGGGCGGGAAGGACACCGCCCGGGGAATTGGGAAGGGAAGAGAGTAAGAAAGCCCCGGACCCCCTCGTGAGGGCCCGGGGCTTGGTGGATCAGCCGCTCAGGGTGACCTCCTGAATAGCGGCCGCATGCGGAAAGCCGAACGCGACGCGCATCGTTCCGCGGACCCCGACACGGTCCGAACTGAAGTACGCATCGGTCGACACCGCGATGGTGGCGTCGGTTCTGATCACCACGTGGGTGCGGTCTTGAGGAATGCCCCAGACCGTGCCCTCGGTGACGTACCTGCTCACCCACAGCGGCACACCCGCGACCATCCGTCGTGTGGGCCGGGTCGGGTCGGGCTGCAGCAAGTGACGGTTGCTGTCGGTCTCGTCCTTGAGTTGGGCGAGCAGCAGCGCGTCGGCAGGGCTGGTGACGAACGCCGTGATCACGGTGTTCTCGTCCTCGGCGTTGTTGATCGCCTCCGCTGCCCAGTCCAGGTTCTCCCAGTCCCCGCCGGCGTCGACCGCGGTGACGCCGGACAGCTGGTCCAGACCTTCCGGTGCAGGGCTGGACACCGTCGAGAAGAACGCCTCGTCGACCCTGCGGGCGATATCGCGGGCCAGGCCCTGCCCGACCATGGTGTTGGCGGCCGGGTCTGAGTCCAGCGCGAGCTCATTCGAGATGATGGTCAGCCCTCCGATCTTCGTGGGGACCACGTCGAGCTCGCCGAGTGTCGGGTCGGTCGGGGTGATCTCGTCGCCCTCCTCGACCCACTCCGCGGACGGGTCCGCCGAGACGTACGGCAGCCGCATCGAAGTGCTGCCGGTCTGAATGACGCTGCAGACCTGGGCGGCCACAGACGCACCCGTCATCGGCCTGATCAGTAGGTCGTGGACGTCCTCGGGACGCAGGATCGGGTCGCCGTCGGCGCCGGTGTCGAGTTGGGTGTAGAAAGCCATGATGTGTGTGTCTCCAGACACTTGTGCGCCGAGAAGAATCCTCGGCGTGATGAGAGTGATGATGAGTGACTGGAGTCGCACGCGGTGCATTCCGCGATGCGTGGTGATCGACTCCCTGCAGCTACAGCCGGGATGCTCACAGCTGTGTGTGCTGGGGTGGCCTATGTCAGGCCGTTTGGGTCGCCGTTGCGGCGCGGTCCGGTTCTGTGCCGTTGCGGCATCGGTCCGGACGCAGCGAGGAAAGCTCCTCGCTAGGATCAATTATACTCTAGTTGATCTCACGCGAGGATCGGAGATCCCGCGCTCTCGACGGATCAACGATCCGTCGTACCGGGATGCTTCTCCTCGGCGCGTTTCTTCGTGTAGCGGGTCTTGCGCTTCGCCGAGAATGCCGCCGTGATGCGAGCATGATGCCAGCCGCAGACGGTCCGCAGGTTTTGCGGGTGGTCGCAGCCGCCGGCTGCCTGCGGGTCGATGTGGTCGACGGCCAGATTGGTGGTCTCGGCGCAGCGCGCCTCGGGGTCACCGCTGACGATCACGCAGCGGTGTCCGTCGCGTTCGAGGACGGCTGTGCGGAGCCGGGCCCAGCCTGGTCCGGGTCGGCGGCGGGGTGTTCTGCGGGGTGCGTCCCAGTTGTGGGTCGACATGGGTGCGTCCTTGTCCAAGTGAGGGCCTCCCAGTTCGTCTGGGGGGCGGGGTCGGGCCCGATCTGGGCCCGACGGGGCTGACCGGCTCGGCGGGGCTTGCCGATCGGTGTGCAGCCGGCGGGGTGCCAGGCCGGTCGGCCGGCGGGTGCAGGCGCTTCAACGTGGCCGTCGTGCCACAGCCGGACGAGCTCGTCGTGCAACGGGGTGGCGAGGGCCCAGTCGAGCAGCGTGTGCAGCTCCTCGTCGGTGCGTCGAGCCCGGACGTGGTCGACGTGCGACACCACCGGTTCGGGTGCGCGTGGGTCGCGCACGTAGCCGTCGAGGTGCCCGCGACGGGGCAGGCCCTCGGCGGCGAGGGCAGCCAGGCCGGCGGCGCGGTGCCAGGCAGGCCTTGAATCGGGGGTGCGGAGTGGCATCGTGAAGATCCGTTCGTAGGGCTGTCGGCCCGGCACCGGAGGTGCCGGACGCGCGTCCGACGGCTCATGCCGTCGGGCCGTACGCTGCATAAACCCTGCATACGCTTTTGAAAACGATTTTCATGGGCTTTCAGGAACCGTACAGATGCTGAGCCTGAGCCACTTCACGGAGCTGAGACCTGCCGGGGGTGGGAGCTACCCCCTATGACCTGCACTGATGGGCGAGCAGCATGCACTGAGCCGCATGACCATGCATGCTCGGTGGGTGGCGTGATGGCTCGTCGCTCCGCTCCTCGCTTCATCATCATCAACACACCATCACCCATGCCTACCCACCCCTACCCATGCGTCTGGTGCACGCACACCACCCATGCCCACCACATACCCACCACCCCATGCTGCGTGTGCAGGGAGGCAGGGATGCTGGGACACCAGGGCCACACGACAGAAGGGCCCACAATCCAGCACCGGAACCGCGGAAGCCCGGGCTCACGACGAGCCCGGGACAGAGAATCCGCTGGACCTATGCCGGGTGCTGCGGATCTTGGGGCCTCATCAGCGGCTTCGCCAGGAACGCGGTCTCGGTCCGCTGCTCGACCGCGAGCGGGTAGCCGTCGACGTCTTCCACGAACTCGACGTAGCTGATCTCGACGGGCTCGTCGCTGCCGGCGAGCTCGAAGAGTTCGGCCTCGGTCTGCTCGATGCTGCCGATCCGACCCACGATGTCGCGGGTCCCCGGATGGTAGCCGGCCAGGGCTGCGAGCACCGACGGGTGCTCGTCGCCGGCGGTCACGACTGGGGCCGGTCGTGCACGAGGACCGTGCCGGTGCTGACGTCGACGACGGCGGCCGCCATCTTGCGGCCGGTGCGCCGGGTCAGCTGGGCTGCGGTTGCGGTCCAGTCGACCTGACCGCTGGCGGGGTCGCTCACGGCCAGGCAGATCCGCTCGCGCGTCGCTGTCGGCGCGCCGGGCTCATGGCTGAACTGTGGCGACAGCGGCTGCAGCCACGCATCGCGGTATTCAGAGTCCACGGTCATCCTTCCGGTCGATTGTCTGGCGCAGGAACAAGAACATCGCGTCCAGGTCCAGGTGGTCACACTCGGCGCGACGCGGCCACCCCATTTCGAGCACTTGGATGTTGAACTCGTGGCGGCCGACCTTGGCCGACAGCCGGTAGATGTCGGTCCGCAACTTCTGTGCCGGCGGGAGTTTGCGGCCGTCGAGTTGCGCGATAAGCGATGAGTGCCGCCACAGCTCGTGGAATGTGAAGCCTTGATCGGGCGTAACGTAGCAGGGTTTCAGCATCGTCATGCATGCTCCCGTTGATCCCTCGGCGCCGTGGTATCGGCGCCTGCGTCCATCATTGTACGGCTGTCGGGTCGGGAATGCCAATCTGGTGTAGGGTGCCGTCGGCTGCGACTCGGTATCCGAGTCGCGCGAGACGCTGGTCTGCAAATTCGAGATTCTGAGCCTTGGTGTCAGCCGGACAGGTTGCGATGACCGAAGCTCTGAATTGCATCGCTGCCTTGAACTCGTCGTAGCCTCCATCAAGATCATCCGCGGGTCGAGCAACGGCATCCGCCGCAGATGAAAACTCCTCGGAGGGAAGATCGCCAGGGTCAACCGATGGCGGCGGCGACGCCGCCGCGCTGCTGCCATCAGCTGTCTGCTGCTGCGCCGCCTCGCCCGAAGGTGCGTAGGCGGCAGCCTGCCCTACCTGTTCTTCGCCCAAGGATGCCTCGCGCGCGCACGCGCGCGTGCTAGCTAAACCATCACTAGCCTGTAAGGGCTCGCCTGTAAGGCTCGCCTGTACAACACTAGCCTGTACGGGGCGCACATGTGCGCCCCCTGTTGTGTCTGTGTGCGCCCCCTCGGGGTGCTGTGTGCGCCCCCTCCCGTTCCCACGTGCGCCCCCTCGGAAGGCGTGACAGGCCTTCTCATCGGCGACGGCGGCCACATCATCGAGCTCGATCGGCGGGGACACCAGGTAGTAGACGATCATCTCGTGGCCGGGTTTACCGGCCACGTGGCCGGTGTCCACGAGCAGTCCCTTAGCCGCGAGCTTCCCCCGGGCACGCCGTATGGTGCTCACGTCGGCACCTAGGTCGACAGCGAGGCCAGCTTCGCTGACATACCCGGTTCCGTGATCGGAACTACCGCGGAAGGCGTAGGCGGCAGCGACCCCGACGAACGTCGAGCCGATACCCTCGCGTTTGCTCCTAGCCGCGATCCTAGCCGCGGCGTAGAACCATTCCATGCGCCATTGCAAGCCGTGCGCGGTTTTCTTCTTGTCGGTGCTCATGTCATTCTCACGTCCTATCTGGGTGGGCACCATCCCGACCCGGCCGGACAGGACGACAGCCGGGCCGGAATGGTGGTTACTCCCGCGGGATCAGTGCGGGAGGGTCATTGGTGGGCCGGTGCGGTAGCCCGGCCCCTGATGGAACACGTCTCAAGACGTGTTCCTGGGTCGCAGCCCCGAGAGCTGCAAGGGCTCCGCGAAGGGAGGTGTCGGGCGGTAAATCCGCAACGCGTTGCGGATTTGCTGCGAGAGCCGCCAGCGCTCCGCGCAGGGAGGTCTCGGGGGGCAAACTACTCACGCGAGAGTAGTTTGAGGCCAGTTGCACGTACCTACTCGCGTGCTGCTGCGACCCCCGGAAGTTCCCGGCCAGCCACGGCAGCCACTGGCCGAGCGGGAGGGAATGTGAGCGGTGCGGTAGCCCGCTCGGAGCACCCGATCTCTGATCGGGGTGTGTGGGGGTGGGATCAAGCGCCTTCGCGCTCGATACGCTCTATGTCCTCGATGATCGCGAGGCAATCTGCCTTGATCTTGTTCCGTTCGTCGACATCGAACAGTGGCCTATGGCCCCGACTTTCGATCTGGACGCACAGCGAAGTACCGGACACCGGGATGAACAACACCCTCGGCCGCTGGGGTGTGTCTTCGAGTGGCGCAGCGATCTCGTCCAGCCTCCCGCGTAGATTCTTGACTGCCTTCCGCCAGCTGTCGATCTGTTCGGGGTACTTGCGCATGAGCCGTCGCGGTTTGGAGTCGAGCATCGTGTCCAGCTCACGCAACGCTAGGACTGTCGACGCGTTGAACGAGTGGAGCTGCTGATCCTGCCGCGGCGGCTTCGTCGCTGGCTGATCTTTCTTGCCCTTGCTGGTTATGTTGTACACCTTGCCGTCGGTTCCGGTCACCGGGGCAGCAGGTGTCTCATCTGAGACAGGTGCCGTCCGGTTCACCGTGTCCTTGCTGATCCCGGTGGCGCTCGCGATGGCCCGGGTCGACAGCCCAGCCTGCCGCAGCGATTCGACCACGGAGCGGCGCTCTTCGTTCGGCAGCTTGAGCCGGTGGGTGCCGAACTGCTCGGCGGAGTACTCGTCCCACGAGGAGTACTCCAGCGCCTCCCAGGCGCGGCGCTGGTAGGCCTCTACGACCAGTTCCCACACCACCGTGAGGTGCTCCCGGATCGCCATGGTGAGCGCCAGGGCCTCGGTCCTGGTCATGGTGGTGGGCTCTACCTCAGGGCTGCTCACGCCGCACGCCCTTCATCGGCGGGCACCGCGGTCCCCCCGAGCTCGGCAGACCGAGACTGATGGTCTGCCTCGCGAGGCGCATCTTCCGATGCGCCGAGCAGGCTGCGCAGCCGCGAGACCTGCGCCGGCGACAGCGCCGGCATCTGGTCCACCACGCGGCGGACGTGGTCGGCAAGATCGCTGGCCGCATACTCCCGGGCGGCCGCCACGGCGGCCGGGTCGTGCTCACCGCGGTGGCGGTGCAGTTCGGCAGACCGTGGGTCATGGTCTGCCTCGCGAGGCGCATCTCTCGATGCGCCGAGTGCCGCTGCCCGGGCGTGGGCCTCGCGGGTCTGGCTGGACTCCATGACGGTTCCCTTTCCTGCCCCCGGTCGGGGGCACAAAGAGAGCCTGACACGAGTCATGATCGCTCTTGGCGTGTTGCACCGTTGCATAGCTCAACCAATCTCGACGCTGGCCGGGTCGAGCTTCCGGACCCCACGGCGGGTCCGGTGGATCCGCACCACCAGGTCGAGCGTCCGGATCACCTCCCGCCGCTGTGGCATGGTCAGCCGCACCCACCGCTGCTCGACCACGGCAGGGTCCGGCGCCGCCAGCGAGCCCACCAGCGGCGACCGGTGAGCCCGACGGGCTCGGTCCTCGGCTGCCTGAATCTGCGGCAGCAGCTTGCGCTCCGCGGCGACCAACCCGGCCGCCGACAGATCGAGATTGTCGTAGAACGTCTGCAACCGTGCGCGCAGCGCCCGTGCCTCGGTGGCCGCATCCACCGCTGCCGGGTCGTCGGCGGCGAAGGCTTCCGCAGCATCCGTGCGGGACAAGCGCTCGATGATGATGCGCTCGGTGAGGTCATCCACCCATGCCTGCGAGCGGGAGACACAGTGGCCCCGGCTGCACGCGTACGACGGCGACCCGCGGTTCTTCACGCGGCGCACGGGTGCGCCGCAGACCCCGCACACGGCCAGCCCTGCGAGGAGGTGTTTCGTCGAGCCGTCGCGCCACGTCCGGCGCGCCGGGTCGGTGAGCCTGGCCACGAGCAGATCATGATCCGCCTCCGAGATCAGCGGCTCCCACTGGGCCGTGACCCGGGTCCCGGTGTCGAGCGTGATGAGGCCGGCGGCCGTGTCGGACAGCCCCACCCGCCGAACCTGAGTCGGTTGCCAGGACGCGGCGCCCCGCGGCGTCGGGATGCCCCGTCTCGTCAGGTCCTCCGCGACGGCGTGCAGCGCCTCCCCGGCGAGCAACCGCCGGGCGATCTCCCTCACGATCGGCGCGGTCTCCTCATGCGGTACCTGCCGCAGGTACTCCCGGGTCACCGGGTCGTACTCCCGCCGGTAGCCGTAGGGGATCTTGCCGTGGGGCAGGCCTTCCGCCTTGCGGCGTCGTACCGACCTCGTCACTCGCTTGCGGGTGCGGGCGGTCTCGCGCTCCGAGTCGAGCGCGTCTGAGCCGGCGCGGTGCCGGTCGTCTGGGTCACCCATGTCGTAGATCCTGCCGGAGTAGGACAGCAAGACGTTGTGCTGGTCGCAGAGATCAGCTAGCTCCGCGTACTCGCGGAGATCGCGGGTGCACCGGGATGACTCCCACAGCACCAGGACGTCGCAGCCCCCGGCCGCGATGATCTCGGTCACCCGGCGCCACTCCGGTCGGTCGCCGCGGGAGAAGCGGGAAGCGCCGACGTGGTTGTCCGTCAGCACCGCGGTGATCTCCCACCCGCGGTCTGCGCACTCCGCGCGGTTCTCCCGCTCCTGTTCGGCCACGGAGTAGCCCTTGCCCGCGGCGTCGTGGCTGACGCGGTTGTAGATCAGGGCTCGCAGCGGAGCTGCGGCCCCCGGACGTCCCGGCTCCGCCGGGCCGGTCAAGGCTCGTTTCATGGTTGCGAGCATAGCACTGTGTGCCGTATGGTGGCCCCGGACACGGCGGTCAGGTGGGTCAGGCCCGCGGCACGGAAGTCTGCCCGCACACCCGGCAGCATGCGGGAGGTGTCGCCGACCACGAGCCCGGGCAGTAGGCCTGCCGGCGCCGGCGCGAGCGCGGCCGATGCCTCCCGCAGGCCCGACCGGGCGCGCTCGGCGGCCCGCTGCACCGCGGTCGGCTCATCCAGGACGTTCGGGGCCGTCCGCACCCGCAGCAACGCCACCGTCAGATCCGACCGCCCCGCCGGTGCCAGCAGGCCTTCCGCGCGCACCCGCTGCCCAGGCAGCAGGCCGGCCCAGCCATCGGCAGGCCCGACCAGCACGATGCGCCCACCGACGCGCCAGGAGTTCCCGGCGACGTCGAGCCGCGCCAGCTGCGCCCGGACCACGACGCGCCGCGCGCCGCCGGGCCTGCCCCCGTAGCCGGCGCTGGCCACCGGGCGTGGATCGTCGCGCAGTATCACGTCGACGGTCGCTGCCGCGCCACGGTCGGCGGCGGCCCGTGCCGGGTGGTGCGCCAGCTGCCAGGCGTGCGCGCCGACCACGATCGAGAGCGCGGCCGCCACCCCGCCGCAGGCAAGCAGCCCGTGCGCCCGGGCACGGGCCGCCCAGGCGGCCGCCAGCAGCCCTGCGACGCCCACCACGGCCGCCGCCGCCCAGCCGAGCAGGAGGCCGACGAGAGCGACTCCCCATGCCGCCAGCGCGCTGGGCACCAGCCGCAGATCCGCTGCACCGCGGGGTGTGGCCGCACCCGGCGGCCGGTTCACACCCGGACCCGGTCCTCGAGCTCCGCGAACCGGGCCTCCCCGATGCCGTGGATCTCCCGCAGCTGCCCGACATCGGTGAAGGGCCCGTTCTCCGCGCGCCACTCGAGAATCCGCCCGGCCGTCACCGGGCCGATCCCGGGCAGCGCTTCGAGCTGCTCCGTGGTAGCGGTGTTGAGGTCCAGCAGCCCCGCAGCGGCCGGACCCGCGCCGCCGGCGGCGGCCCGCGTGCCGGCAGCCGCCTGACCGCGCGGCGGGGTGATCCCGACCAGGAGCTGCTCGCCGTCGGAAACCCGCCGGGCCAGGTTCAACGCGGTGAGCTCGGTACCGCCGACAGCTCCGCCGGCGGCGTCGAGCGCGTCGGCGACCCTGGCACCCTCGGGCACCCGCACCAGCCCGGGACGCTCGACGTGACCCACGACACTGACCACCAGCTCGGCTGCCGTTCCCGGCGCCGGGGAGGCCGATGCCGGTGCCGCGGCGGCAAGCACGGGCGGCGCCGGCACCGGCCGGGGCACCGGCCGGTCCCACCAGACGCCGACCGCGGCCAGCACCGCTGCCAGCGCGGTCACCGCCGACAGCATCACCGCGCCCGGCATCCCAACTCGCCTCCTGCAGCGAGCCGGGCGTCCAGCGGCGCACCAGCGGCCCCAGCCGTTCCCGCACCGCCCCCGGTGCGCCCCCGCGTCCCGGAGTGTTCCGGGGCGAGAAGCCGTCGGTCGCCGCATCCTCCGCCGCGTCGTCGGTCGCTGCACGCTGCTGGAGCAGCTCCTCGCTCCCGGTCTCGGGCGACGCCTCGACGGTCGGGGCGGTGGGCCCGGTGAGAGCACTCAGCGCGGTCAATCGGTCGCTGGCCCGGTGTCGATCGGCACGGGGCGGACCAAGCGCGTTCGGCAGGGCGATAGGCACGCCGCGACGCTAGGGCGGCTCCCCGCGGGCGAGCAGCTGCCCGGTTGCGGGCCTGTGGATGGCGGGGCAGGTGGGGACAACTCCCCCGATCGCGGCGCGGATTGCCCGCCACCCGTCGGCGAGCCGTGCGATGCTGCTGGGTTGGCGTTACGGCATGGCGCGGGAGGCGAGCCCCCCGGGCAGCACGACGGCACCCAGCGTTCCCGGCCCGCAGTGCGCACCGATCGCCGCACCGACCTCCGAGACGAGGCACTCGCCGAGCGCCGGTAACCGGTCGTGCAGCCGATCGACGAGTTCGGCGGCGCGGTCGGCGGCGCCGAGGTGGTGCACCGCGATGTCGACCGGTTCGGAACCTGCCGCCTCGGCGGCGAGCTCGACCAGCCGTGCCCGCGCCCTCGTCGCGGTGCGCACCTTCTCCAGCGGAACGATCCGGCCGTCGGCGACGTGCAGCAGCGGCTTGACGGCCAGCGCGGTGCCGAGCAGGGCCGTCGCGGAGCTGATCCGGCCGCCGCGACGCAGGTGTTCCAAGGTGTCGACGGAGAAGAAGGTCCGGGTGCGGGCGGCGACGCCCTCGGCGGCTCCGTACACGGCGCCCGCGTCGCCGCCGTCAGCGGCGACGCACGACGCCGCGAGTACCGCGAACCCCAGGCCCATCGCGGTCGACCGCGAGTCGACCACCCGGATCTGGTCCGTGCCCACCTGCTCGGCCGCGAGCCGCGCCGCCTCCCAGGTGCCCGACAGCGCTCGCGACAGATGCACCGAGACCACCGCGTCGGCGCCGGCATCGAGCGCGGCGGTGTAGGCGGCTGCCAGCTCCCCCGGGGTCGGCCCCGCGGTGCGCACCGCTGCCCGCCTGCCGAGTGCCGCCACGAGGTCCGTCGCGCCGAGATCCACCCCGTCGAGGCTGGCGATGCCGTCGATGGTGACGTGAATGGGGATCACCCGGATGCCGCGCCGCGCCGCGAGCCCGTCCGGCAGGTAGGCGGTGGAATCGGTGACGACGGCGACGGGCACGACCGCCAGCGTAGGTGGCGCTCGCGCCGCTCACACCGGCGCCGCGGTGTTGTAGGACTCGAGGCGCCAGCCGACGTCGCGGCGCCTGAGCACTGACCAGTGGCAGTTGCTGATGCCACTGAACACCGACCACCGGGGGATCGGCAGACCGAGCAGCATCGGGGTCAGTCCCGCGATCAGGCCGCCGTGGGTGCACAGCACCGCGTTGTCGTAGCCGCCCGCGTCGAGCTCGCCGACCAGCTGCGCAGCCCTGGTCGCGACCTCGGCGCGGGTCTCGCCGCCGGGAGGCGCCCAGTCGGGACTGGTACGCCAGATGCTCATCACACCGGGCCAACCGGCCTCCACCTCGGCGTGGGTGAGCCCCTGCCAGACGCCGAGGTGGGTCTCCCGCAGCCGCTTGTCCACCGCGACCGGCAGCCCCGTATGGCTGCCGAGCACGACGGCGGTGTCGGCCGCCCTCGACAGGTCGGAGGTGACCAGCACGTCCGGACGCAGCCCGGCCAGCACCGGCGCTGCCCGCTCTGCCTGCCCGATGCCGGTCGGGGTGATGCGGGAGTCGAGCTGACCCTGCATCCGCAGCGCGGCGTTGTAATCGGTCTCGCCGTGTCGCCAGAGCACCAGGCTCCGCAGTGTCACGGCGACTCGTCGTCCGGGGGAAGCGGTCCTGCGTCGAAGGGGATGGCCGGGCAGTCCTTCCACAGCCGCTCCAGGCCGTAGAAGGAGCGCTCCTCGACGTGCTGGACGTGGATCACCACGTCGACGTAGTCCAGCAGCACCCAGCGCCCCTCCCGCGCACCCTCGCGGCGCACCGGCTTCGTGCCGGCACCCTGCATCTTCTCCTCGACCGACTCGACGATGGCCTGCACCTGCCGCTCGTTGGGCGCCGAGGCGATCACGAAACAGTCGGTGATGATGAGCTGATCGGACACGTCGAGCACCACGACGTCGTGCGCCTTCTTGCCTGCCGCGGCTTGCGCGGCAACCACTGCCAGTTCGCGCGCCGATTCCGTGGCTGCCACGTCACTCCTCCCGATGGGGGGCCGGGGCGCGGTAGAGCCCGCGCTTGCTGATGTACTGCACCACCCCGTCCGGTACCAGGTACCAGACCGGCATGCCCTCGGCGACCCGCTGCCGGCACGCCGTCGACGAGATCGCCATGGCCGGCACCTCGACCAGGCTCACCGCCCCGTCCGGGAGGTGCTCGTCGTCGAGGTGGAATCCGGGTCGGGTCACCCCGACCAGGTGGGCGAGCGCGAAGAGCTCGTCGACGCGCTTCCACGACAGGATCTGCTCCAGTGCATCGGCGCCGGTGATGAAGAACAGCTCGTGGTCGGGCAGCTGGGTGTGCAGGTCGGACAGCGTGTCCACGGTGTAGGTCGGCCCGTCGCGGTCGATGTCGACGCGGCTGACCGAGAACCGGGGGTTCGACGCGGTGGCCACCACGGTCATCAGGTAGCGGTCCTCGGCCGCGCTGACCTCCCGGGCGCCCTTCTGCCATGGCATGCCGGTGGGCACGAAGACCACCTCGTCCAGCCCGAAACGCGCCTGCACCTCGCTGGCCGCGACGAGGTGGCCATGGTGGATCGGGTCGAAGGTCCCGCCCATGACACCTGATCGCCTGTGTCCCAGTCGCCGGCCGGACATGGTCGGCAAGCCTAGGCGACGAGCTCCGTGGCCGCGGCTGAGGTCAGGCGGGCACGTCGGTGGGCGTCTGGCTGATGTTGGCAGCTGCCCGATGCGCGGGCAACCGCATCGCGATCGCGTACGCGTAGACGGCGGCGCTGAACACCACGAGGACCACGAACCCCCAGAACAACGACAGCGGACCGTCCCCGCCCTGCAGGATCAGCCCGGCGGACTCCTCCTCGAGGGGGTTGGGGTCACCGAAATAGCTGACCACGCCGAGGCCGACCAACCAGATCGGGAACCACGAGCCCGCCTTGAAGTCCAGCGCGGGCATCCGGGCGCTGTTGGCGATCTGGTAGATCGCGAAGATCACGTAACCGACCAGCACGGCGATGATCATCTTTTCGTTGGTCGACCAGCCCGCCCAGAACACCAGCAGGCTCGACGACAGGAACGCCAGATAGGGCAGGGTGTCGCCGCCGGGCAGCTTGAACGGTCGCTCCTGGTCGGGCAACTGGCGGCGCAGCGCCCCGACCACCAGCGGACCGGCACCGAACGAGATCGCGAAGGCCGAGGTGATGAATCCGATGAACTGCTGCCAACCGGGGAAGGGCAGGAACATGAAGCAGCCCACGACGAACATCAGCACCACCGAGATCCACGGGATGCCGCGGTTGTTGAGCCTGGTCAGCGCCTGCGGCGCGTTGCCGTTGCGAGCGTTGGCGTAGGCGAGCCGGGTCGTGACCCCCGCGTAGATCAGCCCGGTGTCGGCGGGCGAGACCACGGCGTCGACGCGCAGCAGCACCGCGAGCCAGATGGCACCGAGCACCGTCGCCAGGGCCGCCAGCGGGCCCGCGCCGCCTTCCTCGAACTGGAACTGCGTCCACCCGCCGGCGATGAGGTCGGAGGGCAGCGCAGTGATGAACGCGAGCTGCAGCAGCACGTAGATGACGCCGCAGATCAGAATCGAGCCGATGACCGCATACGGCACGTTGCGTTGCGGGTTGTCCGTCTCACCGGCGAACTCGATGGCGTTGCGGAAGCCCAGGTAGGCGAAGGCCACGCCCGCGGCGGGGATGGCGGTGAACACGGCGCCGAAGCCCGTCGGGGCGAACCCGGCCACGGCACCGAGGTTGCCCGGGTTGAACGCCAGCACGAAGAAGGCCACCACCACCAGCGCGATGACCGCCAGCTTCCACCACACCAGGACGTTGTTGAGCCGCGCGAACAGCTTGACGCCCAGCACGTTGATGAGGCTGTAGACGAACATCAGCCCGATGGACACCAGCAGGCCCGGTCCGGTGAGGACGTAGACGCCGTCGGCCTGGTTCATCAGCCACGGTATGTACGGGTCGGCGTACTGCGTGGTGGCGAGCACCTCGATCGGCGTCACGGCGGCCGCCGCGATCCAGCTGGTCCAGCCCGAGCTGTAGCTGGCGAACGAGCCGAAGGCGTAGTGCGGGAAGCGGATGATGCCGCCGGAGACCGGGAACATCACCCCCAGCTCGGCGTAGACCACTCCGATGATCATGATCATGGCACCGCCGATGATCCACGAGAAGATCGCGGCGGGACCGGCGATCTGGGACGCGTAGAGCGCCCCGAACAGCCAGCCCGAGCCGATGATCGCTCCGACACCGGTGAACAACAGGCTGGTCCTGCCGACGTCGCGGCGCAGCCCGGTGTCGAGCCGGACCTGCACACTGCGGGGCGCATCCGTGGGTGCGGCCATCGGTAGTCGTGCTCCTCTCGGCCTTGCAGTGCCTCACCCGGTCGGGCGGCGGCCCCTGTTCTTAACCACTCAGCGTCTGCGAGGCAAGTACCGTCCGCGAAAATCTTCTCGGGTGTCGGTCAAACCGGCAGCAGGCCGGCCACCACATCGGCCAACTGCGCCGCGGTGCGGCACTCGTGCATCGGCAGGACCCGGCCGTAGGTCAGCGCGGCCGAGTCACCCGTGCCCCAGTCGGTCCGGGGCTCGGGATTGAGCCAGTGCGCGTGCCGGGCCGCGGCGACGATCGACGCGAGCGCGCCGGATTCGGGGTGGCGGTGGTTGGTGCGTCCGTCCCCGAGCACGAGCAGCGACGTCTTCGGGCCGACGACCTCGGCGTGGCCGGTGAGGAAGTCGGCGAACACCCCGCCGTAGTCGCTGTGCCCGCTGTGCACGACGTCGGCCTCGCCGAACACCCGGGCCATGGCACCCGACTGCTCGGCGCCCGGGGCGAACAGTTCGGTCACCTCGTCGATGCGGTCGACGAAGGCGAACACCCGCACCTTGCTGAACTGCTCGGCCAGTGCGGCCACCAGCAGCAGGGTGAAGTGGCTGAAGCCGGCCACCGACCCGGAGACGTCGCAGAGCACGACCAGCTCCGGGCGCGACGGGCGCGGCCTGCGGTAGGCCGGGCGCACCGGCACTCCACCGGTCGACATCGATGCCCGCAGCGTCCGGCGCAGGTCCAACCGGCCCCGGTGGGCCCGGCGTCGCCTGGCAGCCAGCCGGGTGGCCAGCCGGCGGGCCAGCGGGCTGACGGTCCGGCGCAGTGCGGCCAGCTCGTCGGAGCGCGCGGACAGGAAGTCGCGCTGCTCGGGCGGGCGGGGTACCACGCTGCGGGCGACGGCGTCGCGGCCACGCTGCTCCGCGGTGCGGCGCACCGCCTCGGCCTCCACCAACCGGCGGAACCCCGCGATCCGTTCCCGGACCTCCCGGCGTGCCAGCTCCCCCGTCACGCCCTCGGCCGGGCGCGATCCCATGCCCGCGAAGAGCTGGGCGAGCAGGGTCTGCGGCGCCAGCCGGTCCAGCGCCTGGTAGGCCGACCAGCGTGCTGCCCCGCCGGCGCCGGTGGTACCGCCGAGCACATCGAGGACCTGGCCGGCCAGCGCGCGCAGCTGCGGCCCGTCGGCGTCGTCGGCGAGCAACCCGGCGAGCCGCTCGCGCAGCTCGGACACCCCGTCCCCGCCGGGCTCCTCGAGCGGTGCGGGCTCGGCCGCGCCCGTGGCTGCCGTGGCAACGGGGAAGTACAGCTCGAACAGCGAGTCGAAGACGGCGCGCTCCCCGCCGCGGCGCAGCAGCGCGGCGGCCAGGCCTTCGCGCAACTGCTCACGCTGCAGCAGGTCCAATGCGGTGATCACCTGCGCGGCGTCGACCGTCTCCCCCGGCCCGACCGCGACGCCGTGACTGCGCAGCGCCGTGACGAACGCGACCAGGTGGTCGGGGACGCCGGGCACGGTCAGTCCAGCTGCAGCTCGCGCATGGCGAGCCGCACGTCGGACTGGTGCTTGAGCACCACGCCCAGGGTGGCGCGCACCGCGTCGTCGTCGAGCGTGCCCAGACCCAGCGCGAGCAGCGTCCGCGCCCAGTCGATCGTCTCTGCCACCGACGGCGCCTTGCGCAGCTGGATCGCCCGCAGCGCCCGCACCGCGCGGACCAGCGTCTCGGCCACCGCCTCCGGCAGTTCCGGGACGCGGCGAAGCACGATGCGCCGCTCCAGGTCGGCGTCCGGGAAGTCCAGGTGCAGGAACAGGCAGCGCCGCTTGAGCGCCTCGGACAGCTCCCGCGTCGCGTTCGAGGTCAGCAACGCGAACGGCCTGCGGCTGGCCGTGACGGTGCCGAGTTCGGGCACGGTGACCTGGTAGTCGCCGAGCACCTCCAGCAGCAGGCCCTCGACCTCGACGTCGGCCTTGTCGGTCTCGTCGACGAGCAGCACGGTCGGCTCGGTGCGCCGGATTGCGGACAGCAGGGGGCGCGGCAGCAGGAACTCCTCGGAGAAGATGTCGTCCTTGATGTCGCTCCAGCCCTGCTCGCGGTGCGAGGCGGTGGCCGGATTGCCGGCTCCGCCGGCGGTGGCCGGATTGCCGGCTCCGCCGGCGGTGGCCGGATTGCCGGCTCCGCCGGCGGTGGCCGGATTGCCGGCTCCGCCGGCGGTGGCCGGATTGCCGGCTCCGCCGGCGGTGATCCGCAGCAGCTGCTTGGCGTGGTTCCACTCGTACAGTGCCCGCGCCTCGTCGATGCCCTCGTAGCACTGCAGCCGCACCAGCTCCGAGCCGGTGGCCTGCGCGACGGCCCGGGCCAGCTCGGTCTTGCCGACCCCGGCCGGGCCCTCGACCAGCAGCGGCTTGCCCAGCCGGTCGGCGAGGAACACCGTCGTGGCCACCGCGGTCGAGGCGAGGTAGCCGACACTCGCGAGCTTCTCGGTGACGTCGTCGACCGAACCGAACAGGCCTGCGGCCTGTGAGTGGTGATGCGAGCCAGGACTCGCATCAGCACTCACGACTTGTCCACCGGAGTGACGACGTACTGGCGCAGGTAGAGATCCTCGAAGGTGACCGGACCCCGGGGGCCCGGCACGCGGTCGACGTTGATCCCGGTCTCGGGCACCCGCCGCAGCTTGAACCCGTCCAGCAGTCGGGTGCTGGCGTTCCAGAACGCGCCGGTGCCGTCGTAACCGTCGAGGAACTCGGTTGCCGCGGCCTCGTCGGCGGTGACGATGGTCGCGGCCAGTCCGGAGGTCTCGCGGTTGGCGACCCGGGCCGCTTCCGCCGGGCCTGCCACCCGGCTCACCGTCACCGTGGCCTCCCGCCCATCATCGAGCGCCCACTCGTGGCCGAGCGGGTGATCATGGGGCGGAAGTGAGATCGTGATGCCGCGCAGCCGCGCAGCCTGCAGCAGATCCTCGTAGCGCGCGTCGGAGACGTCCTCGGCCACTAGCAGCAAGTTCACCCGGTTGCACACTCCCAGCCGGTCCAGCCCGGCGACGAGCAGCTCGGTGGCCAGCTGCGGGTCGGCCGCGCCGTCGACGTAGAGCACGCCACCGCCATCGGCGTGGGCCAGTACCCGCACCCCGTGGCGGGCTCCCTCGGCCGACAGCCTCCGGGTGGTCTCGCCGCTACCGCGCACGATGACGAGCGGGATGACGTCCGGCTGACCCACCAGCGCGACGGCGCTGTCCCGGCGGGGATCGGCGACCAGCTGCACGGCGGCCGGATCCAGCCCCGCATCGACCAGCGCCGGCGCGATGACGCCCGCACGCAATGCCAGCGCCGAGCGCAACGCCGCCGACCCGGTGCGCAGCACCCCCGCGTTGCGCGACTTCACCAGCTGCGAGGCCACGTCGACGGTGACGTTGGGCCGCGCCTCGAACGTCGCGCCGATCACACCGACCGGGCGTCGCCGCTCGATCAGCCGCAGCCCGTCCGGACGGTCCTCGAGCACCCGGTCCCTGGGCGGGAACGGCGCCTTCGCCAGCAACGACAGCTGCCCGGCCATCTCCTCCAGCCGGGCTTCGTCGATCCGGAGCCGATCCACCAGCGCCGCGGTGACCCCGGCCTGCTCGGCGGCGGCGACATCCTCCGCGTTGGCCGCGAGCACGTCGGTGCGCGCCTTCGTCAGCCGGGCGGCCATCCCGTCCAGCGCGGTGGTGATGGCCTGCTCGGGGGCCGCGGCCAGCGCCGGTGCCGCCCGTTGCGCCGCCTGGCCGCAGCCGGCGACGAGCTCGGCCGCGGTCTCGGTGGGTGCCTCGGCGATCGATCGGTGCACGGCGGGTCCTCACGGGTGGTTCGACACGACTTCGCAGCGACAGCGCCAAGCCTACTTGCGGCGCCGGCGGCCCCCGCTCGGCCACGAGGGCGGCCTTCGTCTCACCGCGTGAGGCGAAGGACGCCTTCGCGACACGGCCACGTGACCCGGTGCCGGCCGATGACGGGGGGATGCGGTAGGCAGGGCGTGTGACGACGCCGGTGCGGGCCTCCGCAGACCTCCGCGACAACGCCGAGAGGGTGCTCGAGGCGCTGGCGGGCCCGGACGCCCGGCTCCGAGAGGACCAGTGGACGGCGATCCGCGCGCTGGTCGCCGACCGGCGACGCGCGCTGGTCGTGCAGCGCACCGGCTGGGGCAAGTCCGCGGTGTACTTCGTGGCCACCGCACTGCTGCGGGCGGCGGGCAGCGGGCCCACAGTGATCGTGTCCCCGCTGCTCGCGCTGATGCGCAACCAGATCGAGGCGGCCGCCCGATCCGGCGTGCACGCCGCCACCATCAACTCGGCCAACGCCGACGAGTGGACCCGGGTGCAGGACCGGGTCACCGCAGGCGAGGTCGACGTGCTGCTGGTGAGCCCGGAACGACTCAACAACCCCGACTTCCGCGACGCGGTGCTGCCGGCGCTGACCGCCTCGGCCGGCATGCTCGTCGTCGACGAGGCGCATTGCATCTCCGACTGGGGACACGACTTCCGGCCCGACTACCGCAGGCTGCGCACGCTGCTGGCCGAACTGCCCGACGGGGTACCGGTGCTGGCGACGACCGCCACGGCCAACGACCGGGTCGTGGCCGACGTGGCCGACCAGCTCGCCATCTCCGACGGCTCGAGTGCCGGCGACGACGCGCTGGTGCTGCGAGGGTCGCTCGACCGCGGCTCGCTGCACCTGGGTGTGCTGTCGCTGCCCACCGCCGAGCAGCGGTTCGCCTGGCTGGCGGCACATCTCGAGGAGCTTCCCGGCTCCGGGATCGTCTACGTGCTCACCGTCGCCGCCGCCGACGACGTGGCGACATTCCTGCGTGGTGCCGGATACGAGGTGGTGGCCTACACCGGCCGAACCGAGGCCGTCGAGCGCGAGGTGATCGAGGCGGACCTGCTCGCCAACCGGGTCAAGGCGGTCGTGGCCACCTCCGCGCTGGGCATGGGCTTCGACAAGCCCGACCTCGGATTCGTCGTGCATCTCGGCGCCCCCGCCTCCCCGATCGCCTATTACCAGCAGGTCGGCCGGGCAGGGCGTGGCGTGTCACGGGCCGAGGTGCTGCTGCTGCCGGGCCCCGAGGACCGCGACATCTGGGCCTACTTCGCGTCGCTGGCCTTCCCCGCCGAGCCGGTCGTGCGCCGCATCCTCGACGTGCTCGCGGCGGCGGGCCGCCCGCTGTCGACGCCGGCGCTGGAGGCACAGGTCGAGCTCAACCGCACCCGGCTCGAGATGGTGCTCAAGGTGCTCGACGTCGACGGCGCGGTACGTCGGGTGCGCGGCGGGTGGACGGCCACGGGTGCGCCGTGGCATTACGACGCGGAACGCTACGAGCGGATCGCGCAGGCCCGCCGCCGCGAGCAGGACGCGATGCGCGCCTACGTGGCGACCACCGGCTGCCGGATGGAGTTCCTGCGGCAGGCGCTCGACGACCCCAGCGCCTCGCAGTGCGGGCGCTGCGACAACTGCACCGGGCGGCACTGGACAGCAGCCGTTCCCGAGCAGGCCCGCCAGGACGCGGCCCAGCGGCTGCACCGGCCCGGCGTCGAGATCGCGCCGCGGCGGCAGTGGCCCACCGGCCTCGCCGCGCTCGGTGTCGATCTCTCCGGGCGGATCCCGGCGGCCGAGGTGGCCGAACCCGGACGGGCGGTGGGCCGGCTGACCGACATCGGTTGGGGCGGGCGGCTGCGCTCGCTGCTCGCGCCCGGAGCGCCCGACGGCCCCGCTGCTGCCGAACTGCTCGACGCCGCCGTCGCGGTGCTCGCCGACTGGGACTGGCCGCAGCGCCCGGTCGGGGTGGTCGCCGTCGCGTCCCGCTCCCGACCGGCGCTGGTCGACAGCCTCGCCCAGCACGTGGCCTCCCTCGGGCGGCTGCCGCTGCTGGGTCCGGTGACCGCCACCGGCCCGGTGCCCTCGGCGGCGAACTCGGCGCACCGCGCCGCCGCGCTGGTGTGCTCGCTGCGTGCCCCGCGGCTGCCCGAGCTGCCCGGGCCGGTGCTGCTCGTCGACGACCGCGCCGACACGGGGTGGACGCTAGCCGTGGCCGCCCGCGCGCTGCGCCTGGCCGGTGCCCCCGCCGTACTCCCCCTCACCCTCGCCACCACGTGACCGGGATGTCCCCGCCTGGGGTCGGAGCGGGACCAGGTCGTCGGCGTGCACCACCTCGCGGCGCAGTTCGGGAGGCAGGTCGCGGGAGGACCGCCCGATGACGGCGGGCAGCTCGGCGGCGTCGTAACCGACCATGCCGCGCGCGACGGCCACACCGAGGGGATCGATGAGGTCGACCACGTCACCCGCCTCGAAGTCGCCGTCGAGACCGGTGATCCCGGCTGCCAGCAGCGAGCGGCGGCGGGCCACCACCGCGGCCACGGCCCCGTCGTCGAGCAGCAGCCGGCCGGCCGTGTCCGCGGCGTGGCGCAGCCAGAACCTGCGCGCGGAAAGCCTGGGCCCCCGTGCGGCGAAGGCCGTCCCCACGTCGGCCAAGCCCATCGCGCGTTCCACCTGTGCGGCCGCTGCGAGCAGCACCGGAACACCCGCCTCCGAGGCGACGGTGGCGGCAGCGAGCTTCGAGGCCATCCCACCGGTCCCGAGCGTGCCCCCCGCCCCCACGCGCACGCCGTCGATGTCGGACGCGCTGCATACCTCGGACACCAGCCGCGCGTCACCCCGCCGCGGGTCCCCGTCGTAGAGGCCGTCCACGTCCGACAGCAGCACGAGGCCGTCCGCCCCGACCAGATGCGCCACCAGCGCGGCGAGACGGTCGTTGTCGCCGAAGCGGATCTCGCCGGTCGCCACGGTGTCGTTCTCGTTGACCACGGGCACGACCCCGAGGCCGCGGAGCCGGCCGAACGTCCGCTGCGCGTTGCGATAGTGCGCCCGGCGGACCACGTCGTCGGAGGTGAGCAACACCTGCCCCACGGTCAGTCCGTGCCGGGTGAACGAGACGGAGTAGGCGTGGACCAGGGCGAGCTGCCCGACGCTGGCGGCTGCCTGCTGCGTGGCGAGGTCGCGCGGCCGTCGCACCAACCCCAGCGGGGTCAGCCCGGCCGCGATCGCGCCCGAGGACACCAGGACCACGTGGGTGCCCGTGCGTACCCGCTGCGCCAGGGAGTCCACCAGGCGGTCGAGCGCGACGTGGTCGAGCCCGCCCCGCGGCGACGTCAACGAGGTCGATCCGACCTTGACGACGAGGTGGCGCGCCGCGGCGATGCCGGTGCGGGCGTCACGGACGGCGCTCACCCCGGCTCCGCGTCGCCACCGTCGGCACCGCGGCCCCGACGGTCCCGTCGCGCGGACTTGCGCTGGGCGGCGCCCGTCCTGACATCGTGATCCAGCCGGGAGTCGCTGCCACGCTGCCCGAGCTGTACCGCCGCGACACCGGCCGGGGTGGACGGCTCCCAGTCGAACGTCGTTCCCGCGATCGTCACCGGTGAGCCGGGTTGCGCCCCCGCGTCCGCGAGGGCCTCCTCGACACCGAGCCTGGCCAGCCGGTCACCGAGGTAGCCCACTGCCTCGGCGTTGTCGAAGTGGGTCTGCCGGACCCACCGCTCGGGGCGGTCGCCACGGACCACGAACCCGCCGGGCAGCTCCGGGTCGGCCTCGACGCTGAAACCGGAGTCGTCGACTGCGGCGGGGCGCAGCACGACGCGGGCCGGCTCGGGTGGTGGCTGGGCGGCCCGGTACTCCTGCACCGCCTCGCCCAGCGCGAACCGCAGCTCCCTGAGCCCTTCGGTACTCGCGGTCGAGACACCGTGCACGGCCAGGCCCCGCGCCGCCAGCTCCGGGCGCACCATCTCGGCGAGCTCCCGCGCGTCCGGCACGTCGATCTTGTTGAGCACCACGAGCCGCGGGCGTGCCGCCAGGTCCTGCCCGAGCGACGGCTCGTAGGCGGCGAGTTCGTGCTCGATGGCGTCGATGTCGGACAGCGGGTCACGGCCCGGGTCGAAGGTCGCGCAGTCCACCACGTGCACCAGGACCGCGCACCGCTCGACGTGGCGGAGGAACTCCAGCCCGAGCCCCTTGCCCTGGCTCGCACCCGGGATGAGGCCGGGCACGTCGGCCACGGTGAAGACCGTCTCACCCGCCGTGACCACGCCGAGGTTGGGTACCAGCGTGGTGAACGGGTAGTCGGCGATCTCGGGGCGAGCCGCGGACAGCACCGACACCAGCGAGGACTTGCCGGCCGAGGGGAATCCGACGAGCCCCACATCGGCGACCGACTTCAGCTCGAGTACCACGTCACCGGCGTCGCCGGGCTCGCCGAGCAGCGCGAAACCGGGTGCCTTGCGCGACTTGGACGCCAGCGCGGCGTTGCCCAGCCCGCCACGGCCCCCCCTGGCGACGACGAAACGGGTGCCGGCGCCGGTGAGATCGGCCAGCACCTCACCGTCGGTGCCGACCACCACCGTGCCGTCCGGCACGGGCAGTTCGAGGTCGTCGCCTGCTGCACCGTGTCGGTTCCCACCCTGACCCTGCCGGCCGCCGGCGGCCCTGGCATGCGGGCGGTAGTGGAAGTCCAGCAGCGTGTGCACGCCGGCGTCGACCGCGAGCACCACATCGCCGCCCCGACCCCCGTTGCCCCCGTCGGGGCCACCGAGCGGCTTGAACTTCTCCCGGTGCACCGAGACGCAGCCGTTCCCGCCGTCGCCGGCGGAGACGTGCAGCACCACGCGGTCCACGAAGCGCGACACGTCGCCTCCTGATCTGGTCTCGAAACGCCGACGAGGGGCGGTCCGGTCGTCGCCGGTCCCGCCCCTCGTCGGGGTTCGTCGTGCCGGGCCGGGCTCAGCCGTCGCCCGGAACGATGTTGACGGTCTTGCGACCGCGCTTGGTGCCGAACGCCACCGCGCCCGTCTCGAGGGCGAACAGCGTGTCGTCGCCACCACGGCCGACGTTGACACCCGGGTGGAACTTGGTCCCGCGCTGCCGGACCAGGATCTCACCCGCGTTCACGGCCTGCCCGCCGAAACGCTTCACACCCAGCCGCTGGGCGTTGGAGTCGCGGCCGTTCCGGGAGCTCGACGCGCCCTTCTTGTGTGCCATGGCTCTTCTCGGTCCTCCTGTGACAGCTGCCCGTCAGCGCGCGATACCGGTCACCTCGACGCGGGTCAACCGCTGCCGGTGACCCTGCCGCTTCTGGTAGCCGGTCTTGTTCTTGAACTTGTGGATGCGGATCTTGGGGCCCTTGGTTTGCTCGATGACCTTGCCGGTCACGGCGACCGAGCCGAGCGCCGCCGCATCGGTGGTGACGTCGGTACCGTCGACGACGAGCACCGCCGGGAAGCGGACCTCGGCTCCGGGCGCGCCCTCGAGCTTCTCCACCTCGACGACGTCCCCGACAGCCACCTTGTACTGCTTGCCGCCGGTCTTCACGATCGCGTACATCGGGGAGAGGTTCTCCTGGTGCTCGAAGGGTGATCTGCAGTGGGGGCCGGCTGCACCCGAATAGCGCGCAGACCGCGGCCCGCCGACCGGCGGGCCGTTGCCAAGGATACGGCTCGCCGATCGGCGGGGCAAACCTGGGTCCTCAGCATGCCCGGGGCACGGTGGCCTGCTTGCGCGTCTCCCCCGTGCCACCCGTCGGATCGCTTCGCTGCGGCCCGTTGCCCGGCACGCCGGCGCCTCGAGGCTCGCCGTGCCCGCTCTCGCTCTCGTGGGGGGGCTCCCCGTCATGGGGCTCTGCGGCGGGAGGACCGGCGGGACGCGATGCGGCACGGCGACGCCGCGTGCTGGCGCGGTCCCTGGTGCGGCTGGGAGCGCGGGGCGACGAATCCGGCTCGGGCGCCGCGGACGGAGCCGGTTCCGCGGACGGAGCCGGTTCCGCTGGCGTGGCCGGCTCGGCTGGCGTGGCCGGCTCGGCTGGCGTGGCCGGCTCGGCTGGCGTGGCCGGCTCGGCTGGCGTGGCCGGCTCGGCAGCAACCGGCTCCGCAGCAACCGGCTCCGCAGCAACCGGCTCGGTAGCAGGCTGCTCAGTGTCGTTGGACGCCTCCTCGGAGGCTCCCGCCGATCCCCGGCCGCGGGAACGCGACCGCCGCCCGGAGGGGGAAGCGCCCGAGCTGCGGCTCGGCGCGATCGGCTCGGTGGAGACGTGAACACCCCGGCCCTTGCAGTGTTCGCACGGCGTCGAGAACGCCTCCAGCAGCCCCGTACCGACGCGCTTGCGGGTCATCTGCACCAACCCCAGCGAGGTGACCTCGGCGACCTGGTGACGGGTGCGATCACGGCCGAGGCACTCGGTGAGACGCCGGAGCACGAGGTCGCGGTTCGACTCCAGCACCATGTCGATGAAGTCGATGACGATGATGCCGCCGATGTCACGCAGCCGGAGCTGGCGGATGATCTCCTCGGCAGCTTCCAGGTTGTTCCGGGTCACCGTCTCCTCCAGGTTGCCTCCGGAGCCGGTGAACTTGCCGGTGTTGACGTCGATGACGGTCATCGCCTCGGTGCGGTCGATGATCAGGTAACCACCCGAGGGCAACCACACCTTGCGGTCCAGTGCCTTGGTGATCTGCTCGTCGATGCGGAACTCGGCGAAGACGTCGGAGTCCGACGTGTGCCTGCGGACCCGGGACATCAGCTCGGGGGCGACGTGTGAGACATAGCCCTCCACTGTCGTCCATGCGTCGTCGCCCTGCACCACGAGCTCGCTGAAGTCCTCCGTGAACAGGTCCCGCACGACCTTGACCAGCAGATCGGGCTCCTCGTATAGCAGCTCCGGCGCCTTGATCTTGCCGGAGGTCGAGCCCGAGCCCGATATCCCGGCCTTGCCCTGGATCACCTCCCACTGCGCCTGCAGGCGGCGGACGTCGCGGTCGAGCTCCTCCTCGCTGATCCCCTCCGATGCGGTCCGGATTATCACGCCGGCGTCCTCGGGGACGATGCGCTTGAGGATGTCCTTGAGCCGCTTGCGTTCGCTGTCGGGCAGCTTGCGGCTGATGCCGGTCGCCCGCCCGCCCGGGACGTAGACGAGGAACCGCCCCGGCAGGCTGATCTGAGTGGTCAGCCGGGCGCCCTTGTGCCCGACCGGGTCCTTGGTGACCTGCACCAGCACGCTGTCACCGCTGGACAGTGCCTGCTCGATGCGCCTGGCCTTGCCCTCGAGCCCCGCCGCGTCCCAGTCCACCTCGCCGGCGTAGAGCACCGCGTTGCGGCCCCGGCCGATGTCGACGAACGCGGCCTCCATCGAGGGCAGCACGTTCTGCACCCGGCCCAGGTAGACGTTGCCGACGAGCGACCCCGATCCCGAGGCCGTCACGAAGTGCTCGACGAGCACGCTGTCCTCGAGGACCGCGATCTGCGTCTGCTCGCCGTGGTCGCGCACCACCATGGCGCGCTGCACCGACTCGCGGCGGGTCAGGAACTCCGACTCGGACAGGATCGGAGCCCGCTTGCGGCCCGCCTCCCTGCCGTCGCGCCTGCGCTGCCGCTTGGCCTCGAGCCTGGTGGACCCGCGGACCGACTGGACCTCGTCCCCGGCCGGGCGCTCCGAGGTCTCCCGGACATGCACCACCGTGTTCGGCGGGTCGTCCTCGCGCGGGTCCTCCTCGTCGGTGCCGGTCTTGCGACGACGGCGCCGACGGCGCCGCTTACCGGGGGTGTCGCCGGTGTCGGCGGTGTCGCTGGAGTCTTCGGAGTCTTCGGAGTCTTCGGAGTCTTCGGAGTCGCTGCCCGCGTCGTCGGCCTGCTGCGCATCCGAGGACCCGGCCGTCTCGCTGCTCGTCTCACCGCGAGTGTCGCCCGCCTCCTGCTCTGCGGCGGTCTCGTCGGCTCCGTCACCGCCCTTGCCCCGCCCCCGTCCGCGACGGCCGCGCCGGCGTCGCCGCCGCGCCGCGTCGCCGTCCGCCTCCTCGGTGTCGGCTTCGCCATCGGTGTCGTGCCGCTCGTCGCTGCCGACCCCGTCCTCGCCACCGCCTGCTTCCGCCTCGGCTGCCCTCGGCTGGGGCGCACGGAAGACGGGCGCGGGCGGGTTGAACACCGGCGCCAGCGGCACCGCGGGGGCGCCGGGATCCTCGACCTCCGCGCCGCCGGGATCGGCCGCCACGGCGCCGCCCTCGGCCGGCTGCTCCGCACCGGGTTCGGGAAGCAGCACCTGCACCGCCCGTACCGCCGTCTCGCGATCGATGCTCGACTGCGCGCTACGGGCTGCGACACCGAGAGCACTGAGCGTGGACAGGACCTCCTTGCTGCTGATCGACAGCAGCTTGGCCAGCGCGTGCACCCGGAGCTTCGCCGGGAGTGCTGCCGCGACATCGGCGCCGCGGGTGCGGCGATGTCCCCGCCGGAATCGTCGGCGGGGGCATCCATGTTCGTCATGTAGCTCCTCCGGCCCCCGGGCGCGTCCCGTGGGACGCGGCCGCACAGGGGCCTTGACGTCTTCCACCGCCGATCTCGGCGACGGCGATCCTGTCAACCGGCCGGTTCCCCCGGGTCCCGAGGTGGTCAGCCGGCATGTCCTGCGACGCCGCCCCGATCCGACCGCTCCGCACCGTCACCGGACTGAGCCGGAACCGGACCGGTTGATGACCGGTCCGCTCCGAGCGGGTCGACGAGACCCCCGTCGTCGTCGAGCCGTCCCTGCGCCGTCCGGGTCGCCTTCGCGGGCACCGGCGGCCGGAGTCCGGCGACGACGTCGAGCGCGCTCAGGACGTCGTCGGGTCGAACCGCAGGGCTGGCCTGCCATACGACCGCCGTCAGTATCCCACACTCGGTGACGGGCTCCGCCACGGGCGACACGACCGGCTGATCCGAGACATCCAATGAGACCAGCGCCGCCCGGGCGTCGACCGACCGACTACCGTTCTTCGTCATCCGTTCGACCTGCACCTCGGGTGCTGCCAGCACCGCGCTCACCGCATCACGCAGCGCCGCCACGGATACCCCGGGGAGCTCGATGCGCCACCGACTGGCCTCCATCCGGTCGGCCAGTGAGCCGGGCCCGGCGACCACCGCGTCGAGAACGGCCAGCCCTTCGGGCATCGCCGCGTCGAGCCGGGCTCGCACCACCGCCGGATCGGCGGGCGTGACCAGCGCAATCTCGACGTACTCCGCCTCGCTGGCGGATCCGGTGGGCGCGGCGCCTACCCAGGAGACCTTGGGATGCGGGTTGAAGCCCTGCGAGTAGGCCATCGGCAGTCCGGCACGCCGCAGCCCTCGCTCGACGGCCCTCGCGATGTCGCGGTGCGAGGTGAAGCGCAGCCTCCCCCGCTTGGCATAGCGCAGCCACAGCCTGCACACGGGTGCTGCGGACGGGTTCGGTCGGTCGTCCAGCGTCGGTCTCCGTGTCCGGTGGTTCGTTCTCGGGTCCGACGCTACCGCGTGGTTGTTCTGCGGGCGCGGCCTCACTACGGTCACGGCGACCGGTTCGTGGGCGCTCCGGGCGCCCCGTCCACCCTGGGAGGCCCGCGTGACGCTGTGCCCCCGGCTGTGGGTCCGCGTGGCGCTGTGCGCGGTGCTGGTCACGACCGGGACGATGGCGGGTCAGCCGGCGGGCGCCGCACCGCCGCCCGTTTCGGCCTCGATCCCCGACGACTGCCCGGCAGACGCTCCGTTGCTGCGCTACGTGGTGCTCTTCGCCCCCGGAACCGGCCAGCAGGTGGCCACACGTGAGGTCACCGGGGCCTGCGGCTCGGTCACCGCCTACTACCGGGAGATCGGGGTGGGGGTCGCCACCGGGCCGGTCCCGGCGTTCGACAGGCGGATCGGGTCTGGCCGCGCCTACAGTGCGGCGGCCGAAGCGAGCGCCGGCGACAGGCCACCGCCGTCAGGTCAGGCCGCCCTGGATAGTCCCGCGACCGGTGATGTGGCCACTGCGGACCGGTCGGGCGAGCAGTGGAACATGGCGATGATCGGGGCCGTGCGGTCCAACGCACTCGAACCGGGAAGTGACGACGTCGTGGTCGGCGTCCTCGACTCCGGGATCGACCCGAGCCACCCCGAACTGGTGCGCGCGCTGGACCCGCAGCGCTCGGCCGGCTGCCTCAGCGGTGCCCCCGACCCCTCCCCGCGGGCCTGGGCGCCGACGGGCTCGACACACGGCACCCACGTCGCGGGGACGATCGCTGCGGCCGACGACGGGCGAGGCATCACGGGCGTGGCGCCCGGGGTGCGGATCGCCTCGGTCAAGGTCGTCGACGACGAGGGCTACATTTACCCGGAGTACGCCGTCTGCGGTTTCATGTGGGCCGCGCGCCAGGGCATGGACGTGACCAACAACAGCTACTTCGTGGACCCGTGGCTGCTGACCTGCGCCGACGAGCCGGGTCAGCAGGTCGCTCATGAGGCGGTACGCCGCGCGGTCGCCCACGCCACCGCCAGCGGCGTGCTCCCCGTCGCCGCCACGGGCAACGAGGCCCTCGACCTCGCGGCGCCGGCGATCGACCTACGCAGCCCCGACAACGTGGCTCATCCCCGGCCACGGGCTGTCGACGACGACTGTGAGGTGCTGCCCGCCGAACTACCGGGGGTGGTCGCGGTGTCAGCCGTCGGGTCGCAACGAACCAAGTCGGGCTACAGCTCCTACGGGCGCGACGTGGTGGACCTCACCGCTCCCGGCGGTGACACGTCGCAACCCACCAGCGTGTCCTCCAGTGGCTGCGTGCTCTCGACGACCCCCGGCGGGTATGGATACGCCTGCGGCACCTCGATGGCGGCGCCGCACGCCGCAGGCGTGGCCGCACTGCTGGCCTCCCGGCGACCGGCGGCCGGTCCAGCCCGCCTCGCCGGCCTGCTCGCCGAGCAGGCCGACCCGCTCGGGTGCACGAGTGCGGCGGCCCGTTGTGATGGTGACGTGGATCACAGATACTACGGCCAGGGCCTCGTCGGCGCACTGACCGCTGTCACCTCCTGACCTGGAGTGTCGGGGTGTGCGACGGGATCGACCGGCAGCAGCGGCCGCCCACCCGGCCCGACCTGGATGTCGGTGCCCATCGACGGGCACACCCCGCAGTCGAAGCACGGGACCCAGCGACAGTCGTCCTGCTCGCGGCCGTCGAGGGCGTCGACCCAGTCCTCCCAGAGCCACTCCTTGTCCAGACCGGAGTCGAGGTGGTCCCAGGGCAGCACCTCGGTGCGATCCCGCTCGCGGGTGGTGAACCACTCGAGCGAGACCCCGAGCGGCTCGAGTTCGGCTACGCAGGCCTCGACCCACCGGTCGTAGCTGAAGTGCTCGCCCCAGCCGTCGAACCGGCCGCCCTCGCGCCACACCCGCTCGATCACCCGGCCCACCCGGCGATCGCCGCGGGAGAGCAGGCCCTCGATCAGCGCCGGCTTGCCGTCGTGGTAGCGCATCCCGACGTTGCGCCCGATCCGGCGGTCGGAGTTGATCTCGGCTCGAAGCTTGCGCAGCCGTTCGTCGATCACAGCGGGGTGCTCCTGCGCCGCCCACTGGAACGGGGTGTGCGGCTTGGGCACGAAGGCGCCGATCGAGATCGTGGCGCGGATGTCCTTGCGGCCCGACACCTCCCGGCCGGCGCGGATCACGCCGTGGGACATATGCGCGATCTGCAGCACGTCATCGTCGGTCTCGGTCGGCAGCCCGCACATGAAGTACAGCTTGACCTGCCGCCACCCCGCCCCGAACGCCGTCGACACGGTGCTGATCAGATCCTCCTCGGACACCATCTTGTTGATCACACGCCGGATCCGCTCCGATCCGCCCTCCGGGGCGAAGGTCAGGCCCGAGCGGCGGCCGTTGCGAGCCAGCTCGTTGGCGAGGTCGACGTTGAACGCGTCGACGCGCGTGGAGGGCAGCGACAGACTGGTACCGCTGCCTTCGTAGCGGTCCGCGAGACCCTTGGTGACCTCGCCGATCTCGGAGTGGTCGGCGCTCGACAGGCTCAACAGGCCCACCTCGGTGAAGCCGCTGGCGTCGAGCCCCCGCTGCACCATGTCCCCGATGCCCGCAGCCGACCGTTCCCGCACCGGGCGTGTGATCATTCCGGCCTGGCAGAACCGGCACCCGCGAGTGCAACCTCGGAAGATCTCCACGCTCATCCGCTCGTGCACGCTCTCGGCGAGTGGCACCAGCGGCTGCTTGGGGTAGGGCCACTCATCGAGGTCCATCGTGGTGGCCTTGGAGACACGTTCCGGCGCCCGGTCGGTGTTCGGCACGACCCGCTCGATCCGCCCGTCCGGCAGGTAGTCGACGTCGTAGCACCGCGGGACGTAGACGCCCCCGGTGTCAGCGAGGCGTCCGAGCAGCTCCTCACGTCCTCCCGGGCGTCCCTGCGCCTTCCAGTCCCGCACGATGCCGGTGATCTCGAGCACGGCCTCCTCGCCGTCCCCGAGCACCGCGGCGTCGACGAAGTCGGCGACCGGCTCGGGGTTGAACGCGGCGTGGCCACCGCCGATGACGATCGGATGCTCGTCGGTCCGGTCGGTGCTGTGCAGCGGGATGCCGGCGAGATCCAGCGCGGTGAGCAGGTTCGTGTACCCGAGCTCGGTGGCGAACGACACCCCGAGCAGGTCGAACGCACCGACCGGTCGGTGCGACTCGACGGTGAACTGTGGCACGCCGTGCTCGCGCATCAGCTGTTCGAGGTCGTCCCACACCGCGTAGGTGCGTTCGGCGAGCACGTCAGGTTGCTCGTTGAGCACCTCGTAGAGGATCATGATGCCCTGGTTGGGCAGCCCGACCTCGTAGGCGTCGGGGTAGCACAGCGCCCACCGCACCGCCGTGTCGTCCCAGTCCTTGGCGGTGGCGTTGAGCTCGCCGCCGACATACTGCACGGGCTTGGAAACCCGCGGCAGCAATGGTTCCAGCCGCGGGAACACCGACTCGACAGGCATGGCCCGAGGGTAGTTGGCAGCTGCCTACCGGAGCAGCAGGGCGGTGAGACGGCGGGAGGCCACCACGACACCGAACGCCGCCATCACGACGAAGTACGCGAGGTGGCCGAGCAATCCCCAGCCGACGACGCCGTTGGTGAGCCCGCGCATCAGCTCCACCGCGTGATAGAGCGGGAAGGCCTGCACGACCCATTGCAGCCCGGGCGGATAGACCGACAGCGGAAAGAACGTCGCCGAGAACAGGAACATCGGCAGCACCGCGAGCTGCACCAGGTCGAAGTCCTGCCAGGAGCGCATGAACGAGGTGGCGGCCATCCCGACCGCGCCGAACGCGAACGCCACCAGCAGTGCCGCGGGCAGCGCGAGCAACCCCCACGGCGAGGTGATGAGCCCGAGCCCGGTCATCACCCCGAGGAATCCGGCCGAGTACAGCCCGCCGCGCACCAATGCCCAGCCGATCTCACCGAGCGCGATGTCCACCGGGCCGAGCGGGGTGGCGAGCACGGCGTCGTAGAGCCGCGCGTAGCGCAGCTTGAAGAAGATGTTGAACGTCGAGTCGTAGACCGCCCCGTTCATCGCCGAGGCCGCGAGCAGTCCCGGCGCAATGAAAGCGGCGTAGCTCAGCGGCCGGCCTCCCGGCCCGGGGAGGTCGCCGACCAGGCTGCCCAGCCCCTCCCCCATGGCCACCAGGAAGAACAGCGGCTCGAAGAAGCCGGAGAAGATCGTCAGCCAGGCCCGCTTGTAGGCCAGCGAGGAGCGCAGCATCAGCATCCGCGCCCGCCCCGCGTACAGCGCAGGCGGCAGGATCCGCAGCAGCGGCCCGCCACGTCCCGGAGCCGGCGCCTCGATCACGCCGGTCATCGCGCCAACCTCGCACGGAACCGCCAGCGGGCGAGCAGCACACCGGCGATCACCAGCGCTGCCAGGTAGGCCGTGTGCCCGAGTGCCGGCCCGAGCTCGAGGACACCGAGCGCAGCACCGCGGGTCAGCTCGGTGCCGTGCCACAGCGGACTGATCCAGGCCAGCGGCCGCACCGGTTCCGGCAGCTGCGAGATCGGGAAGAACGTCCCGGAGAACAGCGTCATCGGCATCACGACGAAGCGGAACAGCGCGTTGAAGGCGGCACCGTCGTTCTCGACGGTGGCCGCGAACGCCACCACCGGGGCGCTGAAGGCCATCCCGCACAGCACGGCGAGCGGCAGCGCCGCCACGATCCCCGGGCCCCGCGCGGCGCCGAACAGCGAGATCACCAGCAGGTAGGCGGCGCCCGAGCCGGCCAGCCGCAGCGTGATCCAGCTCAGCTGACCGCAGGCGAGCTGGCCAGGGGTGATCGGGGTCGCGCTGACACCCCAGTAGTTGCGCTGCCACTTGAACGCCGACAGCACCGGGTAGGTCGACTCGAACGCGGCGTTCTGGATCGCGCCGACCGCCAGCAGCGCCGGCGCGAGGTAGACGAGGTAGGGCACGTCGATCACCTGCTGCGCCCGCCCCCCGCGGTCGAGCAGGGTGCCGAACCCCACGCCGAAGGCGACCAGGAACAGCAACGGCTGCAGCACGCTGGAGATGACGGTGGCGCGCCAGTTGCGCCGGTACCAGGTCCACAGGCCCTCGACGACGAGCAGCGTGGCCCGCCAGCCGGGCAACGCGGCGCCGGTTGCGCGGGGCGGGTCGAGCAACGCGGTCATCAGCCGACCCTGCTCATCAGTCCACCAGGCTCCGGCCGGTGAGCCGGAGGAAGACGTCCTCCAGCGTGGCGCGCCGGACCAGGCTCGACACCGGTCGCACACCGCGCTGGTGGGCCGCCGACAACGCTCGCTCGCCGTCGGTGGTGTAGAGCAGCAGCCGGTCGGGCAGCTCCTCGAGGCGCTCGGCCAACTCGTCCACCGCAGCGCGCTGGCCGTGCTGCTCGCCGGGGGCGAAACGCAGCTCGAGCACCTCCCGCGACGAGTAGCGGGCGATGAGGTCGCCCGGTGACCCCTCGGCGACGATCAGCCCGCCGTCCATCACCACCAGCCGGTCGCAGAGCTGCTCGGCCTCGTCCATGTAGTGCGTGGTGAGGATCAGCGTGACGCCCTGCTGCTTGAGCCGGAACAGCCGGTCCCACAGCAGGTGCCGGGCCTGCGGGTCCAGCCCGGTGGTCGGCTCGTCGAGCAGCATCAGCTCGGGGTCGTTGACCAGCGACCGGGCGATCGTCAGCCGTCGCTTCATCCCCCCGGACAGCGGCTCGACCTTGTCGGACGCCCGGTCGGTCAGCTGCGCGAAGTCGAGCAGCTCGGTCGCCTTGGCCCGGACCGCCGCGCGGGACAGACCGAAGTAGCGCCCGTAGACGTGCAGGTTGTCGCGGACGGACAGCTCGGTGTCGAGGTTGTCCTGCTGCGGCACGACCCCCAGCCGGGCGCGGATCCGCGGGCCGTCGACGTCCGGATCCAGCCCCAGCACCTGCAGCTCACCAGCGGTGCGCGGCGAGACGCAGCCGATCATCCGCATCGCCGAGGACTTGCCCGCGCCGTTGGGTCCGAGGAACCCGAACGCCTCACCGGGTCGGACGTCGACGTCGATGCCGCTGACCGCCTCGATGTCGCCGAAACACTTGCGCAACCCGCGGGCCTGAACCAGTGCGTCGGACACGGCGGCGACGCTACCCGCGGGGTCCGACGGTGCCGACCGGTTTCCGCGCGGCACGTCACGCCGGTAGCGAACTCACAGGTCGGGGAACCAGAGCTTGATCTCCCGCTCCGCCGACTCCGGCGAGTCCGAGCCGTGCACCAGGTTCGACTGCGTCTCCAGCGCGTAGTCACCCCGGATCGACCCCGGAGCGGCCTTGTCCACGGGGTCGGTGCCGCCTGCGATCTGGCGGAACGCGGCCACGGCGCGCTCGCCCTCGACGACCGCCGCGACCACCGGGGCGGACGTGATGAACTCGAGCAGCGAGCCGTAGAACGGCTTGTCGGCGTGCTCGACGTAGTGCTGCTCGGCGACCTCCCGGCCGACGTCACGCAGCTCCAGCGCCACCAGCCTGAGGCCCTTGCGCTCGATCCGCGAGATCACCTCGCCGACGAGGCCCCGGCCGACACCATCGGGCTTGACCAGGACCAGGGTGCGCTCGCTCACTGCTGCTCGTTCTCCTCGTCCGTGGGGAAGTTCGTGGGGAAGTTCGTGGGGAAGTTCGTGGGGAGTGCTGACGTGCAGCCTATCGAGCCTGGCGCCGGAGCCGTCACGCAGGAGCGATCACGTCGAGCCTCGGGAAGTATGTGCGGTAGCGCGCCGCATCGCGGGTCAGCAGCCGAAGACCGAGCACCGCGGCGTGTGCACCCAGGAGGAAGTCCGGCAGGGTCCTGGTCCGAGCACCGCCTCGCCGCCGGTACTCGACGTGGCATCGTCCCGCGAGGAACGCTGCCGGCCAGGACACATCCGCCCGCAGGAAGACCGCAGGGGCCAGCGCGGCATCGAGCCCCTCCGCGGTCGCGTAGCTGGCAACCACCTCGGCGTACACGATCGGGTTGATCACCAGTGGACCGTCGTCCGCTGCCCGCGCCAGCGCGTCCTCCGACCAGCCCGCCCATACCGAGTCCGCGCGCGCGACGTCGAGCAGCACAGTGGAATCCACCAGCGTGCCGATCTGGTGTTCAGTCCTGTTGCTGGACGGGCAGGCTGCCTTCGGCCATCCGTCGCGCGACGACCCGCCGCACGTACAACAGGTAGGCCCACACCAGGCAGAACAGCAGCCCTGCGACGCCGAGCGAGTAGTGCGCGAACGCACCCGCCACCATCGCGACCTGCAGCACCAGCGCCAGACCGAGCCCCCAGCGACGGCGTTGCAGACCGGCTGCCAGCGCCATCGCCGCAGCGAGGGCACCCGTATACCACGCCCCGGCGGCGCCGGTGTACCCGAAGCGCACCACGACGAGCAGCGCCAGGGCGACGAGGATCGCCTCCATCACGAGGGTGCCCGCGAACACCCCGCGCAGGCCCTTGAAGGGGTCCGGGGCCCCTGCCGGCAGCGTCACGCCGGCTCCCGGCCGAACAGCGTCCGGGCCTCCCCCACCGTCACCACCGAGCCGGTGATCACCACGCCGCCTCCGGATAGCGGCTCGTCACCGGTCTCGATCTCCTCGGCAGCCGCCACGGCGACCTCGACCGCGTCGTCGAGGCGCGGCTCGACCCGCAGCCGGTCCTCGCCGAGGAGCCGGCGGGCGAGGTCGGCCAGCTCGTCGAGGTCCATCGCGCGCGGTGAGGAGTTGCGGGTGACCACGACCTCGTCGGCGACCGGGTCGAGCTCGGTGAGGATGCCGCGGACATCCTTGTCCCGCATCGCCGACAGCACGATCACCACCCGGCGGAAGGTGAACTCCTCGCGCAGCGCGGTGGCCAGCGCCCTGGCGCCGTGCGGGTTGTGCGCGGCGTCGAGGAAGACGCTCGGCGCGGTGCGGACTCGCTCGAGGCGGCCCGGCACCGTGACGGAGGCGAAGGCTTCCCGCACCGCGTCGACGTCGAGCTGGTGGTGCGCGCCCGCCCCGAAGAACGCCTCCGCGCCGGCGAGCGCGAGCGCAGCGTTGCGCGCCTGGTGCTCGCCGTGCAGCGGCAGGAACACCTGATCGTAGGCGCCGCCGAGGCCCTGCAGCCGCAGCTGCTGACCACCGACGGCGATGTCGCGCTCGAGCACGCCGAACTCCATGCCCTCCCGTGCCACCGTGGCGTCCACCTCGACGCACCGCTGCGCCACCACCCGGGCCACCTCGGGCGGCTGCTCGGCGAGCACCGCGACGGAACCCGGTTTGATGATCCCCGCCTTCTCTGCCGCGATCCCCGCGGTATCGGACCCGAGATGATCGACGTGGTCCACGCTGACCGGGCCGACCAGCGCCACCTGCGCGTCGGCGATGTTCGTGGCGTCCCAGCGCCCGCCGAGTCCCACCTCGAGCACGGCGGCCTCGACGGGCGCGTCGGCGAACGCGGCGAAGGCCATTCCGGTGAGCACCTCGAACTTGCTCATCGGGATGTCACCACCCTCGTCGACCAGGGAGACGTACGGGGTGATGTCGGTGTAGGCGTCCACGTAGGACGCCGGGCTGATCGGTTCCGAGTCGATGCTGATCCGCTCGGTGACGCGTTGCAGGTGCGGGCTGGTGTACCGCCCCACCCGCAGCCCGAACCGGGTCAGCAGCGCGTCGAGCATCCGCGCCGTGGAGGTCTTGCCGTTGGTGCCGGCGACGCCCAGCACCGGGTAGGACGCCTGCGGCGAGCCGAGCAGGTCGGTCAGCGCGGCGATCCGGACCAGCGACGGGTCGATCACGGTCTCGGGCTGGCGCTTGTCCAGCTCGGCCTCGACGGCCTGCAGCTGCGCGAACTGTTCCGCGTCGATGGCCACCACTCAGACCTCCGACAGCCCGGCCAGCCGGGCGCGCAGCCGGTCGATGTCGGCCAGTGCGGCCTCCCGCCGCAGCCGGATCTGCTCGACGACCTCAGCCGGGGCCCGCTCGGTGAACTCCGAGTTGTCGAGCTTGCGCTCGCACTGTGCCAGCTCCTTCTCCACCGCCGCGAGATCCTTGTTCAGCCGGGCGCGCTCGGCGGCGACGTCGATCGAACCAGTGGTGTCCACCTCCACCAGGACGGTTCCGCCGGGCAGACTGACCTCGATACCCGCTGAGGGGGTGAAGCCCTCACCCGGCGAGTCGAGCCGTGCGAGGTCGCGCACGGCACCCTCGTGCTCGGCGATGCCGGCGTCGGCCAGGCCGCCGAGCTGCGTCGCGACCCGTTGCTTGGGCTTGAGCCCCTGGTCGTTGCGGAACCGGCGGATCTCGGTGGTCAGCCGCTGCACCGCCGCGACCCGGCGCGCCGCGCCCTCGTC
Organism: Pseudonocardiaceae bacterium; assembly: GCA_009379815.1. GTDB lineage: Bacteria > Actinomycetota > Actinomycetes > Mycobacteriales > Pseudonocardiaceae > WHSY01. The sequence continues at coordinate 37,309 of WHSY01000021.1, forward strand.
GGCACCTCCCCCCGCGGGCACCGGCCAGTCCGCCACCACGACCGACTCCCGCCCGGTCAGTGCGGTCCACAGCGCGTCGGTGACGAACGGCATGATCGGGTGCAACAGTCGGAGCATGACGTCGAGCACGTGCCCGAGCACGGCACGGGTGGCCCCGGACCGCTGCCCGGACAGCTGCACCTTGGCCAACTCGAGATACCAGTCGCAGAACTCGTCCCAGGTGAAGTGGTAGAGCAGCTCGGTGGCCTTGGCGAACTGGAAGCCCTCCAGCAGTGCGTCCACCTCGCCGGTGACGGCGTCGCACCGGTCCAGGATCCAGCGGTCGGCGTCGGTGAGCGCGTCGCGGCCGGGCAGCGGCTCGACCACGGCCCCGTTGGACAACGCGAACCTGGCCGCGTTCCACAGCTTGGTGCCGAAGTTGCGCGCGCCCGCCGTCCACTCCTCGGCCAGCGCCATGTCCGCACCGGGATTGGCCTGCCGCGCCAGCGTGAACCGCAACGCATCGGACCCGTAGCGGTCCATCCACTCCAGCGGGTCGACGGTATTGCCCTTGGACTTCGACATCTTCTTGCCGAACTGGTCGCGGATGAGCCCGTGCAGGAAGACGTGCCGGAAGGGGGGCTGCCCTTCCATCGCATAGAGTCCGAACATCATCATCCGGGCCACCCAGAAGAACAGGATGTCGTAGCCGGTGACCAGTACCGACGTCGGGTAGAAGCGCTGCAGGTCCGGTGTGTCGTCCGGCCATCCGAGGGTCGAGAACGGCCACAGCGCCGACGAGAACCAGGTGTCGAGCACATCCGGGTCCTGGGTCCAGCCGTCCTCGGCCGGGTTCTCGTCCGGGCCGACGCAGCGCATCTCACCGCCGGGCCCGTACCAGATGGGGATGCGGTGACCCCACCACAGCTGCCGCGAGATGCACCAGTCGTGCATGTCGTCGACCCACCCGAACCAGCGCGGCTCCTGCTCGGCCGGGTGGATCACCGTCCGGCCGTCGCGCACGGCGTCGCCTGCCGCCTCGGCCAACGGGGCGACCTTGACGAACCATTGCAACGACAGCCGCGGCTCGATCGGCACACCGGTGCGGGAGCAGTGCCCGATGCTGTGCGTGTAAGGCCGCTTCTCGTCGACGATGCGGCCCTGCGCGGCGAGCTCGTCGCGGATCGCGTCACGTGCCGCGAACCGGTCCATACCGTCGAACGGGGTTCCGGTGTCGGTGACCGTTCCGGCCTCGTCGAGGATCGTCGGCATCGGCAGCCCGTGGCGGCGGCCCATCTCGAAGTCGTTCGGGTCGTGCGCCGGTGTGATCTTCACCGCGCCGGTGCCGAACTCCACGTCCACATGAGTGTCGGCGACGATCGGGATGCGCCGCCCGGTGATCGGGTGCTCGATCTCCGTCCCGACCAGGTGAGCGTAGCGCTCGTCGTCGGGGTGCACCGCGACCCCGGTGTCACCGAGCATCGTCTCGACGCGAGTGGTCGCGACGACGATCGTCGCGTCCTCGGACCCGTAGCGCATCGTGACGAGCTCGCCGTCGACGTCCTCGTACGACACCTCGATGTCACTGATGGCACTCTGTAGCGCGGGCGACCAGTTCACCAACCGCTCGGCGCGGTAGATCAGCCCGTCGTCGTAGAGCCGCTTGAAGATGGTGCCCACCGCCCGGGAGAGCCCGGCGTCCATGGTGAACCGTTCGCGGGTCCAGTCCACCCCCTCGCCGAGCCGCCGCATCTGGCCGAGGATCTTGCCGCCGTAGTCCTCCTTCCAGGCCCACACCTTGGCGAGGAACTCCTCGCGGTCGTAGTCACGGCGCACCCGGCCCTCGGTTTCGCGCAGGTGACGCTCGACGAGGGTCTGCGTCCCGATGCCTGCGTGGTCCATCCCTGGCACGTAGAGCGCCTCGAAGCCGCGCATCCGGGCACGGCGGACCAGCACATCGATCAGCGTGTGGTCCAGTGCGTGGCCCATGTGCAGGCTGCCGGTGACATTCGGCGGCGGGATGACGATGCAGTAGGCAGGCCGGTCGCTGCTCGGGTCCGGAGTGAAGTAACCGGCGTCGACCCAGCGTGCGTAGAGCTGCGCCTCTACCTCGGCCGGTTTCCATGTCGGCGCGAGGTCGGTGCGGGGCTGGTGCTGAATCGTCTCGGTCACCCCACGAGTTTACGAACCAGCTCGCGACGGCTCACACGGCATTCCCGTGCAGGCTGCTCCGGGGCCTTGCTGCTTGCGCCACGGAGCAGTTTGCGCTACAAAGACAGCAGGGGCTTTGTGTTGCAAACTGATTCGAGGAGCACACCATGACGGAACGGGCCGACACCTCGGACCTCTCGGCCGAGAAGTCGCTGGCGCTGATCGAGGAGCAGCGCGGCAGGGTAGGGCGCGATCTGGAACCGAACGCCGTGCTGCTGTTCGGCGCCTGGGGGCTCGCTTGGCTGATCGGCTTCGCGGGCATCTACGCCGCCGACCGTGGCTGGGCAGGCCTGTCGGAGCTGGTAGCCGGACTGCTGTTCTTCGCCCTCCTGATGACCGCGCTGGTCGTCACCGCGGTGCAGGTCGTGCGCTCCGCTCGAGGGGTTCGCGGGGTCTCCTCGGAGATCGGCGCCATGTACGGCTGGAGCTGGTTGCTCGGGTTCGGCTGCCTTTTCGCGATCAACGCCGGGCTGGCAAGGCAGGACGGCGGCCTGACCGATGAGCAGTGGGCGCTGTTCGGGCCCGCAGGTGCGCTACTGGTCGTCGGGTTGGTGTATCTCGGTGGCGGCGCGATGTGGCGCGATCGCGTGCAGTACCGCCTCGGTGTGTGGATCCTCGCCACCGACGCCGTGTCGGTCTTCGCAGGCGTGCCCGGCAACTACCTGGTGCTGGCCTTGGCCGGCGGCGGCGGCTTCCTGGCGGCCGCGGCCTGGTTCACCGTGCAACGTCGGCGCGCGGTGCCGGCATGACGACGGTCCCGGAACTCGACCCGGTGATCCATGCCCAGGCCAGGTTGCGGGTGATGACGTCACTCGCCGCGCTCGCCGAGGGTGACCGGATCGCCTTCCCCCGGCTGCAGCAGGTGCTGGACATGACCGCGGGGAACCTGTCGACGCACCTGCGCAAGCTCGAGGACGCCGGGTACCTCGAGATCACCAAGACCCACGAGCGGCGCACTCCGGTGACCTACCTGGGACTGACCAGGCAGGGCCGCCGCGCGTTCGAGGATTACACGGCAGCGCTGCGGACCCTGCTGGCAGGCAGCGGCAACGGGCAATAGAGGGGAGCCACCTGATGACAGCGGTACTGGCCCGCGCGGTCGACGTCTCGAGGCGATACGGGACGACGGTGGCGCTGGACGAAGTCAACCTGGACGTCCCGGCAGGCTCCCTGCTCGGGCTGCTCGGTCCGAACGGCGCGGGCAAGTCGACCCTGCTCAACCTGCTGACGGGGCTGCGCCGCCCGACCAGCGGCCGGGTGGAGCTCTTCGGCAGGTCACCCACCGACGCCGCTGCCCGGCGGTCGCTGGGGATGACCCCGCAGGAGACGGGGGTGCCGCAGACGCTGCGGGTCGGCGAGGTCGTGGACTTCGTCGCGCGGCACCACCCCGACCCGGTCGCCACACCCGAGCTGCTGGAGCGCTTCGGGCTCGGCGGCCTGGAGCGCAAGCAGTCCGGGGGCCTGTCCGGTGGGCAGAAGCGCCGCCTCGTCGTGGCACTGGCCTTCGTCGGGCGGCCGCGCCTGGTGGTGCTCGACGAGCCGACCACCGGCCTGGATGTCGAGTCCCGCCGTGCGCTGTGGCAGGCGGTGCGCGACTACCACCGCGACGGCGGCACCGTGCTGCTCACCAGCCACTACCTCGAGGAGGTCGAGGCGCTCGCGCAGCGCGTCGTGGTGATCGGCTCGGGTCGCGTGCTCGCCGACGGCGACCTGTCCGAGGTGCGCGGGATCGTCGCGCGCAGCGTGGTGAGCATGCGTGCCGCGGCCCCGCCGGACCTGCCCGGCATCGTGCGAGTCCACCGTGACGGCGACCGCATCGAGCTGCAGACCACCGACGCCGACGCACTGGTGCGCGACCTGGTCCGCAGCGGCGTCGAGTTCCGCGACCTGCAGGTGGCGCCGAGCTCGCTGGAGGAGGCGTTCCTGACACTCACCGACGGGTCGCGCGCCGACCGCCAGCCCGCCACCACCCGAACCTGACTTCAGGAGAATCCGTGCAGCTCGCCCTGGTCCACACCCGCTACCAGTTCCTCGAAGCGATCCGGCTGCCGATCGTCATCGTCGGCAATATGGTCTTTCCCACCGTGATCCTGTTGCTGTTCATCGTGCCGATCGAGGAGATCCGGGCCAGCCCGATCGCCGCCACCACCGCGAGCGCCCAGATCGCGGTGTTCGCCGTGATGAGCACCTGCCTGTTCACCTTCGGCGTCGGGGTCGCCGAGGACCGCGCGCTGCCGTGGGACTCCTACCTGCGGACACTGCCTGCCGGGCCGGGACCCCGGCTGGCGGGCCGGGTGCTGGCCGGCATGACCTTCGCGCTGCTCGGCCTGCTGCCCGTCATCCTGATCGCCGCGCTGCTCACCGCCGCCACGGTCACGCCGGTCCAGTTCGTCGCCGGGCTCGGTGTGCTGGTCGCCGGAGCGCTGCCGTTCCTGCTCGGCGGCTTCGCGATCGGCTACTCGATGCCGTCCAAGGCCGCCATCGCGGTCGCCCAGGTGCTGCTGCTGCCGCTGGCGTTCGGCGGCGGCCTGCTCATCCCGCCCGGCAGCTTCCCCGGCTGGCTGGACGCGCTGTCCACCTGGCTGCCCACCCGCGGGTCCCGCGACCTGCTGGTCTATGTGGTCACCGGCGAGGCACCCCGCATGCTCGCGCTGGTCGCGCTCGCGGGCTGGATCGTCGTCACCGCAGTACTGGCCGGGTGGGCCTACCAGCGCGACGAGGGCCGCCGCTTCCGCTGAGCCGTGTCAGGATCGTAGGGCGTCGGAGCCGAGCAGGCGCACCCGGTCGGGCAGCGTGTCGCGGAAGACCCACCAGCGGTACGCCGAGTAGGTGAACACGGCGACGCATGCCGCTGCGGCGACGCGGGCGATCCGGAAGTCCACCCCCACGGTCGTCAGCCCGGTCGTCACCCCCAGCGTGATGCCGAAATCGCATGCGATCACCACGACGAACCGGGCCAGCTGCGGGCCGACGGGAGCGTGGGAGCGGAAGTTGAGGGTGCGGTTGAGCAGGTAGTTCAGGCCGAACGCGACCGCGTAGGCCAGCGTCACCGAGGCCGGCAGCGGCAGCACGGTCACGCGCTCCAGCACCGCCAGCAGCACCAGGTCGACGGCGAAGGTGAGCAGCCCGAGCACAGCGAAGCCGACCATGTCCGGGGTCACGACCCCACGCACGACCGGCGGAAGCCGGTCCACCCAGCCGGCGAGCACCCGATTCGCACGCTCGGTGCGCCGGCGCACCGTTGTGGGCATCGGCTCCCACGGTGCCACACGGCGACGGCCGCACGGTGGCGTGGCGGCGGCGATCCCGTCGCCGGGGTGCGCTACCCGACGGCGTGGACCGTGCCGGCACCGTCGAGGTCGTAGCCACCGAGCCGGCCGATCGCGGCACGCACCCCCGGCTCGCGCAGTGCCTCCACCAGCGGTGCCGCGGCGCCGAGCGCCTCGGCCGCGAGCACGAGGTCGAAGTGCTCCCAGGCCACCGGGACGAACTCCAGATCCAGGCTCAGCGCCGCTGCCCGGACCCCGAGCCCCGCCTCGGCGGTGCCGCAGGCCACGGCCAGCGCGACCTCGAGGTGCGAGCCCGCCACCGGACCGCACACGGCATCCGGGTCGATGCCGGCATCGGAGAGCGACCGGTCGAGCAGCACCCGCGTTCCCGAACCCGGCTCCCGCAACGCGAGCCGCATGCCGCCCAGGTCACCCGGCCCCCGGATACCGCCCGGGTTGCCGGCCGGCACCAGCAATCCCTGCTCGCGCCGCCACAACCGGATCAGCGTGGGCTCCTGGCCGCGCAGCAGCGCGCGGGCGAACGGCACGTTGTAGTCGCCCGAGCGGTGCAGCAGGTGGATCGCGGCGCCGTCAGCGTCGCCGCGCGACAGCGCCGTCAGCCCGGCGGAGCTGCCCCGCGGGGCGACCGTCACGATGGCTCGGCCCGCGCGGTGCAGCAGCACGTCGAGCGCCGGGTCGTCGGACCCTGTCAGCCGGAACACGCGTGCCGCGCCGGTGAGGCGCCGCGCGGCGAGCACGCCGTCGCGCGCGACGGTGGCGCGGCGGCGGCCACCGAGGACGATCACGCCGCCGTCGGCGAGGTGGCGATAGGCGCGGCTGACGGTGGACACGGTGGTGGCACGCTGCGCGGCGAGCTCGCGCAGGCTCGGAAGCTCGTCACCGGGCACGAGCTCACCACCGCCGACCCTGCGCACTATGTCGTTGCTCACGTCCAGGTACCGCGTCATACCCGGTGACTCTAGGCGGCCGCCCGCCTAGAGTGTATCGATCTGATGTGCAACAGAAGGAGGCATCAGTGCACCCGGCGACCGGTCTCTGTGACCCCGTAGCCGCCGAGATCCCGCACCGACGCGCGGAAGTCCTCGGACTCCAGCAGCGCCCACAGCGGCGCGAGCAGCGGGTCGCCCAGCGCCTCCGGCGTCATCACCAGGTCGTAGGGCTCCCGGGCGACCGGCACGAAGTCCAGGTGGAACGCGTGCGCCGCGGCCATGATCCCCAGCCCCGCATCCGCGCGGCCGGCGGCGACGGCGGCGGCCACCGCGAGGTGGGTGTGCTCCTCGCGCTCGTACCCCGCGACGTCGCCCGGATCGATCGAGCGGCCGCGCAGCTCGTGGTCGAGCAGCACCCGGGTGCCGGCGCCGCGCTGCCGGTTGACGTAGCGAAGCCCCGGGCGGGCAAGGTCGTCGACGCCGCGCAGCCCGAGCGGGTTGCCGGGCGCGACGATGAGTCCCTGGTCGCGGTGCACCAGCCGGACCACGGCCAGCTCCCGCCCGGGGAGCACGCGCTCGAGGTAGGGCAGCGTGTACTCGCCGGAGTCCGGGTCGAGCAGGTGCGAGCCGGCGACGTGGCACAGCCCGTCGCGCAGCGCGACGAGGCCGCCGAGCGAGCCGACGTTGGAGGACGCCAGCGTCAGCCGGGGGTCGGCGGCACGCAGCGCGGAGGCGGCGAGGTCGAGCACCAGGTCGTGCGAGCCGATCGCCACGATGGTGCGCTCGATCTCGTCGAGCCCGCGCAGCAGCTCCACGCCGACCTCGTCGCCCGCGTGGTGGCCCTCCAGCCCGGCGGGCACCACAAGCAGCCCGTCGGCGCGCACCAGCGAGGTGAGGACGCCGGCGCCGCGTGGCAGCGGGGTGGCCACGATCTCGCCGCCGACCCGCCCGAGCCGCACCCGCACCCAGTCGTCCATCCCCACCGGGGATGCGAGCTTGCGGGCCAGCCGCGCGCGGGCCGTCGGGCGGCGGCGCGGTGGCGCACCCTCCAGCTCGGCCAGCAGCGGCGCGGCGAAGATCTCGAACGTCAGCGCGGCCGACACCGGGTATCCCGGCGACCCCAGCACCGGGGTGGCGCCCGCGGTACCCAGCACGACCGGGTGGCCCGGGCGCACCGCGACGCCGTGCACCGCCAGCGTGCCCAGCTCGGCGACGACCCGCGCGGTGTAGTCGTCGCGCCCGGCGCTGGACCCCGCGACCAGGATCACCAGGTCGGCCTCGGCGGCTGCGGCCCGCGCGGCGGCGGCGATGCGCGGCGGGTCGTCGGGCACGATCGGCAGGCAGCTGGCCTCACAGCCGATCTCGCGGGCCTGCGCGGCGAGCATCAGCGAGTTCGTGTCGAGGATCTCCCCCGGTGCGGTCGCCGAGCCGATGGGCCGTATCTCGTCCCCGGTGGGCAGCACGGCCACCACGGGGCGCCGCCTCACCAACACCTCGGTCACCCCCGCGGCGGCCGCCGCGGCGACGTCCACCGGCCGCAGCCGGTGGCCCTCGGGCAGCAGCAGCTCCGCCGTGCTGACGTCCTCGCCGATCGAGCGGACGTGCTGGTACGGCGGCACGGCGCCGCGCAGCTCGGCCGAGTCGCCCTCGCGGTGCACGTGCTCGCGCATCACCACCGCGTCGCGGCCCTCGGGCATCGGATCGCCGGTGTCGACCTCGTCGTAGGCATCGCAGCCGAGGTGCACCGGCGTCGTCTCCCCCGCGCCGAGCGTGTCGATCGACCGAACCGCGATCCCGTCCATGCCCGCCGAGTCGAACGCGGGCGAGGACCGCACCGCCCACACCGGCTCGGCGGTCACCCGCCCGACGGCCACCTCGACCCCGATCCGCACCGCGGGCAGCCGCGCCGGGCAGCCCGCGTCCGCGCACGCCGCGCGCCACGCGTCGAGCGCCTGCTCGGCGGGCACGTCGCGGATGAACGGGCTCGAGGGGGTCATGGCTATGGACGGTAGTCCTGCCCGGTGGCCCACGAGAGGAGATCCCTCATGAAGCGCCGATCACCCCATCCGTTGCTGCTGCTCCTCGCCACGCTCGGCCTGGTGGCCGCCGCATGCGGTAGCCCGGGGCAGGCTGCGGGGCCCGGCGACGAGCGCTCGCTGATCCTGGCGACCACGACCAGCACCCAGGACTCGGGGCTGCTCGAAGAGCTGCTGCCCGCCTTCACCGCCGACACCGGCTGGCAGGTCAAGCCGATCGCGGTCGGTACCGGGCAGGCGCTGGAGCTGGGCCGCCGTGGTGAGGTCGATGTGCTGCTGGTGCACGCGCCGCCCGCGGAGAAGAAGCTGGTCGCCACCGGAACCACCGGGCGGCGGCTGCTGGTGATGCACAACGACTTCGTGCTCGTCGGGCCCGCGACCGACCCTGCCGGCATCCGGGACGAGGCTGCGGCGGACGCGCTGGGCGGCATCGCGGGTGCGCGGCAGCTGTTCGTCTCCCGGGGCGACGACTCCGGCACCGAGAAGAAGGAGCTCGCGCTGTGGGAGCAGGCCGGCATCAGCCCGTCCGGCGGGTGGTACCAGTCCACCGGGCAGGGCATGGCCGCGACGTTGCGAGTGGCCAGCGAGAAGCGTGGCTACACACTCACCGACCGGGCCACCTTCCTCGCGTTGCGCGACACGCTGGATCTCGAGGTGCTCGTCGAGGGGGACCCCGGCCTGCTCAACCCTTACCACGTGATCGAGATGACCACCGCCGCCGGTGACTCGGTGCGCGAGGAGGGGGCGGCCGCCTTCGCGGACTGGCTCGTCTCCGCGCGCGCGCAGAAGATCATCGCCGGCTTCGGGGTCCGCGAGTACGGCCGGCCGCTGTTCGTGCCCGACGCGGGCAAGTCCGTCTCGGAGTTGACGAGCTGACGTGGACGTCCTGGGCGAAGGCATCGCGGATGCCTTGCGGCTGCTGGTCACCGGCGACTCCGGCACATGTCAGATCACGCTGCTCACCTTGCGGGTGTCGGCCACCGCCACGCTGGTCGCGCTCGCCGCCGGGCTTCCACTGGGTGCGCTGGTCGCGCTGCGGCGCTTCCCCGGCCGACGGATCGCGCTGGCCGCCGCCAACACCGGGATGGGGATGCCACCGGTGGTCATGGGTCTGTTCGTGACGGTGTTGCTGTGGCGCAGCGGACCGCTCGGCGCGTTCGGGCTGCTCTACACCCCCACCGCGATGATCATCGCACAGGCGGCGATCGCGACCCCGGTGGTGACCGCGCTGGTGGCCGCGGCACTGCAGCAGGTGGACCCGGACTTCGGCACCCAGATGGCGGCGCTCGGCGCGACCCGGCTGCGGGCGTTCGGCGCGCTGCTGGTCGAGGCACGGCTGCCGCTGCTCGCAGCGGGGATGGCCGGCTTCGGCGCGGTGGTCAGCGAGGTCGGCGCGGCGATGATGGTGGGGGGCAACATCGAGGGCCAGACGCGGGTGCTGACCACCGCTGCCGTGCTGGCCACCAGCCGGGGGGAGTTCGCGCTGGCCATCGCCTTCGGCATGGTGCTGCTGGGCCTGGCGTTCGCGGTGAACCTCGGTCTCACGCTGGCAGCACAACGCCGATCGACACAACCACGGGCCGCCCGGTGACGCCCCGGATCGGGTGCCGGGACCTGGCCGTCCGCGCCGGTGGCCGCACGATCCTGTCGGTGGATGCGCTCGACGTCGGGGCAGGCGAGACGCTGGCGGTGCTCGGTGCCAACGGCGCCGGCAAGTCCACGCTGGTCAGAGCGCTGGCGCTGCTGACGTCGCGGGAGCGCGGCACCGTGCTGCTCGACGGCCGCCCCGCGATCCGGGCCGCGGTGCGGTCGGCGGTCGCCGCGGTGCTGCAGCGCCCGATCCTGCGCCGCGGGACCGTGGCCGCCAACGCGGCCAGCGGACTGGTGATGCGTGGGTTGCGCCGGGCCGAGGCACTGCGGCGCGCCGAGCCGTGGCTGCACCGGCTCGGTGCAGCCGATCTCGCCGACCGGGATGCCCGTGGCCTCTCCGGTGGGGAGACCCAGCGCGTGGCGCTCGCCCGCGCGCTGGCGGTCGGCCCCCGGGTGCTGATCCTCGACGAACCGTTCGCCGCACTCGACGCCACCACCCGCACCGACCTGATCGCAGACCTGCAGGTCGTGCTCGCCGATCTCGGCACCGCAACGATCCTCGTGACCCATGATCGGGACGAGGCGGCGGCACTGGCCGATCGCACCGCCCTGCTGGTGGACGGGTCGCTGCGCCAGATCGGCGCGACCTCGACGGTGCTGGACCAGCCGGCCGACGCCGACTGCGCCCGGCTCGTGGGCTTCACCAACGTCCTGCCCCCGGAGCTCACCGGGCTGCGCGGCACCGTGGTCGCCCGGCCGGAACACTGCACACCGGTACCACCCGGCGACAGCCCACCGCCGGACACGTTCGTGACACGCGGTCGCGTGGACCGCACCGTCCCGCTCGGTGGTGTCACTCGCATCGACGTGAGCACCGACGCCGGTTCACTGGCCTGCCTGGTCACCGGCGAAGCTCCGGACGGGATCACACCAGGCGCTACGGTCGCCGTCGCCGTTGCGGCGGAACGGTCGCGCACGGTGCACGACGCTGCCGATCTTGTCGCCCCGGCGCGTCCCTGAGCTCGACGCCGCGGGGGCTCGCACGCCCGATCAGCCCCACGGCGTCGAGCTCAGGGACACCGGCGGGCGTGCCGCGACGGCTACGAGCCCCCGGACGAGGACGCGGCCGCCGCACCGGCGACCGCGGCCATCGTCGCTGCGTTCGCGTCGCCGATCGCTTTGGCGACGTCGGCGCTGACCGCCTCGCCCTTCGACAGCGCCCTGGCGCGCCGGCGCGCGTCGCGGCGCTGCTCACCGGATACCAGGCGACGCAGCAGCTTCCAGCCCGCCGGATGAACGAGACCCCCGAGCGCCGCGTCGCGTGGGTCCGAGACCGGTTCGGCATCGGTGAGCACCCGCGTCACACGCCCGCGCAGCTCACCGACCCGGGTGCGGTCGACCACCGGATGGCGGGTCACCGGCACGATGCCGAGCACGCGCCGCGTGTCTCGTTGCAGGATCCCGCGATCCACGAGCTGCCCCAGCACCATGGTGCGCAGCCGGCCGCGGCTGCCCAGGCGCCGGACCCAGGCCTTGGTGGTACGCGGTCTGTGACGGGCACGGATCTCGGCCAGCACCCGGTCGAGGGCCGGGTGGCCGGTGTGTGCGTCGGTGGCCTGCAGGCGGTGGCGCTCGATCGTGACGGCCCCGCGCAGCGCGAGCTCCAGCACGGTGGCACCCGCGACCAGCATGTTCGGGTTCTCCGTCGAGCGGTTGCGTCCCCGCTCGTCGTTCCAGCCGAGCAGCAGCAGCTCCTCGGGCAACGTGAGTCGCTCATCGGCCATGGGTGCCCCCGATCCGCGCTGCGCTCGCATCCGCCCGGTGTGATCACCGGTGCTCGTCGTGTGTACAACCATCATGCGGACCGCGCGTCGCGCGCGACAGTGCCGAGCTGCACGAGTTCGGGGTGGGCTGGTCACGTGCCGCAATGACAGATGTCACGAGTGCGCGCGCTCACGACGCGGCGGCCGGGTAGCGGCTCGGGCGCGACCCTGCGGCTATCGGTACAGCGTGACGTCGACCTCGGTATCGGTGTCGAGACCGGTGGCCTCCTCGGGCACCACGAGGTAGCCGTCGGCGGAGGTCAAGATCGACAGCAGCGCCGACGCGCCGAACAGTGGCGTGGCGGTGGGCTTGTCCGGCCCGTCGCTCAGCGTCACCTGCACGATGTCGAGGCGCCCGGCTGCCGAGGCCAGCGCGCGGGACAGCCGGGCGCGCACCACCGGCTCGACCGGTGCCGCCGCAACGCCACCCCCCCGGCGCACCAGCGGCATCCCCACCAGCCGGAACACCACCAGCGCCGACAGCGGGTTGCCGGGCAGTCCGATCACCGCAACCCCGCCGCACTCGGCGAGCAGCGTGGGCTTTCCGGGCTTGATCGCCAGGCCGTGGCAGTAGATCCCCGGCTCGCCCAGCCCGGCGACGGCCTCCGCGGTGCCGTCGCGCGCGCCCACCGACGACCCGGCGGACACGACGACGAGGTCGGCATCGGCCACCGCCGCGCGCAGCGCCGCCGAGAGTGCGTGCGGCTCGTCGGCCACGATGCCCGACAGCACGGGTGATCCGCCCGCCTCGAGCACCAGCCCGGCCAGTGCGGATGCGGTGGCGTCACGAACCTGCCCCGGTGACAGCGTCGCCGTCTCCGGCGCCACCACCTCGTCCCCGGTGGACAGGATCACCACCCGGGGGCACGCGTGCACCGGCACCGACGTCACCCCCGCCGCAGCGAGCATGCCGAGATCCTGGGCCCGCAGCGGGCGGCCCGCGGGCACGAGGACCGCACCGGCCGTGACGTCCTCGTCGGCGCGCACCAGCCCGTCGCCGGGGGCGACCGGGCGGACCACCTCGACGGTCCCGGGCATGGTCTCGCTGGTGTACTCGACCATCACCACGGCGTCCGCGCCCTCGGGCAGCACCCCGCCGGTGGGCATGAGCACCGCGGTCGCAGGCCCTACCGCGACGGCCGGCGCGGCCCCCATCCGCACCGCACCTGTGATGTCGAGGTAGGACGGCAACCCCTCGGAGGCCCCGTAGGTGTCGGCGGCCCGCACCGCGTAGCCGTCCACTGTCGCGCGGGCGAAGCCCGGCAGCGCGGACGGCGAGGTGACCGGCTCGGCCGGCACGCGCCGGAGCGCCTCGGCGAGCGCGACGGTCTCGCGGCCCGTCCGCCGGGACGGGGCGAAGTCACGCAACGCCTCCGCGACGGTGCGGGTGGTGAAGAACTCCCGGCTCACCCCTGCTCGTGCTCGCCCTGCTGGTGTGGGTCGGCGTCCTGCGAGGCCCGGGGTTGCGGGCGGGCGACGGCGCCGCCGCGGTCCATGCCGAGCACGCTGACCACCGGCCCGAGTGCGACCTGGCCGAGTCCGCAGATGGATGTCTTGCGCATCACCTCTTCGAGTTCGGTGATCCGCGCGGTGCCGGCCGCGTCGAGCCCGCCGTTGGCCGGGGTCTGCGTGTGCAGCGCATCGGTCAGCAGGGTGTGTGCCTTGGTCGAGCCGACCCGGCAGGGCACGCACTTGCCGCAGGACTCGTCGCGGAAGAAGCGCAGCACGTTGGTCGCGGCGGCGAGTAGGTCGGTTCCCTCGGCGACGGCGACCAGCGCTCCGGAGCCGAGCATCGAGCCGGCATCGGCGAGCGTGGCGAAGTCCAGCGCAACATCGAGCTGCTCGGGCCCGAGGAAGTTCGACGACGCGCCGCCGGGCTGGATCGCCTGTAGCGCCGCGCCGCCGGTCATGCCGCCGGCCTCGTCGAGCAGCGCCCGGGCGGTGGTGCCCATCGGCACGCAGTACATCCCCGGGTGGGTGACCTGCCCGGACACGGCGAAGAACTTCCACCCCACCGAGTCGCCGATGCCCTGGGCGGTCCACCAGTCGGCGCCGCGCTCGACGATGACCGGGACGTCGGCGAGGGTCTCGACCGAGTTCATCAGCGTGGGACGGCCCCACAGGCCATAGACGCCGGGGAAGGGTGGCTTGTTGCGGGGCTCGCCGCGGTGGCCTTCCATGCACTCGAGCAGCGCGGTCTCCTCGCCGAGGATGTAGCCGCCGGGGGAGGTGAAGATCTCGACCTGCAGGGTCAGGCCGCTGCCGGCGGCGTCGTCGCCGATCAGTCCTTCGGCCCGCAGTGCTTCGATCTCGGCGTCCAGCACGGCCGACTCGGGCCCGTACTCGTGGCGGATGAAGACCCAGCCCTGTTCGGCGCCGGTGCACACCATCCCGATCAGCAGCCCCTCGAGCACGAGGTGGGCCTGGTCGGCCATGATCTGGCGGTCCTTGAAGGTGCCGGGCTCGGACTCGTCGGCGTTGCAGATCGCGTACTTGACCCCGGCCGGTTGATCGGCGACCAGCCCCCACTTCTTGCCGGTGGGGAACCCGGCGCCGCCCATGCCCCGCAACCCGGAGTCGACCAGCGTCGAGATCACCCCGCGCGGTGACAGCGAGCCGGCCAGCAGCGCGCGCAGCACCCGGTAGCGCGGCTCGCCGTCGCCGTACGGGTCGTTGGGCCACGGTTGGGTGCGCCCGGAGGGGGTGGGCGCCGCCGGGGCCAGCGTGCCGGACCGGGCCGCAGCAACCAGCGAGTCGGTGTCGTCGGCCGGTGCGGGCTGCTCGTCGACGGCCACGGCGGGGGCGATGTCGCAGCGGCCCAGGCACGACACCTCCGTCAGCTCGACGTCGGCCTGCTCGCCGTAGCGCTCCCGCAGCGCCTCGATCCGCTGCTGCGAGCCGCGCAGCCAGCACGTCAGGTCGTGACACGCCCCGACCGTCACCGCGGTCGGTGGCTCGGTGCGGAAGTGCGGGTAGAACGAGACCAGGCCCTCGATCTCGTAGAGCGGCCTGCGCCGCTGCCGCGCGAGCGAGACGAGCTCCTCGCGCGGCAGCCAGCCGTGCTCGGACTGGATCGCGTGCAGCGCGGGGATCAGGCTCGGGCCGGTGACCTTCCCGTTGCGTGCCTCGACGCCGGGCACCGTCGCGCGCGGGGCCATCACAGACCCCCGACCGGGGTCGCGGCGGTGGTCGCCGCTGCGGTGGTGACGGGCTCGATGCGCACCGCGCAGAACTTGAACTCGGGGATCTTCCCGAACGGGTCGATCTCGTCGGTGGTGAGCAGGTTCGCCGCCGCCTCCCGGAAATGGAACGGGATGAAACAGTTGCCAGGGGCCTCGCGGTGCGAGACCCGCAGCCGCAGCTCGATGCGGCCGCGCCGCGAGGACACCCGCACCGTGTCGCCGTCGGCGACGCCGAGATCGGCGGCGTCCTTACCGGACAGGTAGACCTCGGGGTGGGGCGCGATGGAGTCCAGCGCGAAGGAGCGCCTGGTCATCGAGCCGGTGTGCCAATGCTCGAGCAGCCGCCCGGTGTTGAGCACCAGCGGGTACTCGGCATCGGGCAGCTCGCGGGCGGGCAGCCACTGCGCCGGCACCAGGTGCGCCAGCCCGTCACCGGTGTTGAACCGCTCGTCGAAGAGCACGACGCTGCCGTCGGAGTGCTCCGGGTCGGCGTTGGGATAGAGCTTGCCCGTGCCGCCGAGGTTGTCGTAGGACAGGTTGGCGTAGTTGGGCATCACCGAGACCATCTCGTCGAAGACCTCCCGCGGCGAGGTGTAGGTCCAGTCCAGGCCCACCCGGCGGGCGATGTCGCACACGATCTCCCAGTCGGTCCGCGCCTGGCCGGGCCGGTCGAGCACGGTTCGCCCGAGCTGCACCCGCCGGTCGGTGTTGGTGTAGGTGCCGTCCTTTTCCAGATACGACGACGCCGGCAGGATCACATCGGCGAACTCGGCCGTCTCGGTGACGAAGATGTCCTGCACGACCAGGAAGTCCAGCGCGGCCAGCGCCTTGCGCACCTTGTTGATGTTCGGGTCGGACAGGAAGGGGTTCTCCCCCATCATGTACATCCCGCGCACGCCACCCTCGAGCACCGAGCCGATGATCTCGGTCACGGTCAGCCCGTTCTCCGGGTTCAGACCGGTCACGCCCCAGGCCCGCTCGAAGCGCTGCCGCACCTCGGCGGAATCGGCGTTCTGGTAGTCGGGGTAGAACATCGGGATCAGCCCGACGTCCGAGGCGCCCTGCACGTTGTTCTGACCGCGCAGCGGGTGCAGCCCGGCGCCGGGCTTGCCCACGTTGCCGGTGATCGCACACAGCGCGATCAGGCAGCGCGCGTTGTCGGTACCCGTGGTGTGCTGCGAGATGCCCATCCCCCAGAAGATGATCCCCGCACCGGCCTCGCCCCAGATCCGGGCGATCTCGGTGATCGTCGCAGCGTCCACGCCGGTGATCTGCGCGGCGCGTTCCGGCGGGTAGTCGGCCACCGTGGCCGCCAGCTCGTCGTAGTTCGACGTGCGCTCGGCGACGAACTCGCTGTCGACGAGCCCGAGCCGGATGATCTCGTGCATGACCGCGTTGTAGAACGCGACGTCGGTGCCCGGCTTGATCTGGCAGAAGATGTCGGCGTGATCGGCGACCGTGCTGGCACGCGGATCAATGTAGATGATCTTCGTGCCGCGCCGGTGAGCCTGCTTGAAAAACGACGACGCGACCGGGTGGTTGGAGGTGGCATTGCTACCGGTGATGATCGCGACGTCGGAGTTGGTGACGTCGCCGTAGGTGGTCGACACCGCGCCGGAACCGATGCCCTCGAACAGCGCGGCCACCGACGAGGCGTGACACAGCCGGGTGCAGTGGTCGACATTGTTGCTGCCGAACCCGGTGCGGATCAGCTTCTGGAACAGGTAAGCCTCCTCGTTGGAGCACTTCGCCGAACCGAAACCCGCGATCCCGGCCGGCCCGCTCTCGCCGTGGATCCCGGTCAGCCGCCGCGCGACCAGGTCGAGCGCCTCCTCCCAGGAGGCCTCCCGGAAGTGCGGCAGCACCTCCTCGTAGGGCACCAGCCCACCGGGCTTGCGGTTGCGCTTGTCCTGGCCGTCGCCGCCGCCTTCCTGCTCGGCGCGCACGTCGGCCGACAGCGCACCCTTCGGATACGAGCCCTCCCGCCGGATCAGCGGCATGGTCAACCGCTGCGGCGACGCCGCGTAGTCCCAACCGTAACGCCCCTTGACGCACAACCGCCCCTGCGAGCCGGGCTGGTCACGGCCCTCGGCGAACGAGATCGCACCACGCTCGCGGTCGACGTTGAAGGTCAACGCGCAGCCCACCCCGCAGTACGGGCACACCGAGTCGACCTGCTCGAGCTGCTCACGCGGCCGGATCGGGATGTTGTTGATCGGCTTGTTGGTCAGCGCCCCCGTCGGGCACGCCGCCACGCACTCCCCGCACGTGACACACGACGACGCACCCATCGGATCGTTGAGGTCGAAGGCGATGCGCGTGTCATAGCCCTTACCCGACCGGCCGATGACATCGTTGCCCTGAATGTCGTCACACGCGCGCACACAACGATCGCAGAGGATGCACGCATCGTGATCGACCGCGATCACCGGGTTGGAGTCATCGGTCCCACGACCCGAACCACACGGCAACGGCGCGGCCCCACCCGACCCCACCGACCCGTTCGACGCGGCGCCCGCCTCGACGCCGTAGCGGTCGGCCAGCTCGAGCAGCATGTTGTCGGCGGTGCTGATCTGCTTCGGATCGCGCTCACGGGGCGGCTGGTCAGCCACCAGCAGCTCCGTCAGCACCGCCCGACTGCGGTCCAGCGCCGCAGAGGTCGTGGCCACCTCCATCCCCTGCTCACACGGCCGCACACACGCCGCGGCATAAGCCCGCCCACCCGTGTCGACCACGCACATCCGGCACACCCCGACCGGGTCATAACGCTCGTCATGACACAACACCGGGATATCGATGCCCACATCGCGTGCCGCCGTCCAGATCGTCGTCCCCTCCGGCACGGTGATCTCACGACCATCCACCGACAACGTCACCGTCGCCGGTACGACGGTGCTCTCGGTCGGTACAGCAGACGTGGCAGTCACGGCATCCATCCTCTCGTAGACAGTATGCAATTGTCCAGGCGCAGATCCGCCGTCGCCGCCTCATCCGGACAGCCGGCACCGTCGAGACCGCGGGCTGCGTAATAACTGTCGACCATCGCGCGCAGCCGCTCCGGGCTCAACACCGCGGTCCGCTCGCCCACCTCGACCGGCTCGGACAGCAACCGTTGCGGCAGCCAGTCGTCGGCAGGCGTCCAGCCCTCACGCAGGTTGAACATCCGCTTGGCGAGTACGATCCGCTGCGCGGTGGCCGCGAGCTCGGCACCGTCGACGTCCCAGCCGGTGACCGACGCCAGCAGCGCGGACCACTCGTCGAACGGGTCGGTGAACACCCCCCGCAGGAACTTGCACAGGATGAGCGAGTCCATGATCGCGGCCCGGTCCTCGGTGCCGATCGCGGCGGTCACGTGCGCCGCACCACCCGCCAACCGGTCGTGCTCGCCCGACAGGTCAGCCTCATATGCACCCGACCGGTTGTGATCGGCGCCGCGCGCGTTGACCGCCAGACCGAGCGCCATCGCCTGCAGCGTGCGGGGCTCGTAGCCGGGCAGCTCCAGACCCTTGACGTGCGGCGCGAAATCCTCCGAGCCGCCACCCACCAGCTCGGCCGCCCGCCGCGAACCCTGCGCCAGCAGCTCACCGAGCCCCTCGCCGGAGCCGATCTCGTCGAGCGCGCGCAGCAGTGCCGCGCCGTCACCGAAGCGCAGCCACGGTGCGTCGATCAGGCCGCGCTCGGCGCACTCCATCGCCCAGGCGATGGTGCCCCCCGCGGAGATGGTGTCCAGGCCCAGCTCGTCGCAGCGGGCGGACGCGGCGAGCACGTCGTCGGGATCGGACACCCCGCACATCGGCCCGAGCGCGAAGACGTTCTCGTACTCCACGCGGGCCTGCCCGCCACCCTTGGTCTGGTAGATGTGCTCACAGCCGATCGTGCAGGACGCACAGCTGTTGCGCGCCACGCCGCGTGCTTCGGCGAGGTCCTCGGCGGCCAGCCGCGGCGCGTCGGTGAAGGTGGCGGCGGTGAAGTTGCGGGTGGGCAGCGTGTTGATCGCGTTGAACGCCAGCAGGTTGGCCAGCGTGCCCAGCTCGCGGTACTTCGCGGTGGCCTGCCCGAACGAGCGCTCCCGCAGGTCACGGGCCGCGACCAGCACCGCATCCTGGTCAGCGGGAGCCACCTTGGTGGCTGCCCGCACCGCGACGGCCTTGATGTTCTTGGCACCCAGCACGGCGCCCAGGCCGCCGCGCCCGGCGTGGCGCCCGTCGTGCGACAGCGTCGCGTAGCACACCCCCCGCTCCCCCGCGGGACCGATCGAGGCGATTCGCCAGCCACGGCCCAGCCGCTCGCCCAGCCGGGACTCGGCCTCGGCCGCCGAGGTGCCCCAGGTGTCGCCTGCCTCGACCAGCCGCGCGCCGTCTCCGTCGACCAGCAGTACGGACGGGCCGGCGGCGCGACCGTGCACCACGATCGCGTCGTTGCCGGTCAGCTTGCCCGAGATGGCGAACTGGCTCGACGCCAGCGCGTCGTTGAGCAGCCCTGTCAGCGGGGACTTGGCGACCACGGCGAACTTCGCGCTGGTGGTCAGCGGCGTACCGACCAGGGGGGAGAACACGAAGGCCAGCGGCGCACCAGGTCCCAGCGGCTCGACACCCTGCGGTGCCAACCGGTGCATCAGCCACGTCCCGAGACCGGCACCGCCGAGGTAGCCCCGCAGCACCTCGTCGGTCAGCGGCAGCGTCTCGGCCGTGCCGTCGGTGACGTCGACGACCAGTGCCTGCCCGAAGTACCCGCCTGCCGTCATGTGCTCACCCTCCCGCATCCGCCGAGAGGAAGGCCACGGTGTCCCCCGTGGCCAGGGGGAGTTCTGCGTCGCGGCTGATCTGGTCACCGTTGAGGGCGGCCACCACGTGCCGGTCGAGCGCCAGGTCGGCGGCCGCGGCCGCTGCGGCGAGCGTGGCGGCGCGGACGCTGCGGGGCCCGCGGTGACCGTCGCCGGTGGCCAGCGCGCCGTAGCGCTGCACGGTCACCTCCGGCGCCGGACGAGCCCGGGCGGTCTCGTAGTCGGCGGGCTCGTTGATGTTGCACACCGAGTCGAGCTGCGGGTCGAGGGCGGCGAGCACCGGCTCGGCCAGCAGCGCCGCGTCGTCGAGGCGCGTCACCTGGGTCTCCTCGAACAGGAACGCCGGGCGCAGCCGCTCGGCAGCCACCAGCTTGTCGACCAGCGGGGCCAGCGCCGTGCGGTAGGCAGCGGCCAGCGGCTGGGGGTATCCGCGCGCCCTGGGTAGCACCACATCGGCCTGCTCGTCCACGGCGGCCAGCACCCTCCGGACGAATGCGGGATGAAGGAACGGCAGGTCGGTCGAGCAGACGAATGCCACATCAGCGTGCCCGGCCACCGCGGCCAGTCCCGCCGCGAGGCCCTGCAGCGGGCCGAGCCCCTCGGCAGGATCGTCGACGACCTCCACGGATGGACCGACCTCTGGCAGCTGCTGGCCGGGTGCACGCACCACGACGACGGGGCCGTCGACAGTGCGGGCGAGCAGCCCGGTGGTGCGCCGGAGCAGCGTGGAGCCGTGCCACTCCAGCGCCGCCTTGGGCGTCCCCATTCGCGCCGAGCGCCCACCGGCGAGCACGATCCCTGCGGTCATACCTCGATGCTAGGCGCACCCGCGCGTGCCGTCCGTGCCCGGAGTCGTCCGAGCAGAGCCTCGGTGAGCCTGCCGTGCACCTACCCGGTGAACAGTGGGACCACCCTGACGATCAGCCCGTAGACCCCGAAGGCGAACGGCACACCCACCCAGGTCCACACGACCAGCATCACGAGCGCTCGGTTGGTCTCCGTCACGCTGTGGCCTCCGTCCTCGCCTGCTCCACGCGGTCGGTCGGTTCGTGGTAGATCTCGGATACCGGTCTGATCAGCTCGTTGCAGACGAACCCGATCACCAACAAGCCGATCATGATGTACAGCGACAGCGTGTAGAGCGCCGGTCCGGATGCTCCGGCCGCCTCCTGCCGGTCAGCGATATAGTTGATGATCAGCGGACCGAACACGCCCGCGGCCGACCATGCGGTGAGCAACCGGCCGTGGATCGCGCCGACCTGGTATGTGCCGAAGAGGTCCTTCAGGTAGGCGGGAACCGTCGCGAACCCGCCGCCGTAGAACGAGATGATCAGCATGGCGCACAGCACGAACAGGATCAGCGACGAGTTCGTCGCCAGCGCGATGGTCAGGTAGAGCAGCGCGCCGAGACCCAGGTACATCCGGTAGATGTTCTTGCGCCCGACCAGGTCAGAGGTGCTGGACCAGACGAAGCGCCCGCTCATGTTGGCCAGCGACACCAGCGACACGAAGCCCGCCGCCGCGGCAATGCCGACCGCCGACGAGGTGTTCGCGAAGAAGTCCCTGATCATCGGAGCCGCCTTCTCCAGAATGCCGATCCCCGCGGTGACGTTCAAGCACAGCACCACCCAGAGCAGCCAGAACTGGGGCGTCTTCAGCGCATTGTTCGCCGACACGTCCGCGGTAGTGATCATCCTCGGCCTGGAGGCGTGGTCGGTCGCGCCCGGCGGCGTCCAGCCCGCGGGTCGCCAACCCTCCGGCGGTACCCGGATGAGCAGGATCCCCATGGTCATGAACACCGCATAGACGAGGCCGTGCACGAGGAAGGTCTGCGAGATGCCGGCCACATCGCGGCCGAACGCCGACAACATCCCCGCCGACCACGGGGAGGCGATCAGTGCGCCCCCGCCGAATCCCATGATGGCGATGCCGGTGGACATGCCGGGACGGTCGGGGAACCACTTGATCAGTGTCGAGACCGGGGAGATGTAGCCGATACCCAATCCGATGCCGCCGACCACCCCGTAGCCGAACACGACCAGCCAGTACTGCTCGAGGGAGACGCCGAATGCCGAGATGAGGAAGCCCGCGGAGAAACAGACCGTCGCGATGAACATCGCCCACCGCGGCCCGTTGCGGTCGAGGAACGACGGGACGGCCAGGCTCATGGGCACACCTCCGGGTACGATCTACACCGCAAGGTATGGCACGAGCCACCCTGTCGCACAACGACACGCACTGATCCGGTGACGGGTTGCCATTACGCGGGAAGCGGGTGGCACGGCGAGCGGTCCAGCCACCCCATGCGTGCGCGTGGCGAGCTTGAACCAGTCGGCTGACCGGAGATCAGGCGGACTTCTCCCGACGCTCCCTGCGCGAG
>WHSY01000220.1 GCA_009379815.1 Pseudonocardiaceae bacterium
CCAGCATGCACCGGTGAGCGGGATTCCGAGAGCGAGCAGCTGACGAGCGCAATCAGCCTTATGCCGCCGAATCAGGTCTACAGTGACCGTGTCCACCGATACGTAGCGCATCTGATGGTCCTTGGGATCCTTGATCAGCATCCCATTGGGTCCTCGGACGTAGTTCTCGTCGAGCCGGATCATTCCCTTGTCGAGGTCGATGTCGGACCATTGCAGAGCGACGACCTCACCCCTCCTGGCGCCGGTTACCGCAGACAGCCAGATGAACAGCCCCCACCACTGATCCGCATGCCAAGCCGCTTCAACGATGTGTGCCATCTGCTCAGCCGCCGGCGGGCTGGGCTTGGGCCGCTTCTTGGACGGCAGCCGCGCCGCCGGCGCCGGGTTGTACGGGATCCAGCCCCACCGCACAGCCGCTGTGAGGGCACCGGAGATGATCGCGTGCACCGACCGGATGCTGGAGGCAGCGTAGGGCTTGCACTCGTGAAGCTGGCAGCCCTCGCGACGGCAGTCATGCGAACCCTCGACAGTGTGCTTCTCCACGAACGGACGGCCGCTGCACCGCTGCCGGCACCGGCGCAGATCCGCGTAGAACGCCTCCAGGCGCGGCGAGGACTCACGCACCAGCAACGCAAGCGGGACCTCGCCCAGCGCCGGTTTGATGTAGTTGCGGATCTGCGACTCGTAGTTCATCCGCGTTGTCTCGTCAAGCTCGTGCTGCGGCAACCACTTGTCCAGCAACGTGCACAGCGTCGACTTCGTCCGTGCGACCTTCAGCGAGTCAGCTTCAGCCTGAAGGCGGGTCAGGACCTTGTCCGCCTTTCGCTCGGCCGCCCGCTCGGACCTCGCGCTGCCGGGGTTCTCGATGGGCACCGACTCGGTGAGCACGATCCGCTCACCCGTCGCCGGGTCCGTACCGGCCGAAACCCGGACCTGGAGCAGGGCTCCCATACGACGGATGCTGCCGCGCCTGTGCCGCTTGGACGTTGACATGCGGCAGAAGCTAACACCGCTTGTGGATAAGACTGTGGATGAAGATCAACACCACAAGCCGCAAAGGACCTTGGAAAACAGAAAACCCGCTGGTCACAGCGGATTTTCCACGTGCGCG
>WHSY01000221.1:0-302 GCA_009379815.1 Pseudonocardiaceae bacterium
CACGAGCATCGCGGTCGGCGGCGGCATCCCGATGCTCCCGCTCGTGCTGCTGCCGTTCGTCGCTCCTGACCCGCAGGTGGCCTCGGCCCTGTCGCTGCTCTTCGTGACGCCGCCGTTGCTCGCGCTGATCATCGCCGTCCGGCACGGCGGGGTAACCCTTCCTGACCGACCGACCGGCTACGGAGGCGGTTGAGGAAAGGGGCCAGTGGAAGCCTGACGGCGCCCATGGGGTTGCCAATTGAGAGTCCTTGCCATCGAGGGACGCGGGAGACGACATGAGTGACCGCTACGACGTGATCGTG
>WHSY01000221.1:312-1090 GCA_009379815.1 Pseudonocardiaceae bacterium
CGGGGAGAACGCCGCCGGCTACGCCCGCGGCCACGGGCTGTCGGTCGCGGTGGTCGAACGCGAGATCGTGGGAGGCGAGTGCTCCTACTGGGCGTGCATGCCGAGCAAGGCGCTGCTGCGCCCCGGTGAAGTGCTCGCCGAGGCGCGCCGCGTGCCCGCCGCCGCGCCCGCGGTGACCGGCACGGTCGACGCCGCGGCCGCGTTCAAGAGCCGCGACGCGTTCGCCAGCGACTGGGACGACAAGCACCAGGTCGCCTGGCTCGAGGGTGCCGGCGCCGACCTGGTCCGCGGTGTCGGGCGGCTCGCCGGCGAGCGGCGCGTCGAGGTCGAGCTCGCCGGCGGCTCGCGCCGCACCCTGGAGGCCGCCCGGGCGGTCGTGCTCGCCACCGGCTCGCGGGCTGCGTTCCCACCGGTCGACGGGCTTGACGCGGTCGGGGCCTGGGACAACCGCGACATCACCACGGTCCACCGCGTCCCCGAGCGGCTGCTCGTCCTCGGCGGCGGCGCGGTCGGGGTCGACGGTCGCGGCGCCGCGCTCGACGGCGGCGCGGCGCAGCGCGTACACGCCGGCCACCTGCCCCGGGGTGGCGTACAGGGCCGAACCGGGCCGCTCGAACGATGACGCCCCATTCGCCAGCAGGTAGGCCGCGGGAAGGTCGCTGGTGTCGTCCGGAACAGTTAGCCGCGGGCACCGCTCGATGAGCCGGTCGGTCAGCCCCTCCAGCAGCGGCCGGACCTGCTCGGCGCGCAGGTCCGGCAGCCCCGGCAGCGCCTGCGA
>WHSY01000222.1 GCA_009379815.1 Pseudonocardiaceae bacterium
CGGTCACACCGGCCACCCGGGCGACGCGCTCGATTCCCGCGGCGGCGAGGTCGGGTGCGCCGATCCGCACGAGGGGAGTGCCGCTGCCGGCGAGCCAGCCGGCGATCGCGCGGCCGGGCAGCCGGTCGGTTCGCAGCCTGCCGAGCAGCTGATAGAGCGACGCGTCGACGTCGAACGGCACGTACCCGGTGTCCCTGCCGGACAGCCAGGTGCGGTGCGTCGCGGCGACGTCCACGGCGATCTCGCCACCGGAGTTGCCGGCGCCGGCCACGAGCACGCCACCGTCGCGCAGCTGGCCGGGGTTCCGGTAGTCGATCGAGTGCAGCTGGCGCACCCGCGGATCGAGCAGCCGGCCGAACGACGGGACGCGTGGCACCGTGTACGGGCCCGTCGCAATCACCATCTCGGGCGCGGCGACGCGGCCACCGCTGGTCTCCGCGACGAGCTCGTAGCCGTCGCGGAAGACCCGCCGCACCGTGCTCGCCAGCCGCAACGGCAGGTCGAACGTGCGCGCGTACTCCTTGAGGAAGTCGGCCATCTCGTCCTTCGTCGGCCGGTAGTTGCGGCCGGCGGGGAATGCCTTGCCGGGCAGGCCATCGACCGCCGCCGGCGTGAACAGCCGCAGCGAATCCCAGCGAGACCGCCACGCCGCGCCCACCCGGGAGGCGCCGTCGAGCAGTACGAAGTCGCGGCCGGCCCTGGCGAGCTCGTAGCCGACTGCCAGACCGGCCTGACCGGCGCCGACCACCACCACGTCGAAGCGGGCCCGCACCCGCCCTCCTTCCGGCCGTCCGCCGCTCGCTCACTCGGACCACTGGCGGCTAACGGGTGACAACCATGCCGGAGAACGTCGCGATGCTGGACGCACATCCAACGGCCGGCCACTGATCGTTCACACCCCGGAGCGCACCTGGCCGGCGCCCGCCGACTGCGTCTCCAGCCGTCTGCGGCGGACCAGCCGGACCAGCTGCGGCAGCAGCACGCCCAGCGCGATGACGACGACCAGCACCAGTGAGATCGGGCGGGTGAAGAAGATCGCCGGGTCGCCGCCGCCGATCTTCAGCGATCTGCGCAGGTTCTCCTCGAGCA
>WHSY01000223.1 GCA_009379815.1 Pseudonocardiaceae bacterium
TGGCGCTGGTCATGGCGGGGGTCGGGCGCCGGTAGAGCCTCACGGGGAACGCGCACGGCTTGGACCACGATTCGGGCTGTCTGAAGGGCCCGAGTCGAAAGGTCTTCCACCGTGCGCGTTCCCACCGCATTCAAGCGTCTTTTGCGCCTGCCTGGGGTCAACGTCATCGCGGTCGCGTTCAAGCCGGCAGTCGTGATCGTGGACGTCAAGCTGCGCCGCCGTCGCCTGGAGTGCCCGCACTGCGGCTGGAGGACCGGGGCACGTCACAACACCCAGGCGTCGCCGTCGTCCTGGCGGGCGTTGGACCTGGGCCCATGGAAGGTGACGGTGCGCGCCCTGCTGCGCCGGTTGCGGTGCCAGGAGTGCGGCCGCGTGGTGGTGGAGGCGGTGCCGTTCGCCCGCCCCGGCGCCCGGTTCACCCGCGACGTCGAGGACCTCGTCGCCTGGCTGGCGACCAAGATGGACAAGACCGCGATCACCCGGCTGGTGCGGATTAACTGTCGCACCGTCGGCGAGATCATCGCCCGCGTCGTCGCCGACGAGCTCGATCCCCACCGCCTGGACGACCTGTTCGAGATCGGCATCGACGAGGTGTCCTACCGCAAGCAGCACAACTACCTGACGATCGTCGCGGACCACCGCACCGGCGACGTCGTGTGGGCCGACGAGGGCAAGGACACGGCCGCGGCCGAGCGGTTCTTCGACGCCCTCGGCCAAACCCGTGCGCACAAGCTTCAGGCGGTGTCGATGGACATGGGCAAGGCCTACCCCAAGGTCACCGTCGAGCGCGCGCCCCAAGCCGTAATCTGCTGGGATCCGTTCCACGTCGTGGCTCTGGCCACCAAGGAGCTCGACGTCGTGCGCCGCGCCCACTGGAACCAGCTGCGTGCCACCGCCGACCCCGTCACCGCGAAGCGGTTCAAGGGCGCCCGCTGGGCGCTGCTGCGCCGCCCCGAGGATTTGTCCGACCGCCAGCACGACGCGCTGCTGGCGATCAAACGCGCCGGCGGAGCGGTCTGGCGCGCCTACCAGCTCAAAGAGAGCCTGCGCGGCATCTTCGA
>WHSY01000224.1 GCA_009379815.1 Pseudonocardiaceae bacterium
CGACTCGTTCTTCTCCTGGATGCAATCGCAAGACCCGGCCCGCATGGCGTGCTGCCAAGACATCCTCGCGATTGCCGCCAGCAAGCACGACCGGCCGGGAGTGGCTCATCTGAGCGTCGAGCAGACCCGCCAGCTACTCGCCCTACCCGACCGATCCACCCGCACCGGCAGACGAGACGCAACTCTGCTGGCCACCCTCTACGACACCGCGGCCAGGGTCCAAGAACTCGCCGATCTGACCGTCCGCGACATCCGCCTGGACGGCCCCGCCATGGCTGCCCTGACCGGCAAGGGACGCAAGACCCGTCACGTCCCGATCGACGGCAACACGACGGCGCTGCTGACCGCCTACCTGACCGAGCGACACCTGGACAGCCCCGGCAAGGACGATCATCCGGTGTTTTTCAACCAGCACCGTTCCAAACTCAGCCGCGGCGGAATCGCCTGGATCCTTCGCAAATACCAAGCCCAGGCAGCCGATCCGGCGCTCGCCAACACTCGCCTCAGCCCACACATTCTGCGGCACAGCCGGGCCATGCACCTCTACGACAGTGGCGTTCCGCTGCCCTACATCCGCGACATCCTCGGCCACGTCGACCTGTCCACCACCGAAATCTACGCCAACTCTCGGGAATTGCACCAGGCGGGCGAGAAACCGCAGGTCGCTAGGTCAATGAGGGGTCGGAGTTCCCTCTCGCGCTACCGTGCGGCGGTCGCATGACCAGGGCAGATCATCACACTATCCCTTCTGATGCAAGATGCGCCCGGGGAAGGGAAGCGATCTGGCGCGTGGGTCAACGTCCATGCTGCCGCGCCGCTTCCGCTCCTCGGCGCTCGCGCGCCTGCGGTGCGGGTCGGCTTGCCAACGAGCCCCGTGTGGACACCGACAGCGGCGGGTGCCATGACCCGAGCCGGACACCCCCATTCGGAGAGTTGGAATAACCGACTCCGCCATTACGGGCCTCCACCGAGGCCAAACGCAAAGCTCTCGAAGCCGTTTACGCCGACGTCGTCACCGCCGACCTGGCCGAATGGAACCAAGACCCCGAGCTGCTC
>WHSY01000225.1 GCA_009379815.1 Pseudonocardiaceae bacterium
CACGGGGCGTATCTGGCGCTGCAGAACGGCAAAGCGTCGTGATCACAGCGTGGTGTTTGGCGCAGCACCAGAGCTTCGCTATGTTAAAATGGACGTTCTATTCAGTGGACTGCGAGGTGTCGGCTGTTGTTGATCTTCCGGCCCGTGCGACGCATATGTGGTTCGATGGGCGTTGGCGCCAGGGTGTTTGTCCTTTTGACCGCAACGGTCTGCTTTGTATTTGCGAGTACAGAGCTGCAATCGCACGGCAGTTCGGCGGAATATGCCGCCGCGTCAGCGTTTGCTTTGGTGACGACGACCCTACTGATTCTCACGAGGCATTTGCACGTATGTCCTAAGTGTCCTTCGTCTTGTGACTGGGAGCATCGCTTGCCCTAGTCGGCTGTGACTTCGGTGATGGCGGTGTGGGCGGCGGTTTCGTCTGTCGCGACGATGGTCTTGTTGGTGGCGTAGGTGGCGACGAGTGCTTGGAGGGCGAGGTTGTTGATGGCGCGGGGGTGTCGCGTTCCATATCAGCCTCTACCGTGACCACAGCGCCTCCAAGCGCTACCGCACGGCCCTCCCGCGAGCTCCGACGCTCCGTGCCGCGGCGGCTGTGGTTGAGGCGGTAGGACTCGGTGCCGGTTTCGATGATGGTGCCGCCGAAGGTGATCGGGGTCGACGATTGCGGCGAAGCCTCGGGTCGGTGAAGGTCTTGGTCCAGGCGGAGAACGCTTCATTGGAAGCGATGGCCGTCGAGTTCCGAAGTGGAATAACCTCTCGCTCCAAGGACTGATCTAGAGTCTCTGGCCAGCCGTTTCGGCTATACATGGTTACTGCATTGGCGAGCGGCTCGGTTGCCGCTGGCCGGTCCGAACAGCGCGACATGCGGCATGTGAGTGACACTGGCGCGCCGACTCGTCAGGTGTTGTCGCGGGCTCATGTTCACGTTCCACTCATAGTTGCGCCGCTCGGTTGAGCCGTTCAGCCCCTCACTATTCACCATGCGTGTAGTGAGTCTTATGTCGACGTCAACGACGCTGCTGGCGCTGCTCGAGCAGGAGCCCGCC
>WHSY01000226.1 GCA_009379815.1 Pseudonocardiaceae bacterium
CTTGCGCTGTCGCGCCACCCGGACCTAGTCTGTGCGGTCCTAAGAGGTCATACGTTAGGCCGGTCGGACCTGATCGAGGGTGGTCGGTTCGGTGGATGCGATGGCAATGCTGTGCCGACGCGGGTTGAAGAGGATCGGACTCGGTCGCGTTTGCCACTGTTCGGCTCCCGGTGCCAGTCTGAGCACGTCTTGACGCTTTCGCCGGGGTCCTCAAGCTGAATCACGCGCGATTCCGATGAGCATCGCACGTAGCAGCATGTAGGGTCCAGGGATCTACTCGAGATGAGATGAGAGGTAGCGCAGTGAGACTTCGAGCTAACCATTGGGGGGTTCTCCTCATCGCCCTCGCACTGCCACTTGCAGCGTGTGGTGGTGACGGCGAGTCCAATGGTGAACCAGCCGACGCGGACGCGGACGCGGACGCGGACGCGGAGGCGGCGGACGGTGGGGAAGCCTTCTATGAAGGCCAGACAGTCGAGATAATCATTCCGTTCGGTTCCGGGGGCGGGACGGACGCGAACTGCCGCTTCCTCGCGGAGTGGTTCTCCCGAACGCTTGAGGGCCAGCCGACCGTCCAGGGTGTCAACGTCCCCGGCGGCGGGGGGCTTCTCGGAGCGAACCAGTTCGAGCTCCAGAGTCCGCGCGACGGGACTGCGGTCATGTGCACGGCGAGCTCCAACTTGATCCTGCCAGGTCTCGGCCATCCCGAGGTCCGTTACGACACATCGACGTGGACACCGGTCATCGGGGTCCCGCACAACGGGGTTGTCTCCGTC
This sequence comes from Pseudonocardiaceae bacterium, assembly GCA_009379815.1. GTDB lineage: Bacteria > Actinomycetota > Actinomycetes > Mycobacteriales > Pseudonocardiaceae > WHSY01. The sequence goes on from WHSY01000226.1 coordinate 777, forward strand.
AGACAGGACAGCGGCATCGAGGAGGACGGGTCCAACGCCCTCGACATCGATTGGGTGACCGCCATGCGCGAGCCTGGAGGCGTCGACACACTCTTTCTCCTGGCCTACGAGTTGCTGGGCCTGAACGTCGACCCGGTGTTCGGTTATGACGGTGCGGGGGCAACACGGGTTGCCCTCGAGCAGGGTGAGACGAACCTGGACTGGCAGACGACCGGCGCGTACGACTCGAACGTGGTGCCCCTCATCGAGGCTGGTGACGTC
>WHSY01000227.1 GCA_009379815.1 Pseudonocardiaceae bacterium
CGCCACGATGGCCGACGAGCCAGCCGCGATGCTGGCCCGCAGCGATGCCGCCACCACACCAACGGGCCAGGCCGCTGTGCAGCATCTCGGCTGGCTGCATGTCCAGCTCGACGAACTGACAACGATCCCGGCTACCCCGGCGCGGCTGCTCTACCTCGCTCACGAAGTGGACGACCTGCGTGACTACCTCCGCACCCACGCGGACGTAACGCCCACTCTCACGACGTTGCTCGCGCCGCTGGCAGAGCTACACGCCGCGCTCGTCGACGCCATCTATCGCATCCCGGAGGGCTGACCCATGCCAGTGAAGCAGCAGGCTGCAGAGCTTCTATCCCTCTGGGACGCCTTCGGCCTGGTTAGTGATGACCTGTCCTGGCAGGAAGAGGCGCTGTGTGCGCAGGTCGATCCCGAGCTGTGGTTCCCGGAGAAGGGCGGCTCAACCGGGTCCGCGAAGCGCATCTGCCGGGGCTGCCCGGTCCAGGATGCCTGTCTGGAGTACGCCCTGGCGCATGACGAGCGCTTCGGTGTTTGGGGCGGGCTGAGTGAACGTGAACGCCGACGCACGAAACCCGCGAGGACATCATGAGTAGTAACCCGATGACCACCGGCCGCATCGGCAGGGTCGTCTACGACCTGCGGCACTGGAAGCTCACCATCTTCGTCGCCGTCGTCATCGGCATACCGACGCTGGTGTTCCGGTTCGTGTCCGGCCGCAACATCATCGTCGGCGGCCGGAGCACCGACGCGACATTCCTACGCCCCGCAACGTCGGTTCGCCGTGGGTGGTGGAACGACCTGCCCGGTTACGCACGTGCGGGATTGCGGTGTGCCGTAATTGCGGGGTTCTGGTTGTGGTTTGTGTGGCCTGAACTAGTCATCACCCTGCTGTGCCTCGAACTTGTTGTTGTGGGCCTCTCGTCCTGGCGTCGCATCCGAGACCTGATGCACGAACGGACCGTGCTTCGGCCCGTGTGGCCTGCTGTTGCGGGCATCATCGGCATCCCGGAAAGCGAGCCCCCCACGCGGTGGCTCGACAT
>WHSY01000228.1 GCA_009379815.1 Pseudonocardiaceae bacterium
TCTGAAGCCGCAGGGACGAACGAGGCTCGGTGCGGCCTGGCTGTTTCATCGCGCCCGTGCGCAACTTGCCCTTGCGCCGGCCTCGGTGGCGCCGTTTCGACATCGTGCCAGCGCACGACCGCAGCGCGGTGGCCACAGCTTCAACCCGGTCTCCGGGTCGTAGCCCTCAAGCCCGGCCCCGCGGTTGCCTCGACGTGAGTACGAGTGCCACGTCTTCTCGGTCATGTGCACATAGTCGGCGCACTGCGCGGCGGTCCAGTAGTCGGGATCGGACGACATCTTGCTCACCGGCACCGCCGCCTGCTGCTCGTCACCCTCCTGTCCTTCGGGCATACCGCGCACAATGGCGTGCGACACGAACTCGTATGGTGTGGACCTCCCACAGACCCTTGTCCGGCTGCTGCCAGCTGCAATCACGGAGCGGTCCTGGCGGGTCGCTCGGCGACCATGGCGACCTCACCGAGCCGCTCCCGGCACACGTGCTTGATCGACAGGTGCCACCTGTCGCCGTACTCGCCTCGTAGCAGCGCCGCCGTCGTGGCCGCGAATTCCCGCTCGTCATCGACGCACGTGTCGCGCACGGCACCGAGCTGAGGCCAGTCACCCACCTCGTGGCCGAGCATCTCCTTGAGCTCGGCCCGGTGCGTCGCCTCGCTGTAGGGCGCCATCCGCTCGGCTATCGACTTGTCCGGGCCCGTCGTTGCGGGCGAACAGCAGGATCAGCGCCACCACCAGCGCCACGCCGGCCCGCAGCGACCCCTGGCCCTGCCGCTCGGCTGCCGTCAGCTGCCGCCCGACCATGTGTACTCACTCATGTGAGTGATCCCGTCTTCTTCGGCTCCAGCTCGGACAGCCGGGCCTGGTTGTAGGCCGCCAGGTCGGCGGCGGTCTTGCGGGTCAGGTCGGTCATGGTCACGCTTCCTCCCCCAGGATCTTCGGGACGCGGAACCGGCCATCCTCCGCGGCCGGCGCCTGGTCGAGCGCCTGCTGCTGGGTCAGCCGTCGGCCGGCAGGTCCTCGCGAAAGACGTT
>WHSY01000229.1:0-787 GCA_009379815.1 Pseudonocardiaceae bacterium
CGACCTGACCTGGAACTGGAAACCAGGTGTGATCGACGTCACGTTCTCCGTATGCGAGGTGGACGCTCGTGCGGTCAGCTGCATGGTCCTATGGATGGGGCGGGGGTGGGCAGCCGGCGGACGGGGGACGTGCGGTCGGCGTGCTGGCGGAGGCGGTTGAGTTCGTCGTGTTGTCGCTTAACGCAAGGCTCGGCATAATCGCTGTGGAAGATCGCGTCTCGGGCGACCAGGCCGGCGTCGATGCCCATCTGTAAGGCGTCGACGACGAGGCTGGTGCGCATGTGCTCGCTCAGCGAGCTGCCAGCCGATGACCATCCGGGTGGCCAGGTCGATCACCGTGGCCAGGTAGAGCCAGCCCTGGTCGGTCTTGAGGTACGTGTTATGTGCAGTTGCACATAGCACCTATTCGGCTCAGCCCGCGGTTATGTGCAGCTCGGCTGGGTGAGGTCGGCCAACGCCCTGCATGGTGGGGGTTCTCTGTGGGTTCACCGGCTCGCGATCGCTGCACATAATCAGAGGTCTTGCAGGAAGGCGAGGAGTCGGTCGCCGGGTTTGAATCTTGTCGGTTCGGGGCTGGGATCGTCCAGGTGTCGCAGGACGGCTTCCTTGGCCGCGAGGTCGGCTTCCTATGGCAACGTCGGATATCAGGACTGTCTGAATGCCTGCCTTTATGGGTCGATTCGGCGGCTGACGTGGGCAGCGTAGTTGGCCCAGTCGCCGCTGCTGGCGGAGCAATGATCAGAACCTGTGGATGTGCTTCGGGAGGGGCGTACCTTCTCGAAGGATG
>WHSY01000229.1:797-1026 GCA_009379815.1 Pseudonocardiaceae bacterium
ACCAACGATCGCTGGGGTGGGTCGTCGCTGTTGGATGAGATCTGTCGTGATGGTGCGCGGAAGATGCTTGCCGCAGCGTTGGAGGCTGAGGTCGCTGCCTACGTCGAGGCGCACGCCGACCAGATCGACGAGGACGGTCGTCGGCTGGTGGTTCGCAACGGTCATGCCAGGCCGCGGCAGGTGACCACGGCCGCGGGTGCGGTGCCGGTGACCGCGCCGCGGGTCAACG
>WHSY01000022.1 GCA_009379815.1 Pseudonocardiaceae bacterium
TAGGAGAACTCCCGCGCGGGCGCGCGGTGACAACCGGGCGCTCGATCGGGAGTTCTCCTACCAGGAAGCGGCCATGCGGTCCGGCAAGCTCGACCCGGCCACGGCCGCCATCCGTCCGTCGCCTGCCCACAGTGCCGGCGATGGGGGGGCCGGGCGGTGAAGGCGGTCCGCTGGCACGGCGTGCACGACGTTCGCGTCGACGACGTCGCCAAACCGGAGATCATCGACCCCGAGGACGCCATCCTGCGGGTGACGACCGCGGCGATCTGCGGATCGGACCTGCACCTCTATCACGGCAAGGTGCCCAAGCTGCGGCCCGGCACCACCATCGGTCACGAGTTCGTCGGTGTGGTCGACGCCGTCGGCCCCGGCGTGCGATCGGTGGAGCCGGGTCAGCGGTACGTGGCGTCGATGGCCACGGCCTGCGGCCGCTGCAGCGCGTGCATCGCGGGCACTCACATGGGCTGCGGTCGTTACGCGCTGTTCGGTTACGGCGATCTCTTCGGCGGCCTCGACGGGGGCCAGGCCGAGTACGTGCGGGTGCCGATCGCGGATGTGACGCTCTCGCCGATCTCGGACGGGCTGTCCGACGAGCAGGCGATCTTCGTCGGGGACATCCTCTCGACCGCCTACACCAGCTGCGACGAGATCGGGCTCGAGCACGGGGACATCGCCGTGGTCGTGGGGGCGGGGCCGGTGGGTCAGCTGGCGGTGCAGTGCGCCCAGCTGTCCACCCCGTCGGCGGTCTACGTGGTCGACCTCGTCGAGGAACGGCTGCAGCAGGCGGCGGCGACCGGCGCGGTGCCGATCAATGCCGCCGAGTCCGACCCGCGCAAGCGTCTGCTGGAGCTGACCGGCGGCAGGCGTGCCGACGTGGTGATCGAGGCGGTCGGCAACGCGAAGTCGCTGGAGACCGCCTGGAAGCTGGCCGGCACGAGTGGCCGTATCGCGCTGGCGGGGTTCCTCGTCGACGAGCCGTTCCCGGACTCGGCGGGCCGGACGTGGCTGCGCAACCTGACGGTGCGCACCATCGTCGGCCAGCCGATCAAGTACCGCGACCGGCTGACCCGGCTGATCGAGGCGGGAAAGCTGGCCCCGGAGGGCATCATCACCGACCGGGTTCCGATCGACGGTGCCGTGGACGCGTACAAGCGGCTGGATCGGCGCGAGATCGTGAAGGTCGTGATGAGCTTCTGAGGTAGCGGCGTCGGCGCCGTCCGCCGGAAGGAGTGCTGCGCAGAGAGGAGAATACGGACGATGGATCTCGGCATCATCACGCACCAGTGGATGCAACGAGGACGGCTCGAGGGCGCTGATCGGCCCGCGATGTCCTTCGAGGACAAGGAGACCTGGACCTACCGGGAACTCCACGAGCGGGTGAACAAGTACGCGAATGCGCTGCTGGACCTCGGTGCGCAGCGAGGTGACCGGGTTGCCATCCTGATGTACAACTCCATTCACTACTGGGCGCTGTACCTGGCGATCGCCAGGGCGGGCTGTATCGCGGTGCGCCTGAACTGGCGGTTGACCGGCGAGGAGCTGGCCTTCGCGCTCAAGGACTCCGGGACGACGATCCTGTGCATGCACGACGTCTTCGCCGACACGATCCTGCCCGTCCTCGGTGAGACCGACGTCGAGGAGATGGTCGGCTTCGACTACGAGGGGCCGGCCCTGCCCGACCGGGTCCACGGCCAGCAGCGCTTCGAGAGTGCCGACCCGTCCGAGCCGCCGGTGCAGCGTCCGGCCGCGGACGACACCTGCATGCTGATGTACACCTCGGGCACGACCGGCCGGCCCAAGGGCGCGCTGTGGACGCACGGCAACACCCTGTGGTTCGGCGCGCTGCAGGGACTGCACTGGAAGTACGACCACACCACGACGGCGTTCTCGGTCGGCCCGCAGTACCACGTGGGGGCCTTCGAGGACCACGCGCTGCCTGCGCTGATGGCAGGTGGGCACGTCGTGGTGTTCAAGTCGGGCAACTACCAGGTCGAGCGCCTCGTGGAGATCATCGAGAAGCAGCGGGTGACCGATGCGCTGATCTACCCGAACATGCTCTACGACCTGCTCTCCTCGCCGCGGGTCAACGAGTTCGACCTGAGCAGCATCCGCACGATCACCTGCGGCGGGATGGCGATACTCCCGTGGGCGCTGCGCAAGCTGCGCGAGGACTTCCCGCAGGTCAACCTCGAGCAGGTCTACGGCCTCACCGAGGGCGGCGCCATGACCACCACGATGCCCATCGAGTACACCGACAAGCACCCCAACAGCGTGGGCAAGCCGCTGCCGTTCAACGAGGTGCGCATCGCCCGCCGCGACGACGAGCGGACCGACGCGGCCCCCGACGAGATCGGCGAGGTCTGGGTGCGCAGCCCCGGGCTGCTGGGGGTGTACTACAACCGGCCGGAGGCCACCGCCGAGACCTTCGTCGACGGCTGGTGCAAGACCGGCGACCTCGGACGGATGACCGAGGACGGATTCCTCTACATCACCGGGCGCGCCAAGGACATGATCATCAGTGGCGGCGAGAACATCTACCCCGTAGAGCTCGAGACGATCCTCACGGATCATCCCGAGATCAAGGACGCTGCCGTGATCGGCGTGCCGGACGCCAAGTACCAGGAAACGGTGTGCGCCGTCATCGTCTGCAACAACGATGCGACGGTCACCGAAGACGACATCATCGAGTACAGCCGCTCCCGGCTGGCGGGCTACAAGCGTCCCCGCTACGTCGTCTTCCTCGACGAGCTCCCCCGGACGCCATCGGGAAAGGTGCTGAAGCGGGTGCTGCGGGACGACTACGAGGGGCTCGGGACGCGGCGGCCCGAGGAAGCGACCGAACCGCAGTAGGGGCGAACGGAATGCGGTGCTCGCCCTGCGATGCCGGCGGTCACGTCCTCGCGTCGAGCGCAGCCAGGTAGCCGGTGGGGCCGAGCGACTCGCCGCGGGCGAACGCCGCGGCGTAGCGGTCCTCGCCCAGCGCCGCACGCAGCGAGCCGCTGATCCGATCGACGTCGATGCGCTCGCCGGCGGGCAACGGCCGGTCGACGGAGCGCCTGGCAGCGTCGGCAGCCCCCAGCAGCACGGCGGCACTCTCGTGCTCGCCCGCCAGCGCGCCGGCACCGGCGAGCCCCTCGAGCGCCAGCGCCGTGGCACGGGGGTCGCCGCTGACACGGGCGGACGCCAGCCCGTCGAGGTGCCGCACGCGGGCCGACTCGGCGTCGCCCCGCAGTTCGGCGACGAAACCGAGCTCGGCGAGCACGAACGCCACACCGGGGTGGAAATCCGCGACCCGGTGCGACTCGAGCACGGCGAGCAGCTGCTCCTCGGCGTCGTCGAGCCGGCCCTGCCGCCGGGCGATCAGGCCCACACCGACCTGGGCGAAGGTGACACCGGGCTCGAAGGCCTGCTCGCGACCGAGCCGCAGGGCGCGCTCGTGGTATACGAGCGCTGCCGGATAGTCACCGGTCAGCGCGGCGAGCCTGCCGAGGCGGCCCAGCTGCTGGGCGACCACCGGCCACAGTCCGAGTTCCTCGGCCAGCCGCAGCCCGTCGTGGTGCAGCGGAGTGGCCCGGTCGTAGTCGCCCTCGATCTCGGCGAGCACGCCGAGCAGGTCGGCGCTGCGCACCTGGCCCCAGCGGTCGCCGACCTCACCGAACAGCCACCAGCTCTCCTCGCCGTCGCGACGGGCATCGGGTAGCTCCCCCCGCCGCAGAGCCTCCCATCCCCGGACGCTCAGCGTTGCGGCCACACCCCACCGGTCACCGAGCCGTCGGAAGCCCGCGAGCGCCTCCTCGAGCAGCCCGGCGCCGGACGCGGGCTCACCGCCACCGACCAGGACGAAGCCGAGCAGCCACTGTGCGTGCGCCGTGCCCGCCGGATCGTCGAGCCCGGCGTAGACCTGCAGCGCCGCCCGGCCGTGCTCGGCGGGGTCGGTGCTGGTCCGCTCGTGCGAACCGAGGCCGGCCAGGCCGGCCAGTGCCCGGGCGCGGGCGGCGTCGGGCACCTGGCCGTCGGCCGCCTGGTCGCCCGCCGACAGCGCCATCGTCAGCGAGCGGCGGCCCTCGCTGTGCCTGCCGCGCAGGAACCAGTACCAGGTCAGCGCACCCGCCAGCCGCAGCGCGAGCTCGGCATCCGGCGCGGCGACCGCCCAGGCCAGCGCGGAGCGGCAGTTGGCGATCTCGTCGTCGAGGCGCCGCAGCCAGTGCTGCTGGTCGTGGCCCCGCAGCTGCCCGTCGGCCTCCTCGGCGAGGTCGGCGTACCACCGAGCGTGCCGGTGCCGCACCCGCCCGGGCTCGGCGGCCTCGTCGAGGCGCTCGAGGGCGTAGGCCGCGATGGTCTCGAGCAGCCGGTAACGCGCGCCACCGTCCTCGGCGACGACCAGCGAACGGTCCACCAGTCGTGCCAGCGGGTCGAGCACGTCCTCGGCGACCATCCCGTCGCCTGCGCAGACCGCTTCGGCAGCGGGGAGCGTGAAGGCATCGGCGAACACACTCAGCCGACGCAGCACCGTGCGCTCGCCCTCGCCGAGCAGCTCCCAGCTCCAGTCGACGACGGCGCGCAGCGTCTGCTGCCGGGCAGGTGCGTCCCGGGTGCCGGCGGCGAGCAGCCGGAACCGGTCGTCGAGCCGGGCCGCCAGCTCATGCACCGGCAGTACCCGCAGCCGGGCAGCGGCGAGTTCCAGCGCCAGCGGCAGCCCGTCGAGCCGGCGGCAGATGGCCACGACCGCAGCGGCGTTACCCCCGGTGAGCGCGAAGCCTGGGGTGGCGGCATCCGCCCGCGCCACGAACAGTGCCACCGCGCTGCAGCGAGCCAGCGCGTCGAGGTCCGCCTCGGCGGCGCCGGGCAGCTCGAGCGCCGGAACGGGCGAGAGCAGCTCGCCCGTCAGCCCCAGCGGCTCCCGGCTCGTCGCGAGGATCCGCAGCCGGGGCACGGACCGCAGTAGCAGCTCGGCGAGCTCGGCGACCACGTCGATCGAGTGCTCGCAGTTGTCCAGCACCAGCAGCAACGCCTTGTCCCGCAGCGCTGCGGGGAGCCGCTCGGCCAACCCGGCGTGCTCCCCGGCCGGTGGCACGGTCAGCGCGGCGTCGTCCCGGACGCCGATCGTCGACGCCACGAACTCCGCCAGGCAGCCGGCCGCGTCGGCAGCCGCAGCGGCCAGGTCCGCCGGGCAACCGCACCATGGATCGTCGCGTCCGGCCAGCTCCACGACCCACGCGCCGTCAGGCAGGTCGTCGACCAGCTGGGCCGCGGTCTCCATCGCGAGCCGTGTCTTGCCCACGCCGCCGGGGCCGGTCAGCGTCACCAGGCGGCCCGTATCGAGCAGCTTGCGCACATCGGCCACGGCACCGCTGCGGCCCACCAGGCTGCTCAGCGGGGCCGGCAGGTTCGTGCGGGGGCGGGACCCGGGCACGGGTGCGGCCAGCGCCGGATCGTGCGTCAGGATCGCGTGGTGCAGCCGGGCCAGCTCGGGGCCGGGGTCGAGGCCGAGCTCCTCGCTCAGCCGGGTGCGCAGCAGCTGGTAGCTGTCGAGGGCCTCGGCCTGGCGTCCCGCCCGGTAGAGCGCCCGCATGTGCGCCGCGCGCAGCCGCTCGCGCAGCGGGTGCTCGGCGACGACGGCGTCCAGCTCGCCGACCAGGACGCCGTGCTCGCCGAGTGCGAGCCGCGCCTCCGCGTGCTCCTCCAGCGCGGCCATCCGCTGCTCCTCGAGCCGGGTGATCGCCGGCTGGGCGAACCCGTCGTCGGCGAAGTCGGAGAGCGCGGGCCCCCGCCAGATCGCCAACGCCTCGGTCAGCATCGCGCCGGCGGACCGTGGCTCGGTGGCCGCCCGCGCCCGTCCGCTGAGCGCCTCGAACCGGGCGACGTCGACCGCGCCGTCGGCCGCCTGCAGCGCGTAGCCGGACGGACGGGACACCACGAGGGCCCGCGCCCCCGGCTCGGCCTGCTCCAGGCAGCGGCGCAGTTGCGAGACCTTGGCCTGCAGCGCGCCGGCAGGGTTGGAGGGCGGTGCCCCGCCCCACAGCTCGTCGACGAGCCGGTCGGTCGACACCGGCTCGCCAGCGTGGATGAGCAGGTCGGCCAGCAGCGCCCGGACCTTCACGCCCGGGACCGCGACGGGCGCCCCCTCGTCGGTCCACACCGCGAGCGGACCCAGCACCCCGAACCGCACACGGCAACGATAGCGCGCCGGCAGCCGAGCGTAAGCCGATGAGCAGCAGTCGGTAAGCGGCCTGCCGCACCGTCGGGGCATCCGTCGTGAACGACAACTCAGGAGGAAAACATGTCCGCACCGCACGCCGAAGCCGTACGGAACACGTCGTCGGGGGCCTGGCACGTGACGCTGTGGGTGCTGCAGGTCGCCATCGCGGCGCTGTTCCTGTTCGGCGGTGGCATGAAGCTGGCGGGGGCGCCGCCGATGGTGGAGCTGTTCGACGAGATCGGCTTCGGGCAGTGGTTCCGTTTCGTCACCGGTGGGCTGGAGATCGTCGGCGCCGTGGCGTTGCTGATCCCGCGGCTCGTCGCGTACGGCGCGCTGCTGCTGGCCGGCGTGATGGCCGGTGCCGTCGTCACCGAACTCGCGCTGGGCGGCCCCGTGCTCGCGCCGCTGGCCTACCTGGTGGTCACCGCGATCATCGCGTGGGGCCGCCGAGACCGCCTCCCCACCCCGCTCTGGCGCTGAGCGGTTGTCACCAGGTGTCCACGTTCAGCCCGCGATCTCCCCGGTGCCGAACGAGGTCGGCGCCCCAGCGCACATCAGCCGCTGGTCGAGACGCGCGAGAGGAGCGCAACACCTCACGATGAGCGCGCTTGTTCTGGTTTCAGGTGGCTGGGAAACCACGATGAGTGCGCTCATCGCGCAGCGAGGCGGCCTCGGGTGAACGCGGCGGGCAGCGCAGCGACTCGGCGCGCTGCCCGCTGGTCCCGGCCAGGAGGTCACCGACCCGGCCGACCCGCTTGCGCAGCCACGAGATGCGCCGCTCGGCGGGCAGGGCGAACACGGGTGCGAGGAACGCGGCGGTCTGGTCGAGGTCGGCGAGCCGCACGGCGGCGGTGGGGAGAACTCGAACAAGCCCCCCGAACTCGTCGGCCCCAGCGCGGTCTCGGGCGGCCTCGGCCGCGGTCAAGGCCCGATGCTGGCAAGACGGCGTCGCCTATGACCCGGCCCGCCACGGCGGCGCCCAGCGCCTTTGCGTCCCATCGTCCGCATCAGCTGCGTGACTGTTCGGGGTCCGCTCTGGCCAGGCCTGTAGCGCTGTCTCATATGCGGATCGATGTGTGGCTCGGGCCGTGCTGCGTCAGGAGATTCTCGAAGAAGATGTGGCGAGGATGTCGAGACCAGCCTGGCGGCTCCGTCCCAGGGCCAGATGCGGCCACCGTGGCCGCACCACACCAAGGAGACCCAGCATGACGAAGTACCTGCTTCTCAAGCACTACCGCGGCGCCCCCGAGGCCGTCAACGCCGTCCCGATGGACCAATGGACCCCGGAGGAGGTCGAAGACCACCTGCAGTTCATGGCCGACTTCGCTGGCCGGCTCGAGAGCACCGGTGAGTACGTCGACGGCCAGGCGCTCTCGCCCGAGGGCACGTTCGTCCGGTACGATGGGGAGGGTCGACCGCCGGTCACCGACGGGCCCTTCGCGGAGACCAAGGACCTCATCGCCGGCTGGATGGTGATCGACGTCGACACCTACGAGCGCGCGCTCGCGCTCGCCGGCGAGTTGTCGGCAGCCCCCGGAGCCGGCGGCAAGCCGATCCACGAATGGCTTGAGGTGCGCCCGTTCCTGAGCGCACCGCCGACGGTCACCGAGTGACCGGACCGGCCAGGCAGATCAAGTGATGGACGAACTGCTGCTGCGGGAGCTGACTCCCGCAGTGATCGGCGTCCTCGTGCATCGCGGAGTTGACTTCGCGACGGCCGAGGACGCCGTGCAGGAAGCACTCATCCAGGCCGCGCTGACCTGGCCGGACCGGCAGCCCGCCGACCCGAAGGGCTGGCTGGTCACGGTCGCCTGGCGCAAGTTCCTCGACGCCCGCCGCTCCGAGGCCTCGCGTCGCGACCGGGAGCAGCGGGTCGAGGCCGAGCCACCGCCCGGACCGACCGAGACCGCAGACGACACGTTGCAGCTCTTCTTCCTATGCGCCGATCCGTCGCTGACCCCGGCGTCCGCGGTGGCCCTCACGCTGCGCGCCGTCGGTGGCTTGACCACCCGGCAGATCGCCCAGGCCTACCTCGTGCCGGAGGTGACAATGGCGCAGCGGATCAGCCGGGCCAAACGCACGGTCGGTGACGTGCGGTTCGAGGAGCCAGGCGACCTGGCGACGGTGCTACGGGTGCTCTACCTGGTCTTCAACGAGGGCTACACCGGCGACGTCGACCTGGCGGCCGAGGCGATCCGGCTCACCCGGCAGTTGGCGTCGATGACCGATGACGAGGAGACCGCGGGGCTGCTGGCGTTGATGCTGCTGCACCACGCTCGGCGACCGGCGCGGACCCGGGGCGACGGCAGCCTGGTCCCCCTGGCCGAACAGGACCGCTCCCGCTGGAACACCTCGCTCATCGCCGAGGGCGTCGCAGTCCTGCAGACAGCGCTGGGTCGCGACCGACTCGGTGAGTTCCAAGCACAGGCCGCTATCGCCGCCCTGCACGCCGACGCGCCGCGCGCCGAGGAGACCGACTGGGTGCAGATCGTCGGCTGGTACGACGAGCTGCTCCGGCTCACCGAGAGCCCGGTCGTGGAGCTCAACCGGGCCATCGCGGTCGGCGAGGCCGATGGCCCCGTGGCCGGCCTCGCGGCCTTGGCCACCGTGGACCCTGGCCTGCCTCGCCACACCGCCGCCTCGGCGTACCTTCACGAGAAGGCGGGCGACCTTCGGGCCGCGGCACGGCTGTATGCCGACGCCGCCCGGTCCGCCCCCAACCTAGCCGAACGTCACCACCTCACCCGGCAGGCAGCGCGGATCAGTCAAGCGCTGCGTGGGTGAGTCTGTTGGTCAACCACTCCCGCAAAGACGAACCTCTTGCGGGATCGACGCTGCTCCACGGCCCGGCCCAGCGCCGAGGGGCACTTCCTCCCGGACTTCGGCGGATTCATGCCCGTCCGCGAGCAACAGCGCCAAGACGCCGCCCTGATCGCCTTCCGAGCGGTCGCCGACGAGCAGGGAGACGAACGCACCACCACGCTCGCCCACGAGATCGCTACCGACGACGCCGGACCGTTCGAGTTCTTCGGCGCCCTGTTCACCGGCGGCTACGACTACCTGACCTTCACCCCCAGCGCAGGCGGACCCACCGAAACCTGGATCGCGCACGCCGACGGGTCATGGGTCTGCCACACCACCGACACCGAGGGCGCCCACCGCGTCCGCCAAGGCGGCCGGCAACGCCTATGGGACCGCATCGAAGACCTACACCAGGAGTGGAACGAACTCGGACGACCGGAACGGCACCGGTTCGGGCTCACCCTCACCCCCGACGCGCACACCATCTGGCTGGACGATCCCGCGTCAGCACACTCCTTGACCCTGACGTCGGTGTCGGCGAGCGTGACCGGGCGTTCGTAGTCGGTGCCGTTCTCATCCGGCGAGGCGCCCCTCGATGTCCTCCCGGAGCCGGAATTTCTGGATCTTGCCGCTCGCCGTCTTGGGTAGCTCGGCGACGACCTCCAACCGCTCCGGCAGTTTCTGGCTGGCGATGCGGTGCCCGCGCAGATGCTCGACCAGGTCGGCCAGCTCGAGCTGCGCGCCGGCCTCCGGGACGACGTAGGCGCAGATCCGCTCCACCAGGACCGGATCCGGCATGCCGACGACCGCTACCTCGTGCACCAGCGGATGCTCGAACAGCAGGTCTTCGACCTCCTTCGCCGAGATGTTCTCGCCGCCGCGGACGATGATGTCCTTGCGACGGCCGGTGATCTGGACATGACCGCCGTCATCGAGGACCGCCAGGTCACCGGTGCGAAACCAGCCGTCGGAGTCGAACGACTGCGCGTTGAGCGCCTCGTCGAGGTATCCGACGAACAGGTCGGGTCCGCGTACCAGCAGCTCTCCGGCAACGCCTGCGGGCAGCGGCCTGCCCGTGTCATCGACGACCTGCGCCTCGGCCACCCCGATCGGCCTGCCGTCGGTGGTCGCGCGGGCCTCCAGCGGGTCCGAGTTGTCGCTGCCGGACAGTGTGGGGAACTCCGTCGACCCGTACATCCGCGTGACCAGACAGCCCAGGTCACGCGTCGCACGCCGCACCAGGTCGGGAGGCACGTCGGCGCCGCCGCAGCCGAACACCTTCAGCGCACCCAGGTCGGACCGGGACCGATCCGGGTGGTGCACGATCCCGTGCAGGAACGGCGTGGCCGCGACGACGAACCCGCAGCGGTGCCGCGACAGCAGGTCCAGCGCCCGGCCAGGATCCCAGATGTCCTGCAGGACGACCTGCGAGCCGAGCATGAACGGCAGCTGCAGGCCGTAGAGCACCCCGGTGATGTGCGTGACCGGGGACGGCATGAACACCGCATCGCCATCGTCGAGCCCGAACAGCTCGATGATGCTGCGGTTCTCGTACTCCAGGGTGTTGTGGGTGTGCAGCGCTCCCTTGGGATCCGAGGTGGTGCCCGAGGTGTAGAGCAGCAGCACCACGTCGTTGGCGTCGCGCTGCGCCGGCGGCGGGCCGACGTCGGCCCCGGCCACGAACTCGTCGAACGAGACGGTTCCCGGCCGTTCGGCGCTGCCGACGACGATGACGTGGCGCAGCGCGGGCAACTCCCCGCGCAGCTCGTCGAGCATGGCGGGATAGTCGAAGCCGCGGAAGGAGTCCGGAACCACCATGACGGTGGCCTGCGACTGGCGCAGGATGAACCGCACCTCGCGGTGCCGGTAGATCGGGATGATCGGGTTGCTCACCGCACCGGCGCGGATCGCGCCGAGGTGCACGGCGAAGGCTTCCAGCCAGTTCGGCAACTGCCACGCCACCACGTCGCCGGGACCGATGCCCCGGGCACGCAAGGCCTGGGCGGTCCGGTTGACCATGGTGTCGAGCTCGGCGTAGCTGACCTCGCGATCACGGTCGACCACTGCCGTTTGCGAGCCCTGCGAGCGGGCGCGATGCGCCAGATGGGAGTCCACGAGGGTGTCCTCCCACAGCCCGGGCGCCGTGAACCGGTCGATGAGGTCCCGGGTGAGCCGGGTCGGGCTGATCATGTCGATCCCCTCGCTACACGGTGGTGATCCATGCCGGGTCAGGCCAGGCGGCTACACCGCGTCCTTGTGTGCGAGCGGCGGTAGCTGACAGCCGGTTGCCGACTCTGCCATGCTCGGCTGGGCCGCCACCGGAGGTCCCGCCGATATCGGGTCGATCTCGGGAGTGACGTGTTCAACCTCGTGGCCAGTCTGGATCACCACGCCGAGCGCCGCCCCGATGCCGAGGTGTTGCGCTGCGGCGACCGGCGGCTGACCTACCGGGAGCTGCACGGCCGGGTGGACGCGGTGGCCGCCGGACTCGCCGAGCGCGGCGTCGATCGCGGCGACGTGGTGGCGCTACTGCTGTTGAACTGCCCGGAGTTCCTGGAGACGACGCTAGCCGTGGCCAAGCTCGGCGCGGTGTTCCTGCCGCTGAACTACCGCCTGGCCCCCGCCGAGTGGGCCTACATCCTCGGCCACGGCAGGGCGCGCGTCGTCGTCAGCGAGCCGGAGCTCGCCGGGCGGCTCGACACGGTGCTCGACTCGCTGCCCGAACTCGGCCACCGGGTGCTGGTCGGCGGCGAGCCGTCGGGCCCATGGGTCGGCTACGAGGACCTGCTGAGCTCCGGCGGCGGTGTACCGACCGCCGAGGTCGGGCAGGATCACCTGCAGCGGTTGATGTACACCTCCGGCACGACGTCACGACCCAAGGGCGTGATGATCACCCACGGCAACGTGCTGTGGAAGAACGCCGGGCACATCCTGGAGTTCGGCATCACCGCGGCCGACCGCACGCTGGTGTGCGGGCCGCTGTATCACTGCGGCGCCTACGACCTGCCCGCCAGCGCGGTGCTGCAGGCCGGCGGCAGCGTGGTGGTTCATCGCAGCTTCGACGCCGCGGCGGTCGTCCGGTCGCTGCACGGCGACGGGATCACCAACGTCTGGCTGGCCCCGGCGATGCTCAACGCCGTCATGGCGCAGCCCGACCTGGACTCGTTCGACTTCTCCGGCGTCCGGTTCGTGATCAACGGCGGCGAGAAGATGCCGGTGCCGCTGATCGAGCGGGTGCTCGCGGCGTTTCCCTGGGCGTGGTTCGCGGACGCCTACGGGCTCACCGAGACGGTCTCGGGCGACACCTTCAACGACCGCGAGCACGCGATCTCCAAGCTCGGGTCGGTGGGCAGGCCGGTGCAGCACCTCGAGGTGCGGATCGTCGACGAGGCCGGCAGCGACGTCCCGGCCGGGGCGCTGGGCGAGATCGCGCTCCGCGGTCCCAAGGTGTTCCCCGGCTACTGGCGCGACGAGGCCGCCACCGCGGCCGCCATCCGGGACGGCTGGTTTCACACCGGAGACATCGGCCGGCTCGACGAGGACGGGTTCCTCTACGTCGAGGACCGCAAGAAGGACATCATCGTCTCCGGCGGGGAGAACATCGCCACACCGGAGGTCGAACGCGCGCTCTACGAGCACCCCGCCATCCTGGAAGCCGCCGTGATCGGCATTGCCCACCCGCGGTGGGGCGAGGTGCCCAAGGCCTTCGTCGCGGTACACCCCGGCCAGACGCTCACCGGCGACGACCTGGTCGCGTTCTGCCGGCAACGGCTGGCCGGGTTCAAGGTGCCCGCCGAGGTGACCTTCGTCGACGCACTGCCCCGCAACCCCTCCGGGAAGGTGCTCAAGCGCGAGCTACGCGACCACGCCGGCTCGGAAGCGTAGCCGGCCGGCGCCGGATTCCACGAACACGGAGGCCGCCGATGACGACTGATGCGAACCTGGCGGACGAACGCACGGCAGTGATCGCTCGTTACTACGACGCCTGCACCACGGGCGACCTCGACGACCTGCGAGCGACCCTGCACCCCGAGGTCGTGCACTACTTCCTCGCGCCCAATCCCGGGTCCACCCCGGTGGCGGGGGCCGAGCACCTGGCGCGCTACTGGCGCAAGGTGACCCGGATGATCGGCGCCCGCTGGGTGATCGATCATGTGCTGGCCGCAGGCGACGAGGCGGTCATCGAGTGGACGATGTTCTGGCTGCCCGAAGGCTCCGAGGAGCGGGTCGCGACCCGAGGCGCGGAATGGTTCGTCTTCCGCGACGGTCTGATCGCCGAGATCCGCTCGTACTACCAGCAGCACAACCGGGCCACCGAACTCGACGCGTTCCCCTATCAGCGGCGCCGGTACTCGGTGCCCGGTTCGGAACGCAGCGCCATCCACCCTCGGCCCCCGGCCCGCGGGGACGGCACGGCGTGACGCGCGTCCTGAGTTCGGCGCATGTCAGATCGGATCCCACGAGAAGACGTCACCTGAACGGTCCAGCGGGTAGAACGCGGGCCGGAACGCCGGCAGCACCTGCTCCGCGAGCGTCTGCGGCGTCCATCCCTCCGAGCGATGGATCGACCGCACCGGACGAGGCTGGCTGAACAGGAAGACCTCGTTCTTGCGGATCCCGAAGATCTGACCGCTCGTGCCCAGGCTGAGGTCGGAGGCGAGCAGCACCGCGAGTGGTGCGATCTTGTCCGCGGTCATGGTCTTCAGCCGCTCGACCCGCTCGGCCTCCGCGTCGTCGCCGGTGGGGATCGTCGCGACGAGCCGGCTCCACGCGAATGGTGCGATGCAGTTCGACCGCACATTGTAACGGGCCATGTCCAGCGCGATCGACTTCGACAACCCCACGATGCCGAGCTTCGCCGATGCGTAGTTGGCCTGCCCGAAATTACCGACCAGGCCGGACGTCGAGGTTAAATGGACGAACGCGCCGCTGCCCTGTTCGCGGAAGTGTCCAGCCGCTGCCCGCGACACGTGGAAGTATCCGTTCAGGTGAACGTCGACGACGTCGTCCCATTCTTCGCGGCTCATCCTGTGAAAAATCCGGTCGCGGAGAATGCCGGCGTTGTTGATCACGGCGTCGATCCGCCCGAACTCCGATACAGCGGTCTCGACGATGGCGGCAGCGCTCTCGGGTTCGGCGACACTGTGTCCGTCGACCACCGCGGATCCGCCCGTGGCACGGATCTCGTCTACCACCTCCTGCGCTGGACCTTGGTCCGCACCGGCGCCGTCAGGACCGCCGCCGAGGTCGTTGACGACCACCTCGGCGCCCTCGGCCGCAGCGAGCAGCGCGATCTCCTTGCCGATACCGCGCCCGGCACCGGTGATGACGACGGCCTTACCTTTGAGGCTGTCCGGCACATCCACCTCCGTGTCTCACGACCATGGCTGGCCCCATACCGCTGTTAGCCTACCCATCGCGACATCGCCACAGAGGTAACGCCCCATGCAGCCATCCCGCCCAGCAGCCCGCGCCCGCCACGGATCGAGGAGGTGAGGAGCATGTCGTTGGAGCTCGCCACCGTTGGCAGCACGTCCGGGCCCGTCGAGGTCACCTGGACATCGCGGGACACGTTGCTCTACGCGGTGGCCGTCGGAGCGGGAGCCGGCGACCCCGCCGGAGAACTCGCGTTCACGACGGAGAACTCGGAGGGCATCGACCAGCAGGTGCTGCCGGTCTACGGGGTGCTGATCGTGCAGAACGCGGGCATCCCGCGCGACGTCGGCGACTACGACCCCGCAGCGCTCGTGCACGCCGAGCAGAGCCTGACGTCGGCGAGATCGCTACCCGTGGCGGGCACTGCCCTGGTCTCCCAGACGGTCGCCGGGATCTACGACAAGGGCTCGGGGGCTCTGGTGGTCACGGAGGCGCAGGCAGTCGACGCCACCAGCGGGGAGTTGCTGCTCACCGCTCGGAGCTCGGCCTTCATCAAGGGCGAGGGCGGCTTCGGTGGATCGCGTGGTCCCACGACTGCGTGGACGGTCCCTGCCCGCTCCCCGGACCACGTGGTGTCCTTCGCGACCCGGCCCGAGCAGGCCCTGCTCTACCGCCTGTGCGGTGACCGGAACCCGCTGCACAGCGATCCTGCATTCGCCGCGCGTGGGGGCTTCGAGTCCCCGATCCTGCACGGGATGTGCACCTACGGGATCACCGGTCGCCTGCTGCTCGACGCCGCCTGCGACGGTGATCCGGCCCGCTTCCGGTCGATCGAGGGACGGTTCACCCGCCCGGTCACGCCGGGCGAGGAGCTGACCGTCTCGATGTGGCGCGACGACTCCGCCGTGCTGTTCACGACCACCGACTCGACGGGTGCCGTCGTGATCGACAAGGGGACCATGACCCTCGCGGAGGCCGGCGCCGGCCGCGCCGCGGCCATCGCCGCCGACCGGCGGTTCCGATCATGATGTCACGGTGGCGAGGGCGTCCTGGTACTGCTCCGCGGTGACGGGGTCGGCTGCGACGAGCAGGGGATAGAGCTCCGGGACGCCGGGGCAGGCCTGCAGTACCGCGTCGCGGCGACTGTACGCGGTGTTCATCCGCAGGGCATGCAGTTCGGCGAGCAGGGCCCGGCGGTGGTCGCCCCGCCGGATGATGTCGGTGTCCGACTCGTGGGCGAGGGCGGCCAGGGCGACGACGTCTCCGACGAGGTCGGCGAGGCGACGGGCCTGTTGTTCCTGCCGGCCGCGGGGCGCCTCGCTGAGGCCGGTGACGGCCTCCCTGATGTCCTTGCCACCGGCCACGGCTGCCTCACCGAGCCGGCGGGCCGGTCCACTGCGCAGCCCGGCGACGATCGCCTCGCAGGCATCGATGACCGGTTGGTGTCCGTCCTGCTGGGACGCCGCTCGCCACAGGTCCAGGGCGCAGATGTTGCTGGTGCCCTCCCAGATCGGGTTGACCTGCGCGTCGCGGTAGAGCCGTGGGGTGCCGAACGGCGCGGTGTAGCCGTTGCCGCCGAGCATCTCGACGGCGGCGCGAGCGAAGTCGACGCACTGCTCACCGGCCCGGTATTTGAGCACGGGGGCGAGGGTGCGGAACCGCAGGTGATCGCATGGATCCGCGCCGTCGCGGTAGCCGTCGAGCGCCGCGCCGGTGTGGAACATCAGCGCGCTGGTCGCGGCCAGGTCGACCTGCAGCCAGATCAGGCGCTCGCGCATCATCGGAAACGCGTCCACGGTGGTGCCGAAGCTGCCGCGTCGGGCGGTATAGGTGGCGGCCTCGAGGTAGGCGCGGCGCATGATCCCGACCGAGCCGACGGCGTTCCAGTAGCGCGTGTGGTTGAGCATCTCGGCCATGTAGCGGAAGCCGTGCCCGGCCTCGCCGACCAGGTGCGCCTCGGCGTTGTCGAGGATCAGCTCTCCGGTGGGGACACCGATGGTACCCATCTTGTCCTTGAGGCGTCGGATGCTCACGCCGTTGGGTGTTCCATCGGCCCGGGTGCGCGGCACCACGAACAAGGCGAGCCCCCGCGTTCCGGCGATGTCGGGGTCGGTCCGGCCCATCGTGACGATCAGGTCGGCCCCGATGTTGGAGGCGAACCACTTCTCCCCGGTCAGCATCCAGGCGCCGTCCTGGCCGCGGTCGGCGACGGTGCGGGTGGAGCCGATGTCGCTGCCGCCGGTGATCTCGGTCACGACCTGAGCGACCTGCAGCCGATCCGCGGCGTCGGTCGCCACGACCGCGGGCAGGAACCGGGCGCGCTGCTCGTCGGTGGCGAACTGCTCCAACACGACGACCGTGCCGTGGGCGAGCTCGATCGGGTAGCACAGCGACATGTCCGCCTGCCCCACGAGGTAGTCGAACGCGGTGAGCAGGGTCACGGGCGCCGGACCGTAGCGGGCCAGCCGCTCCGGATCGTGGTTCCAGCCGACCAGGCCGAAGTCGAAGACGTCGTCCAGGCTGGTCAGCCAGTCCGGGTGGTAGGCGATCCGGCTGACGTCGCGCCCGAATCGGTCGTAGCGCACCAGCTCGTGGCCGGTCGCGTCGTAGGCGTCGGCGCGCCGGGCCAACTCGGTGCCGGCCCGCTCGCCGAGCTCGGTCAGCACCGCCTCGGCCCACGACCGTGTGGTGGGGTCGAGGTAGGTGTCCAGGGTGGCCTGTAGCTCCGGGTCGGCCGTGTAGTAGTTCACCTCGCGCCCGGACTCGTAGCGGCGGTAGCGGCTCGGGCTGCCCTCGGCGGCGAGCTCGAAGTCCGGATACACGCCGGCGCCGACAGGCCGCCCGTCGGCGGGGGCGTGCCGTCCGGGATCGGTGACGGCCATGGTGACCTCCTCGACGACGACATGTGCCGACAGCGACCTCGCCCTGGCAGACCTCGCTCCAGTGCGCGTGGTTGAGCTCGTGGATACTGAAACACGAGTTCAGCGCGGTGGAAAAGCCCATGGTGTCCTGCGCAGCCCCATCCCGCGCGCGGACGTCGGGACGACCGGCTCACGCCCGCTTCGCGAAACGCGGAACGCCGTCCCGGAAGTCGACTCCGACCCGGTCGCCGGGCGCGAGGTCCGTCGGGCACCGGCCCATCACGCGCACGGCCTCGGCGAGCTCGACGAGGCAGATCCCGAACGGCGTCGGTGGGTGGTGTCCGCCGGCGGGCGCACGGTGCACGGTTGTCACCGCGACGACCGTGCCGATTCCCGTGCTGCGCCTGCGCTCGACCGCGGTGGCGGCGCATCGCGGGCAGGCCGGCCGCGGCAGGTACCACCGGTGGCCGCACCGGGCGCACTGCTGGTAGACGAGTTGCGCGACGCCCTGGGTCCAGTCCCTCACGCAGCCTCCACCACGACGCTGACGTGCGAGGACAGCACGCCGCCGTCCGCGTGGACGAATCCTGTCCGCGGCCGGCCTGCAACCTGGCGCCCACCCGCCGCACGGCGCAACTGAGTCACCACTTCGACGAGGTGGGCCATGCCGCCGGCGACCCCGCAGTGGCCGTAGGACAGCAGCCCGCCGTGGGTGTTGAGCGGCAGCGCCCCCGCCCGGTCGAACCGGCCGGCCGCGACGTCGGCGCCGCTGCGGCCGGGCGCGCTGAACCCGATCTCCTCCAACAGCAGTGCGACGGTGATGGTGAAGCTGTCGTAGACGCCGGCGATGTCGATGTCGGAGACGCCCCGCCCGGCCCGATCGAGCGCCTGCCCGGCGCAGCGGCGGGCGCCGAAGTCGTCGAAGTCGGCTTCGCTGACGTGCTGGTGGCGATGCGCCTCTCCCACCCCGGCGATCCGCACCCCCACGTCCCGCGGCGGTCCCGCGGTGACCACGAAGGCCGCCCCGCCGTCCGACACGGGGCAGCAGTCCAGCAGTCGCAGCGGTTCGGCGATCCGGGCGGAGCTGCCGACGTCGGCCACGGTGATCGGCGAGCGGAAGTGGGCGCCGTCGACAGCCGCGGCGTGCGCGCGCATCTGGACCGCGAACGGCGCCAGGTCGGCCGGCTCGAGGCCGTGCTCGGCGAGATACCGCGAGGCGAGCAACGCGTAGTAGGCGGGGACGGTGGCGCCGACCGGCACTTCGTGCTCGCGGTGCCCGACCTGGGCCAGTGTCCGGGTCGAGGTGTCAGTGCTCTGCCCGCTGGCCCGGTCCTCACCGGCGGCCACGAGCACAACCTCGGCGTCGCCCGCCTCGATCAGCCGGGCCGCCGCGGCCACCATCGCGAGGCCGGTCGCGCCGCCGACGCTCATCCCGTAGGCGATGTCCGGGCGGGCACCGAGGTGTTCGGCGAGCAGGTCGGCCGGCATGAGGTGGCCGGTCGTGGTGGCGTAGCCGGCCAGCACCGCGTCGACCTGACGGGGTGCGACGCCGGCGTCGTCGAGCGCGTCATGCGCTGCGACGGCCTGCCAGTCGAGGACGCTGCGCCCCGGCTGCCGTCCGAACGGGGTCAGTCCCACCCCGGCCAGCCATGGCCCGCGCAGCCTCACGCGCCCGTCCCGGGCCGCACGGCGACCAGCACGTCCATCCGGCCGTCCTGGGTCAGCTCGTCGCGCTGGTTGAGCAGCGAGAACTGCCGCGCCACCACGCCCGCGTCGCGCTTGCTCGTCAGCCGGGTGCCGACGATCCGCACTCCGCAGCGCACCGTGTCGCCGATCTTGACGGGCGCGCGGAACCGCCAGTCGTCGATGCCCAGCAGTGCCACGGCGCTGCCCTCGAACGCGCCGGTGCGCGAGATCAGGCCCAGGCACAACGAGACGCCGAGCAGCCCGTGCGCGATGCGGTCCCCAAAGCGGCTCGCGCCCGCGAACTCGGCGTCGGTGTGGACGGGGTTGTAGTCACCGGTCCACGCGGCGAAGGACACGATGTCGGCCTCGGTGACGGTGCGGGCCGGGGACACGATCTCCTGGCCCTCGGCGAAGTCCTCGAAGTACAGTGGCATCCGCGTTCTCCTCGATCCTCAACTGGCCTTGCGACCGCTGTCGGGCGCCGCCCGGGACGACGCATCGGTCACCGCGCCCAGGTCGGCGGTGCAGCGCGTCGCGATCTCCCGCATGATGGTGCACACCGCGTGCCTGCAGTCCTCGTCGAGCGCGTCGAGCAGGCCGAGGACCACCAGCACACCCGCCAGCTCGTGCCGCGCGTCGACGACGGCGCACGACGCCGCGTAGACCCCGGGGATGTACTCGGCCTTCGACTCGAGGATCTCCCCGACACGCAGCGCGTCGACCTGCTCCAGGTACCGGGTCCGATCGGTCGTCGTCTGCGAGGTGAGCTGCGGCAGACCGCCGGCGAGCAACCGCTCCCGCTCCTCGTCGCCTGCGAAGGCCATGACCCACTTGCCGTAGGAGACCGAGGTGAGGGGGAACCGGTTCCCGACCGAGACGCTCACCCCGGTGACACCCGCGCACTCCTCCTTCGCCACGTACATCATCCGGTCGCCCGACACGCACTGCACGAACGCCGCGGTCAGCCCGGTTCGCGCCGCAGCGGCACCCAGCAGCGGCCGAACCCGGCTCAGCGCATCGAGCCCCTCCTCGGCGCGCGCGCCGATCACGACCGCGTACTGGCCGAGGGAGTACCGGCGAGATCCCTCGTCGTAGCGCAGCAGCTCGTGTGCCTGCAGCGTGCACAGCACCCGCAGACAGGTCGTCTTGGGCACCTGCAGCGCCGTCGCGATCTCGGACAGGGTACTGGCCCGGGTGCGGTACCGGCTCAGCAGTTTGAGCGCGCCGGCCGCGAGATCCGCGGCCGGCGAATGATAGCGAGCATGTTTCATATGCGAAACTCCATGCCGTATCCGAGACGAGCGTCACCATGGCGAGCGGTCGAGCTGGATGTCAACCACCTGGGTCCGGTCGGCCCAGCGCTCGCACCGCTCGATTTCACTGGTGAAACGCGGGGTTGACACTTCCGTCGTATCGAGAAAACGTGCTGCCGGGACACGGCCGCCGCCAGCAGGCCCCGAGCAGCGCGTAGCAGCAGGAGGCCCGATGAAGAGAACGTCTCGTGCCAGGGCCCGCCTCGCGGCCGCCGGCGCGGCACTGGCCCTCACCGCAACGGCATGCGGCGGGTCCGGCGGTGCGGGCGGCGGCACCGAAACCCTGAACATGGGCGCGCTGTTCGCCATGACCGGCGAGGGGTCGTTCTACGGCGACGTGATGAGCAAGGGGTCGCAGCTCGCGGTCGACCAGGTCAACTCGGGCGGCGGAGCGCACGGCTACACGTTCGAACTGCAGGTGGAGGACCACCGCAGCGGCCAGGTCGATGCCGCGGTGTCCGCCGCGCGCAAACTCCTCAACGTCGACGGCGCGACCGTGCTGCTGTCGTCCTTCACCGCCCCGACGGTCGCCGTGCAGCCGCTCGCGGTCGACCAGGGCGTCCTGCTGCTCAACGGCGGCGGCGTCGGCAGTGACCTCGTCGGCAAGGAGAACCTCTACAACAACCGCATGCTCGGCGCGCAGTTGCTGCCCGCGATGGTGAGCTGGTCGGCCGAGCGGCACAACGCGCAGCGGGTTGCCACGATCTTCTGGAACGACGCGGCGGGCAGGTCCGACAACGAGGCCGTCAAACAGGGCTGCCAGCAGGCCGGCTGCCAGGTCGTGGCCGAGGAACCGCATGCGATCGGGACGACCGACTACTCGGCACAGCTGGCGAGGATCCGCTCCGCGAACCCGGACATGCTGGTCATCGGCTCCTACGGCAACGACGTCGGCTACATCATCCAGCAGGCCCGCCGGGTCGGCCTGACCGTCCCGATCATCGGCAACGAGTGGACGCCCGACGCGGCGAAGATCGCCGGGCAGGCGATGGAGGGCTACACCGCCATCATCGACCGGTTCGACCCGGCCACGAGCGACCCCGAGGGCAAGGCGTTCGCGCAGGAGTACGAGCGCAGGTACGGCGAGGAACCGGAGTTCTACGCGGCCAACTACTACGACCTCACCCGGTTCGTGCTTCCCGCTCTGATCAAGATGGCCGGCGACGCCGGTGAGGACCCGACCGAGCCCGGCGTGCTCGCGGCCGAGATGGCGACCGCCGTCGAGCAGGGACACGAGTTCGACACGGTCTACGGCGAGTCCATGACGTTCAACCAGGACGGCACCGTGGTCAAGCCAGCCGCGGTATTCGAGGCAGACGGGCAGGGACAGATCACACCCATCGCCACGTTCGAGGACGGCCGGATCGTGATGCCGGGCGGCTGACGTCACCGAGTCCTTCCCACCCTCGGAGGCAGTGATCCATCCAGCAACGGCGATCCATCCAGCAACGGCGGACTTCGGCCCCGCACCGCAGCTCGCGTTCGACGGACTGCTCGTCGGCAGCTTCTACGCGATGCTCGCGGTGAGCTTCGGGATCATCTTCTCCACCACCAGGACGTTCCACTTCGCGCACGCCCTCACGTTCACGGTCGGCGCGTATGCGGGGGTGGTCGCTGCCGAGGCCGGCCTCCCGTTCTGGTCGGCGGTGCTCCTCGGCGCGCTCGCGGCAGCCTTCTTCGGGGTCGCCAGCGACCTGCTTGTGTATCGGCCGCTGCGACGCCGGCAGGCGAAGCAGCTCAACATCTTCCTCGCGTCGCTGGGTTTCCTCATCGCGGGCGAAGCGGTCGTGCAGTACGTGTTCGGGCCCAATTCACGGCCGCTACCGAGCGTCCCGGTGACCGGTGTGCAGTTCGGATCGCTGGCCACCAGCTCGCTACAGATCCTCATCGCGGTGGTCAGCTGGTTGTTCGTGCTGCTCGTCGCGGCGTTCCTGCGGTGGTCGAAGTACGGGCTGGCGATCCGCGGGGTCGAGAGCAACGCGGTACTGGCCGACGCGTTCGGCGTCAGCCGGACGCTGATCTTCGTGCTGGTCTTCTTCATCGGATCGTTTCTCGCCGGCGCCGGGGGCGTGCTCTTCGCCGCGCGGGATACGGCAACACCGGGCATGGGGCTCGAGCCGCTGCTCGCCGCGTTCATCGCGGTGTTCATCG
This sequence comes from Pseudonocardiaceae bacterium, assembly GCA_009379815.1. Taxonomy (GTDB): domain Bacteria; phylum Actinomycetota; class Actinomycetes; order Mycobacteriales; family Pseudonocardiaceae; genus WHSY01. Next base: position 22,389 of record WHSY01000022.1, read on the forward strand.
GCGGCATCGGGAGCATCGCGGGAGCCGCCGTCGGGGGGCTCGTCCTCGGGTTCGCAGAAAGCCTCGGCGCCATCGTGCTGCCGGGCTACCTCACGAACATCGTCGCCTTCGTGATCCTGTTCCTCGTCCTGGTCGTGCGACCTCGCGGCCTGCTGGCCCCCCGGACGACCTGAGGCCCGGGGGCAGCGACCATGGCCTTCTACGTCGACATCGTCAACTCGGCGCTGATCGTCGCCGTGCTCGGGTTCTCGCTGAACTTCCTGATCGGGTACACCGGCCTGATCTCGCTGGCTCAGGGCGCGATGTACGGCGTCGGTGCCTACGCGACCGCCATCGTGGCCACCAGGGCCGGCCTCGACCTCCCGCTGACGGTGGTGCTGTCCGTCGCCGTCACCGCGGTCGGCTACACCCTCATCGCCTGGCCGGCACTCCGAGTGACCGGCGAGTACCTCATCCTGCTCACGCTCGCCGTCCAGTTCGTGCTGGTCGGCGTCTACACCTCCTGGACCTCGGTGACCGGGGGCAGCGGCGGCATCGCAGGGATCCCCCGCCCCACCTGGCTGACCGGCAGCGAGTTCCCCTCCCCGACCGACCTTCTCCCGTTCGTACTCGTGATCTTCTTCATCGGCCTCGGCCTGTCGCTGTGGATCGGCCACTCGCCGTTCGGGCGGACCTTGCGCGCAGTGCGGGAGAACGAGAGCGCGGCGGTGAGCATCGGCAAGAACGTCACCTACTACAAGGTCATGGTGTTCCTGCTCGCCGGGGTACTGGCGGGCCTGGCCGGTGCCGCGTACGCCCACTACCTGGCGTTCGTCAGCCCCGTCAGCTTCTCGCTGGACCAGTCGATCTTCCTGATCGCGGTGATCGTGCTCGGCGGCGCGGGCAACATCTTCGGCACGGTCCTCGGGTCGTTCATCCTGGTGGGCTTCCCGCAGCTGCTGCTGCTGCTCGAACTGGACAACCAGGTCGCCGGGCTGGCGCAGCGGTTCGCCTACGGCCTGCTGCTCGTCCTGTTCATGATCTACCGGCCGCAGGGGCTCGTCCCGGAATACCTGCATATCCCGCTGCGGCGCGTGGCCCCGGCGCGGCGCCGGCGCGATGTGGTTGCCGGAACGCGGCGTTCGCGCAATCCGGGCCCTCCGACAGGCGACGGCGACGGCGACCACCCGGTCGTCGTGGCGACCGAGCTGTGCAAGAGCTTCGGCGGCGTGCGTCCCGCCGACGGGCTGAGCCTGTCCCTGCCCCGCGGGAAGATCACCGCCCTCGTGGGACCGAACGGGGCCGGCAAGACGACGGTGTTCAACCTGCTCACCGGGGTCACCAGCCTGGACGCGGGGCGCGTCGAGCTGCACGGACGCGACGTCACCGACCTCGCCGCCTGGCAGCGCACCGGCCTCGGGCTGGCGCGCACGTTCCAGGACGTCCGCATCTTCGGTGGCATACGGGTCATCGACAACGTCACCACCGCCATTCCCGACCAGCCGGGCGACCGCGTGTCCTCGTTGTTCGGCCGCCCCTGGGCGACGTGGCGCACCAGCGTCGACACGACCGAGAAGGCGCTGTCCTACCTCGACTTCGTCGGCCTCGCCGACCGCGCCGGGGCGCTCGCCTCCACCCTCGCCTTCGCGGAGCAGAAGCTGCTCGGCCTCGCCCGGCTGATGGCCACGGAAGCCGACGTGCTGCTGCTGGACGAGCCCGCCTCAGGCGTGGACCGGCAGTGGGTCGACAAGATCCTCGAGCTGGTGCGGGAGCTCGCCTCGGACGGGCGCACGGTGTGCATCGTCGAGCACAACCTGGAGATCGTCCGGGCGCTCGCGAGCCATGCGTACTTCATGGATGCCGGGAAGATCGTGGCCGACGGGACCCCGGACGAGCTGATGGCCGACCCGCACCTCGCGAGCATCTACTTCGGCAGGTCCGGACCTCCCACGGAGGACACCCATGCCGGCGATTGACCCCATTCTCGACATCGCCGGACTGCACACCGGGTACGGCTCGCGGGAGGCGGTGTTCGACGTCTCGCTGTCGGTCGGCGAGGGTGAGGTGGTCACACTGGTCGGCCACAACGGCGCCGGAAAGACCACGACGCTCAAGGCGGCGATGGGGCTGCTCGCGGTGTGGGCGGGCGAGATCCGCTTCCTCGACCGGCGGATCACCAACTCCTCCAGCGCCGCCAACGTCCGCCGCGGGCTGTGCATGCTGCTCGAGGACGACTTCGTGTTCCGTGACCTCACCGTGGCGGAGAACCTCCAGCTCGCCGCATTCACCACGGCCTCGGACCGGGCGGCCGAGATCCGCCGCGACGTGTTCGAGCTGCTGCCGGTGCTCGCGGACCGGCGCGGGCAGCGCGCCGGGACCATGAGCGGGGGCGAGCGACGGATGCTCAGCGTCGGGATGGCGCTGATGTCGGAGGCGAGGATGCTGCTGCTCGACGAGCCGTCGCTCGGGCTGGCACCGGTCCTGGTCGAGCAGGTGATGGGCCTGATCGAGCAGCTGGTGGCCGAGCGAGGGCTGTCCGTGCTCATGGTGGAGCAGAACGTCGACCAGGCGCTGCGGATCGCCGACCGCGCCTACGTGCTGCGCGCCGGTCGTATCGTCGTGGAAGAGGACGCGTCCGCGCTCCGGCAGCGGTCCCAATGGTGGGATCTGTTCTGAGGCGGGACCTGTTCTGACGAGAGGTGCACCGGTGGTTGACACGTTCTCCGGGCTGCTGACCTCCCTGGCGCAGCAGCGACCGGACCAGGCGGCGGTCGTCGACCCGTCCAGCGGCGACGCGATGACGTTCGCCGAGCTCGACGACCGGTCCCGCCGGCTGGCCGCGGGCCTGGCGGCGACCGGGGTCGCCCATGGGGACCGCATCGCGGTCTGGTTGCCGAACATCCCCGAGTGGCTGGTGCTGCAGTTCGCCGCGGCCCGGCTCGGAGCGGTCGTGGTGGCCGTCAACACCCGGTTCCGCGCCCACGAGCTCAGCGAGATCCTGCGCGTCTCGGACGCGTCCTGCCTCGTGATGCCGTCCGGGTTCCGGCACATCGACTTCGCGGGAATCCTCGCGCAGACACGCGAGCGCGTCGACCTGTCCGCGTTGTCGACCATCCTGGTCGGCGCAGCCGGTGACGGGCCCGAGAGGGCGCTGGCGTGGGAGCTGCTGCTGGCGCACCCGCCGACGGACCGCGACGACGGCCGGCCCGGCGACGTCTCGAACATCTTCGCCACGTCCGGGTCGACGGGGACGCCGAAGCTGGCCATGCACCGGCAGACGAGCATCGTCACCCACGCGCGCCACGACGTGACGGCCTTCGACATGCACCCGGGCGAGGTGTCGCTGTGCGCGCTGCCGCTGTGCGGGGTGTTCGGCTTCAACGCGGCGATGTCCGCGCTGGCGTCCGGTTCCACCACGCTGCTGCCCGACGCGTTCGAACCGGCGGCCGCGGCGCAGGCGATGGCCCGCTACGGCGTGACCCACTGGCACGCCGCCGACAACATGATCCGCGGCGTGCTGGCCGCCGCCCGCGAGTCGGGGCTGCGCCTCGACACCTGGCGGGAGGGCGCCTTCGCGAGCTTCTCCGGCGGCGGGCCGGAGCTGGTGGGCGAGGTGCAGCGGGCGACCGGTGCCCGGATCACCGGCGTGTACGGGGCCAGTGAGCTGTTCGCCCTGCTGTCCCGCTGGCCGCCCGAGTGGGACGCCGAGGCCCGCAGCGTGGCAGGCGGGTTCCCGGTGGCTGCGGACATCGTCGTCCGCGCGGTGGACTCCGAGACCGGCGAGGTGCGCGCGCACGGCGAGCCCGGCGAGCTGCACTTCCGCGGCTACTGCGTGGCGGCGGGCTACTTCGGCAACGACGAGGCGACCGCGGCGGTGTTCACCGACGACGGCTGGTACCGCAGCGGGGACCTGGGCAGCACCCGGGCCGACGGTGGGTTCGTCTACCTGTCGCGGCTGAAGGACTCGCTGCGGCTACGCGGGTTCCTCACCGACCCAGCCGAGATCGAGGCGCACCTGCAGACCCATCCCGCGGTGACGCTCGCCCAGGTGGTCGGGGCACCCGATCCCGACGGCGGCGACATCGCGGTCGCGTTCGTGGAGCTCACCCCGGAAGCGGCTACCGACCCCGGCGAGCTCGTCGAGCACTGCCGGCGGGACCTGGCCAACTACAAGGTGCCCGCCGCGGTCCACCTGGTGACGGACTGGCCGACGGTCGACGGCACGAACGGCGTGAAGATCCAGCGGATGCGCCTGCGGGACCGCGCGGCCGAGCTGATGAAGGCGCCCGCGGACTGAGGTGGGTATCCGGGCCCCCGCTGCGCGGCGGGTCTCACGGCGCGGGAACCCGGTCGACCAGCGGCCGCAGTGAGTCGACGGTGTCCTTCTGGTGCGGCTGCAGATCCATACCGCCGAGAGCGGACAGGAAGTCCAGGAAGGGGTCCTCGACCTTGGTTCGGATCCCGCTCAGCTCCTCGAATACCGCCAGCCCGCAGAACGGCACGTAGGCCGCCGAGTACCCGCCCTCGTGGACACCCAACAGCCGGCCGCCCGCGGTCTCGTCGGCCACCGCCATGAGCATCCGGGTGAACTGCCGGTAGGCCTCGGAGTGCAGCATCTGACGGCCGAGCGGGTCCAGCGCGCCACTGTCGAACCCGGAGGCGACGACGACGAACCCGGGCCGGAAGCGGCGCAGCGCGGGCAGCACCACGGTCTCGAACGCGTACTCGTACCCGCCGGCCCCGGTCCCGGGCGGCAGCGGGATGTTGATGTTCGCCCCGGCGCCCGCGCCGTCACCGGTGTGCTGCGCCGATCCGGAGTCCTGCGGGTAGTACCGGTCCTGATGCAGCGAGATCGTCAACACCCCGGGGTCGGAGTAGAACGCCTGCTCGGTGCCGTTGCCGTGGTGCACGTCCCAGTCGACGACCGCGATCCGGTCCACTCCGTGCACGGCCCGCAGGTGGTGGGCGGCGATCGCGACGTTGCCGAACATGCAGAACCCCCGGCCGCGGGCCCGCTCCGCGTGGTGGCCGGGTGGGCGGGTGAGCGCGTAGGCGTTGCCGACCCGGCGGGTCTGCACCGCCTCGGCGGCGGTGATCACGCCACCCGCGGCGAGCAGCGCGATCTCGAAGCCCCCGGGTCCGAACGGCACGAGCTCGCCGGCGTCGCCGCCGTTGTCGTCGGACAGCGCCTTCATCCGCTCGACGTAGTCCACCTCGTGCACCTGCGTGAGCTCCGCCCAGGTGGCAGGTCGCGGGCGCAGCCAGGTGAGCTGCTCCGACAGCTCACAGGCATCGAGCAGGTTCTTCAGCCGACGTTTCGTGCGCGGGTTCTCCACGTGCTCGTCGGGTTCCACCCAGCCGCCTGCGGGGATGAAGCCCGCCGCATGGCGGGTGTCCCACCACATGTATCGCTCGTCCCAGACAATGCCGGTTGACATGCCGACCTCCGCGTGCCGTGTCCTGCGTCTCGCCCCCAGCCTGGCCGAGTCGAGCGACGGCCGCAGCCTGCTGCCGGGTTCGGGTGGGCGCGTAGCGTGCTGACGCGCGGCGTCGACGGCGCCGCAGCAGCGTTGGTTTCGGGCGAGGGAGGCAGATGAGCATCGACGACCGTGGCGACCGGATCCTGACGACCCACTGTGGCAGCCTGCCCCGGCCGGTGGACCTGCTCGACCTGCTGCGCGCGCGGGCCAGTGGCGACGACCACGACCCCGAGGCCATGGCCACGCGCGTGCGCAGCGCGGTGGCCGAGACCGTGCAGCAGCAGCGCGACTGCGGCATCGACCTCGTCACCGACGGCGAGCAGGGCAAGCTCGGCTTCTTCAGCTACGTCGGCGAGCGGCTCGGCGGCTTCGAGCAGCGACCGGGCGCCGGCTTCCCGTTCACCTTCGAGGCCGAGGAGAAGGCCTTCCCGGAGTACTACGAGCAGTACTTCGGCGCCGCGATGATGGGTGGCACCGTCGCCACGATGGTCCCGCTGGTGTGCACCGGCCCGGTCACCTACCGCGGCGGTGATGCGCTGCAGCGCGACCTCGACAACCTTCGGGCGGCGCTCGGCGGTGCGGACCCGGCCACCGCGTTCGTGCCGTCCATCGCGCCCAGCGGCGTCGGCCACAACGAGTACTACGGCTCGGAGCAGGAGTACTTCTTCGCGGTCGCCGACGCGTTGCACACCGAGTACCGGGCCATTGTCCACGCGGGCTTCTCGGTGCAGATCGACGATCCGTTCCTGACCGAGGTCTACAGCTTCGCCCCGCTGTCCGACAGCGACAAGCGCAAGCGGGCCGAGATGTACGTCGAGGCGATCAACCATGCATTGCGGGGCATCCCCGAGGACAAGGTGCGGTTCCACACCTGCTACAGCATCAACGAGGGCCCGCGGGTCCACGACGTCCCGCTCGGCGACATCATCGACCTGGTCCTCGCGGTGAACGCCGGGGTGTACTCGTTCGAGGCCGCCAACCCGCGACACGAGCACGAGTACCACCTTTGGGAGAGCGTGGCGCTGCCCGACGGCAAGGCGCTGATGCCCGGCGTGATCACGCACGCGAGCAACATCGTCGAGCACCCCCAGCTGATCGCCGAGCGGCTGGTGCGCTACGCCGAGCTGGTCGGACGGGAGAACGTGATCGCGGGGGCGGACTGCGGGTTCTCCTCCCAGGCCACCTACCGGCCCGAGGTGCACCCGACCGTGGTGTGGGAGAAGTTCCGCGCCATGGCCGAGGGCGCGCGGCTGGCGACCCAGCGGCTCTGGGGGGCGTGAGCCGCTCGCGTCAGTCGAGCTCGCGGGCGAGCGCCCACGCCTGGCGGGTGACGAAGGAGACGCGGCGGGGCGCGTAGGCGTCACCGATCAGGTGCACGTTCGGATGCCGGCCGCGCAGCTGGTGGAACAGCGCGTCCTCGGACACGGCGCCGCAGGCCAGGACGACGGAGTCCACCTCGTCCAGCCGCCAGCGCCGCCCTGGATCCCGCCCTCGACCCTGGCCAGCCAGTACACGCAGAATCGCTCGAACTGCTCCTCGGATCCCAGCAGCGAGCCCCGGCCCCCACCGTGCGGTGGCAGCACGATGCGATGATCGAGGTCCATCGTCCCGACCCGGATCGGTTCGAAAACCGTCGCCATCCCACTCCCCTGACGCAATCTCGCCGTTGCAACCTTGTCCACGATCGAGCAGCGCTGCTAGCGTGCCAAACGATTGGTAGGTGACCCGGGAGGCCCTCCGATGCTGGACATGACCGTCCCCGACCTACTCGACCGGCGCGCAGCCGACACCCCCGACCAGGGCGTCGCTTTCCCCGACGGTCGCTGCTCCTATCCCGAACTGGCCGCGCAGACCCGGCGGCTGGCACAGGCGCTGTGGGCGCAGGGTGTGCGGCCCGGCGACAGCGTCGGGGTACTGCTACACGGCGGGCTGGACAGCGTCCGGATGTGGCTGGCCGCGGCCCGGATCGGTGCGGTGACCGTCCCGGTCAACGTGCGACTCAAGGCGCTCGAGGTGGCCTACCTGGTCGAGAACGCCGAGCTGCGGATCCTGCTCACCACTTCGGAGTTCGTGGCCCTGCTCACCGAGGCGCTGCCCGGGCTCGACACCGGTCACCCCGGCCGGCTGCGGCTGGCTGCGGCACCGCAGCTGCACACCGTGGTCACCCTGGACGGCTCCACCGCGGCGGGTTGCCTGCCCGGTGCGGAGTTCGAGGGCGGGGCGGCGTCGGTGCCCGCCGAGCGGGTCAGTGCTGCCCAGGAGTCCCTCGATCCGGCCGATGCGGTCGTCATGCTCTACACCTCGGGCACCACCTCGCGGCCGCGCGGCTGCCTGCACAGCCACACGTCGCTGGTCGAGGAGGGCGGGGCCGTCGCCGAGCGGCTCGGCCTGCGGCCCGACGACCGCTTCTGGACGCCGCTGCCGATGTTTCACTGCGGCGGGTTCGACGTGGCGATGGCCGCGCTCGCCGGGCGCTGCGGGATGGTGCACGTCGGGACGTTCGACGCGGGGCGGGCACTGCGGCAGCTCGTCGAGCAGCGCTGCACCGTCGGCTTCCCCGCGTTCGAGACCATCTGGCTGCCGGTGCTCGACCACCCCGGCTTCGACGCGGCCGACCTGTCCGCGCTGCGGCTGGTCATCAACGTCGGCAGCCCGGAGCGGATGCGGTCGATGCAGGCCCGGCTGCCGCACGCGGTGCAGCTGTCCTGCCTGGGGATGACCGAGTCGTGCGGCTTCTGCTGCATGGGCTCGCCGGACGATCCCGCCGAGGTCCGCGCCACCACCAGCGGCGTGCCGCTGCGGCACATGCAGGCGCGCGTCGTCGATCCGGAGACGGGGGCGGACGTGCCTGCCGGCACGCCGGGGGAGTTCCGGTTCCGCGGGGTCTCGCGGATGCTGCGCTACCACCGCGATACCGAGGTCACCGCGCACCGGATCGACGCCGACGGCTGGTTCGCCTCGGGCGACCAGGTGGTGGCCGACGACGCCGGCAGGCTGCGCTTCCTCGCCCGCCTCAGCGACATCCTGAAGGTCGGCGGCGAGAACGTGGCGGCCGCCGAGCTGGAGGGCTTCCTGTCCGAGCACCCGGCCGCCGGGATCGTCCAGGTCGTCGGCGCGCCCGATGCCCGTTACAGCGAGGTGCCCGCGGCGTTCGTCCAGCTCCGACCCGGGGCATCGGCCACCGAGCAGGAGCTGATCGACTTCTGTGTCGGCCGCATCGCGACCTACAAGGTGCCGCGCTACGTGCGCTTCGTCGACGAGTGGCCGATGTCGGGTACGAAGGTGCAGAAGTTCCGACTTCGCCGCCTGCTCACCGACGAGCTCGCCGCCCGCGGCGTCACCGAGGCGCCGAAGATCGAGTCGGGACGTGCGGCTGCCGGCTGAAACCGTAATCAGGTTCCAGAAGGGCGGTTCGAGCACCGGGCAGGGGCCCGCGCGTCACGCTCCCGGGCGGGCGGAGGGGAAGTCGGGCTGGCGCTTCTCGCGGAGCGCGGCAACACCCTCGTGGATGTCGGGGCCCATGAAGCCCAGCATCTCGTAGGCCGCGGACTGGTCGAAGATCGGACCGGCGGCCTTGAGCCAGTTGTTCAGCGCGCGCTTGGTCCACCGGATGGCCGACTGCGAGCCGGCCGCGAGCGTCCCGGCGACCCGCAGCGCCTCGTCGAGTACCTGGTCGCGGGGCAGCGCGGTCGTGACCATCCCGATCCGCTCCGCCTCGGTTCCGGTGAGCATCTCGCCGGTCAGCAGGTAGTAGCGGGCCTTGGCCATCCCGGCCAGCAGCGGCCAGACGATGGCGGCGTGGTCACCGGCGGCGACCCCGAGCTTGACATGCCCGTCGCCGAGCCGGGCGTCCTGCGCGCAGATCGAGATGTCCGCCAGCAGCGCCACGACCAGCCCCGCCCCGACCGCGACGCCGTTGATCGCCGAGACCACCGGTTTCTCGCAGTTGATGATGTTGTAGACCAGGTCGCTCATCTCGGTGAGCATGTGTGAGATCCGGTCGTGGTCGCCCGCCATCCGCTCGACCATCGCGAGGTCACCGCCCGCGGAGAAGGCGGCGCCCGCACCGGTCACGACGGCTACCCGGGTGTCCGGGTCGCGAGCCACATCGGTCCACACGCGGGCAAGCTCGGCGTGCATGGTCTCGTCGGCCGCGTTGTACTTGTCCGGCCGGTCGAGCGTGATCAGCAGGACGCCGCCGTCACGCGGCTCGAAGGTCAGCGCCTCGTAGTCGGCATAGCCCATGCGGTGGTTCCCCTTGTCATGCTCGTTGTCCCTGCTCGTCCTCGTTGTCGCTGCTGGTCGGGTCAGCCGGCCAGGTGCCTACTACTTGCCCTGCTCCCCGCCACTCGGGTCGGCAGCCCTCTCGGCGGCCGACCAGGCGACGAAAAGGGTCCGATCGGCGAGTCCGCTGCCCCTGAACACCGTGCGAAACCCCGGTGACCACCGATTCACGTCTCGTACCGCGTGAACTGCGTTGACATCCCGCGGGCGGTAGGGTCGACCATGACGTTGACAACAGCCGGTCGCCCGCTTGCCAACGCACGCTCGAGCGCGGGACGGATATCGTTCGGATCCTCGACCATCTCACCATAGCAGCCAAGTGCCTCGAACATCTCGTCGTATCTCGTAAATCCGAGGTGCTGGCCGGAGACCTTCTCGCCTTCTTGCTGCGCCGTCCAGCCTGCATTGTTCGAGATCACACACACGATCGGGATATCGTGCCGCACAGCGGTGTCCAGCTCCATCGCGTTGATTCCGAAGGACCCGTCGCCGTGGAGCACCAGGACTGTCGCCTCCGGTCGCGCCACCTTGGCACCGAGTGCAAGTGGCAGCCCGACACCCATGCATCCGAACGGGCCGCTGTTGAGCGAGTGGGGACGCTGGAACGGGATGGATTGTCGCGCGTAGGTCAGGATCTCCTGGCCATCCACGCAGAGCACGGCGTCGTCGGAAAGGAACTCCCGCACTTCCCGGCACAGCCGAAGTGGATGAATGGGCATGGCATCCGAGGCCTGCCGCTCTTCCTGCATCCGAGCCTTGGCCTCGTGCGCTGCCTCGAGGTGGCCTGTCCACGCCGCGTAGCGTCCCGGTGCGAAGTGACCGCGATCACGCTCCAGCAACTGCCTGAGGACAGCCCCGGCGTCTCCGACGATACCGACGTCGGCGGGGCGATTACGTCCGATCTGATGAGCGTCGATATCGATCTGCACGAGCTTCGCGTCCTTGTTCCAGCGCGGCGGCCGCGTGAACTCCGACACATAGTTCTGCCGGCTGGCGGCGAGGACAATGAGATCCGTACCGCCAAATGCTTCGCTGCGGGCCCCCAGGAACGAAAGGTCGTGCGCCTCCGGAATGGCACCGCGCCCCTGTGGTGTGGCGTAGAACGGAATACCGGAGCGCTCGACGAACTGCCGCAGCTCGGCTTCGGCCTCCGACCACAGGATACCGGATCCGCTCAGCAGGACGGGGCGCTCGGCAGCTTTCATCATGTCCAGCGCACGGTCTATTGATTCCGGGTCGCCCTGCGGCCGCGGCCAACGAGAAGGCACCTCCATCCACTGGATCGCTGCCTCGTCGACGTTCGCGTAGAGCACGTCGCCCGGGAGGTCGAGGTACACCGGACCGGGCGCGGAACCGAGGGCGTGCTCGAAGGCGTAATGGAAGTACTCGGGCAACCGTTCGGCCTGGTAGCAACGTTCCGACCAGCGCGTTATCGGTCGGAACACCGAGAGCTGGTCGACTTCCTGAAAAGCTCCCATGCCGCTCTGAAACACCGGCGAGGCACCGCCCAGGACGATCACAGGTGTTCCGTCGGCGAACGCGTTCGCCACGCCGGTCACCAGATTCATGACGCCGGGCCCCGATGCCGCCATGCAGGCCGCTGGGCGCCGCCGCAGGCGCGCATACGCGGTGGCCATCATGGGGGCGGCCTGCTCGTGACGGACGTCGATCATACGCATGCCGATACGCTCGCATTCGGCCTCGCAATCGAGCATTGGCGCACCCATGAGGTAGAAAGCGATGTCGACTCCGTGCATCGTCAGACAGCGGGCGACGATCTCGTTTCCAATCATCGAGCAGGTTCCTTCCGCCGTGGGGTTGCGCCCGACACCCCAGGATCGCAGCTACGTTGCGCGGGGTCCAGACAGGGCACGGCATGCAACCTGACACGATCACGCGCGTGCGCTCACGGGAACGGCAGCTTCAACCCCAGACCCTGCGAGCCACCTCTGCCACCAGCCGGAGCTTGGCCTCCTGAACCTCGTCTGAAATCAGGTTCCCGGATGCGTCTGAGGCGAACCCGCATTGGGTGGATAGCGCAAGACGCTCCCGTGAAACGTACCGCTCGGCCTCCTCGATGCGACCGACGAGTTCGTCGGCGGGCTCGAGACGATCGTGCTTGGTCGACACGAGGCCGAGGACCGCCGACTTGTCGTCGGGAAGCTTCGCAAGTGGCTCAAAGGAACCAGATCGAGAATCGTCGTATTCCAGGAGGAACGTATCGTAGTTCGTCGCCCGGCCGAATGCTTTCGCAGCGAAGTCAGTATAGTCGCCCTCGGCAATCCATCTGCTCTGGTAGTTACCGCGACACAGATGGAGACCGAAACTCACGCCGGGAACATCCGCCACCGAGTTGACCAGATCGACTCCTTCGGTCATCGCACGGTCAGCCGAGATACCCAGCGACTCCCACTGGGCCCGCTGGGCCGGATCGCCGAACACCTGGGCCAACTCCGGTGCATCGACCTGAATGTACTCGCAACCCAGTGCCGCCAGCTCACGCGCTTCGGTACGCACGAGCTGGGCAGCGTCCGCGAAGAGCTCGAAGGGATCTGCGTACGCGTCACGAGAGTGCTCCGGAGACCACAGCGCGAAGAAGATCAGCGGGCTGGGCAGCGTCACCTTGACGGGCTTGCGCGCACTCCCGCGTGCATAGGCGAACTCCTCGATGGTCAGCATTCGTCGTAGCCGGATCTTGTCTGTGACGCAGACCGGGGCGAGAAAATCGATGTCACCCAGCTCGCTGCCCCCGTGGAAACGGACCGCCGCAGCCGGAGTGGCGCTCAGACCGTCGAGCCCTTGAATGAAATGATCGAAGAAGACGAGCCTGCGCAGCTCACCGTCGCTCACGACATCGACGCCGATCGCCTCTTGCAGCGCGATCGCCTGATCGACCGCGCGATCCTCGACGGTCTTGAACGCGGCCGTGGACAACCTCCCGGCCTCCCATTCCTCTCGCGCCTGCATGAGGTACTTGGGTCGCAGCAGCGACCCGACCACGTCGGCTCGATACGAGGTCCTCATCTTGTTCAGATCCTTTCGACCCAAGAGCTCCGATTCTCCGGAGTGTGTACTGATTGCAGTCCGTGCTTGTCCGGCAACCGGTTGCGACGAGCAAATTGAAGGGGCGCTGCGTCCAGGACGGCCGGTGCGCCGCCAGACACGTCTATTAGCTCCGCTCGCCCCGGTGCGGACACCAAGAAAGGCCGCGTAGGAGTCGGCCCAGGGGCCTTAGGCTGCACGAGAAGAGTGTGCCACCGTCGCCGCGCCGACCACAATACTTCGCAACGGCGGTACTGCGATATTCCGGCAAACTGTTCGATCGCTCGTGCGTGGGCGGTCCGCATGGTTTTCGGACCTACGGTGATGACCGGTGTTCCGGACGCCGGCGGACGGGTCGGTGCCGGCGATCGGCTGCAGTACGGGTTGCAGGACCCGGCGCCGTCCGGTCTCAGGGCGCGGGAACCCGGTCGACCAGCGGCCGCAGTGAGTCGACGGTGTCCTTCTGGTGCGGCTGCAGATCCATACCGCCGAGAGCGGACAGGAAGTCCAGGAAGGGGTCCTCGACCTTGGTTCGGATCCCGCTCAGCTCCTCGAATACCGCCAGCCCGCAGAACGGCACGTAGGCCGCCGAGTACCCGCCCTCGTGGACACCCAACAGCCGGCCGCCCGCGGTCTCGTCGGCCACCGCCATGAGCATCCGGGTGAACTGCCGGTAGGCCTCGGAGTGCAGCATCTGACGGCCGAGCGGGTCCAGCGCGCCACTGTCGAACCCGGAGGCGACGACGACGAACCCGGGCCGGAAGCGGCGCAGCGCGGGCAGCACCACGGTCTCGAACGCGTACTCGTACCCGCCGGCCCCGGTCCCGGGCGGCAGCGGTCGAGAACGCCGCGCCACAGAATGTAGCCGCCCGGTCTCACTACGGACCTGCGACATGTCGATGAGATCGACGAGTCCGCGCTGCAGCCGAGATGCTGAGGGATCGATCTATGAAAGGAATCCGACCCGGGCTGTTCGCCGCCGACCGGGCCGTCCGCGACGCAACTTCGCCGGGGTGGACTTCGCCACCGGCGCCAAGCGCATCGCCCGGCTGTGGCTAGCAGGCGTTGCCGGTGGCTCCGGAGAAGCCCGGCTTGACCGAGCTCGCGGCTGCGCCGGCCGCTCGGGGCTGCCGGGACCAGTGGCCCTCGTCGACGGTGACCTCGGCGATCTCGAAGGTGGTCTTGTACGGCCCGAAGCTGACGTGGTTGTTGACCGCGTACAGCGCCTGTGGGGCGCACAGGAACAGCGCGAGCGCCTGGTCGTAGCAGTAGGCGTCGATGCGCTCAGCCACCTCGACGAGCCGGTCGCCGTCGAGTTGCACTTTCATCTCGTCGTACAGCGCGTCGAACCCGGCGTCGGGCGGCCCGGCCCGGAACGCCCCGTCGGTGCCGAAGAACTCGCGGTGCACCGCGGCGGGCGGCGCCTCCGACGACAGGTCGAACCAGGCGTGCACCAGCAGGTCCCACGGTTGCGGCAGCTTCTTCTCGATCAGCGCCCGGGAGGCCGCGAGCACCTGCTCGTCGGGCACAGTGATGATCTCCACGGCGAGGTCGAGCGAACGCCGCAGGTCGCTGGCGACCAACTGCGCGACCCCGGCGAACGGGGCGGTGGTGGCGATCTTCAGCGGGCTCCCGGGCGGCCAGCCCTCGCCGTCCCATAGCGACTTGGCCTGCGCCGGGTCGTGCGGGTATGGCTGTGCGCCCGCGGGGAAGCCGGAGCACCACGGGGGGGTCATCGCCGGGACGATGCTGGCGTAACCGGCCAGCCCGTCATCGACGATCCGCTTACGGTCCACCGACATGTTCAGCGCCCGCCGCAGGTCCAGGGCGGCCAGCGGACCGTCGCGGTTGATGATGCAGGCGAGGACGCGATTGGCGTCGGCGGTGATCAGCCCGGCGTGCTCGGAAGCCTGCACCCTGGCCGCGTCGGCCGGGCTGACCTCGGTGACGATGTCGACCTCACCGTCGGTGCTCAGGCACCGGTCGAGCGCCTCGGCGGGGTCGAGGTCGTTGCGGAACACCGCCCGCTGCACCCGCGGGCCACGGGCCTCGCGGTTCCAGTGGTCGAGGTTGGCCTCCAACACCAGGTCCGGGCTGCGGTCCTCGGACTCGATCAGCCAGGCGCAGGTGTAGGGATCGGCCGACATGACCGCGTTGCGGGTGAGAATCGACGAAGCACCCTGAACCAGGGTGAACGGCCCGGTCCCCCAGGGACCAGGCTCATCGATCACTCACCAATGGCCTTCGCCTGACCCGAATTTCTTGTAGCCGAAGCCGGGCGCGTCCGGCCCCTTCCAAAACGCCGTCGACGCGATGTGGAAACCGCGCATCTTACCCACCGCCAGCCCATCGGGCCCAGGGAAACGGAACCGGATGGTGTGATCGTCCACGACCTCCGCGACCGATTCCTCGGGGAAGTTCAACCAGGTGCCCGGCGGGTGCGGCGCCGCCCAGCGCTGCATCTCATCGAAGTTGAGCTTGATGTTGTGCGCAGTGAACGGCTCTCCGTCCTGGAACCGGACCCCCTTGCGCAGTCTCAGCTCCAAAGTTTTGTCGTCGGGCCAGTCGGCCGACTCGGCGAGCGCGAAGACGGCGCGGCCGTCCTCGTCGATCCGAATCGGCTCCTCCATGGTGTTCCAGGTGATGAACAGCCAGTTCAGCGGCGACGGATCGACGACGTTGATGGTACCCACCGGTGCCGGTGGCGCAGCTGCGGTCATGTCTACCTCCTCAGAATACAGGTATTGGGTGCCGGGTTGGCTAGGCCAGGTACCCCAGATCTTTCAAGATCACGGCAGAAAGGTTCGGAATGCGTGAACAGTCGGTGATGGCGTTCGGTCCGGTTGCGTAGTAGACCCTGAGCTCTTCGGCGAACTCGATCGCGTTTGCCGGAAGCGACCGGTCCCCGAGGAGACTCACTGCCGTCTCGAGGGCAGCCCTGCTGACGCAGTCACGCCAGAGCCGCTGCTTGAAGCAGACCTGCTCGTCATCGACATCAACGATCTGCAGCGCCGACTGGCCACGGAGCGGCTGCACGGCGGGGAATTGTTCGTAGCGCGCCCGAACGGTCGTCCAGTCGAGCTTCATCACGACGTGGTGGTCAGGGCAGCCTGGTGCCACGCTGCCGTGTTCCGATGACGGCCGAGGCCGACAGCGACAAACTCGTCTGCCCGGGCGACCCGCGTAGCGCCCAGCCGCCGCAACGCCTCGGTGATGGGTGCGCCGCCGGGTGGGAATGATTCGGTCGGGTGCAGGTACTCCGGACCGTAGACAATCGAGTCTTCCGACCAGACCGCGGCCGCCTGCCAGCCGTCACGTCCGATGTAGTCGGCCTCGATGTAGGCGATCGGTCCGGCCATCGACGCGACCCGGAGTGCCCCGTGCACCCCTGCGGTCAGTGCCCGGAAGCCGGTTTCACGCGGCGGGCGCACGTGCGAGCAGTGCAATGAAGCGGCGACCTCCGCGGTGACGGCGATGAGAGCCAGGTCCTGGTCGAGCAGCACGACTCGTGCGGGTGGCCGCGTCGCCGCAAGCGGCGTCAGCACGTCCGGGAACGAGATCATCGCGCGGAGCTCGTAGTGGATTCCCTGATCAACGGCCATGGCAACCCTCATTCCAGAAAACCGAAGTCCTTGAGCACGTGGGCCGCGGAGGTCGCGCGGACGTCCGCGACTTCGGTGCGGTACTCCTCGACGAACAGCCCCGCATGCCGGGTCATCCTGCCCCGCTCGATCAGGTCGACGGCCTTCTCGAGATGCTCGCGCCGTAGCGCGTCCGACCACAGCGGGTTGCGGATGTAGACGGCGTCGTCGTCGACACCGACGATCTCCAGCGATCGGCCACCCGCCACCGTCGCGATCCTGGTACCGCCGTCGTAGCGCTGCTTGACCTCCGCCCAGTCCAGCGGCATCGTGACGCCTCCTCACCGCTTCGCGTCGGCCGCGCTGGCCGCGCCCGATTGGCCGATGGTGCGCATGAGCCGCAGCGCCTCATCACACCGCAGGCTCGCGGTGTCGTGGCCACATCCCAGCTCGGCCGCGATGTCGCCGACGTCCCAGCCGTGCACACAGGACAGCACGAAGACCTCCTGTACGTCGGGTGGCACCTGTGCGAGCGCGGCCCGCAGCTGCGACCACTGGGTCCCGGATGACAGCCGGTGCTCCCGCACGTCGGTCAGCAGATCCTCGGCGAGCGTGGCGATCCGCCCGGAGAACGGAAGCCCCTGGTAGCGGAAGACACCCGGCCGGGATACCAGTCCGGCGACGACGGCTGCGCTCACTCGTTCGCCGAGCTCGCGGTCGTGCAGCCGGTGAGCGCAGGTGTAGGCGACCGCCTGGTAGGTCGCCGCGACCCGCTCCAGCCACGCCGCGTACTCAGGCTGCAGCACTGTGGTCTCGTCCATCTCCTGCTCCCGGAGCGAGCCGGCGGCCGGATCGGCATTCGCTCGCCGGCCCGGCCGCCGGCATCCGCGCTATGGCGTCCGTACCACCGTCTGCAGCATCGGCGCGATGTGCTGCTGTTGCACCTCCACGATGTTCTTCGAGGTCGAGGCGTCGCCCCGGATGGCGTCGTGCGGTACCACCACCCAGCAGGCACAGCCCCAGATGCACTCGCCTGCCATGCCCTCGAACCGGATCGACTGCTCCGAGAGCAACACTCCGAGATCCAGGAGCCAGGAGTGCATGAGCAGCTTGTCCTCCCACTCCCCGATCTGGTCGTAGGCGTCGCGGGCCTCGTAGAACACCGCGAGGTCGGTCTTCGCGACACCAGGGATCATGATGTTGGCGTAGGAGGTGAGCTCGTCGAAGAACTCGCCGTGAGTGATGTTGAGTGTGCCATCGTCACCCGGCAGCAGGTAGGTCTGCAGGGTTTCCTCTAGCTTCTGCTCCAGGCCGTCGTTCCAGAGCTCGCGTGGCGCGACCGCGTGGCACTCGATGTAATCGGTTTTGAAGCCCTCCTTGAGACCAGTCCACTGCGGGATGTAGCCGATCCACTTGTTCACCACCTCGCGCCACTTGCTCCTCGCCTCACCGGGCAGCACCTCGACCCCGGGGTGAGTGAACTTGGCCACGTTGAAGAGCGTCCACGTACGGTCGCCCGACGTATTGCGCTCGTGCGGCGCGCCGGTGAAGCCGCCCGGCCGCAGGATCTTGAACAGCAGCCGGCCGTAGTCCTGCACGATGAAGCGGGTGAACGAATCGTCGATGAACTTGCGGGTGACGCCCTTGCGCAGCGCGTCCCGGACCGCCTGCTGACCGGTCTTCGTGTACGTGCCCAACCGCTGGAAGGAATGCTCCTGCGGCAGGGCGAAGAATCCTCCGGTGAACGGGTTCTTGTACAGGTCGCCCCAGACCGCCATGACGCCCTGGTTCTTGTTGTCGTCGAGCATGCAGTCCAGCTCGTTGATCGTCGGGAACAGCGCGGCCTTGCCGCCCGCGCGCTCCTCGTCGCCTGAGAACGGCATCGTCGCGACGCCGACCACCGGGATGCGGCGGCCGAGCTTGACGTTGGACAGGTGCCGTGCGAGGTCGGTGATCATTCCGCTGCCGGTGCCACCGGCCATGGAGAAGAACACCAGCACGATCGACGGCAGCCTGGCGGCGTTGATGCTGGCGGCGAAATCGTCCAGCTCCTTGTCCAGAGTCCGCTCGCCGCCGTAGTAGTAGTGGCCGTAGATGGCCTTCGAGACCGCGCGCGGGAACGGGTCCCCGGCCTTGGGCAGTTCGAGGTCGGCGGGCAGCCACGGTTCATAGTTGGGGTTCCAGTAGTAACGGGGGTACTCCATCTTCAAGAACTCCCGCCAACGGTTCAGGCTGGTCTGCAGGTCGCCCCGATCGGGCACATCCAGGGCCACCGTGCGGATCTGAGCGCGATCGCGTGGGATCTCCCGTTCGTCGAGCCGACCGTTGAACCCGTTCGCATACTCCTTGAGTTCGTGCATGTCCTGCTCGCCGATGTCGATGGCCAGACCGGTGAAGCGTGCCCGCGGATCCTCGAGCATGTCCTCGATCTCGCCGGTGCGCAGCAGCGCCTCGACCATATAGGCGCCGGTCTTGCCGACACCGATAGCGTGAATGCAGTGCGGCGACTGGTTTCCTGTCGCGCTGTGGTACATGGACATACCCATGACGGGTGTCCCCTTCCTATTCCAAGAATCCGAGATCCTTGAGTACGGTGGCGGCGGTGGTAGGTCGTTCGTCGGCGATGTAGGTCCGGTAGTGATCGATAACGTCGCCGTAGTTGCGTGTCATCCGGCCCTCCTCGAGCAGCCGCACGGCCTTCTCGAGGTGGGCGCGGGTGAGCTTGTCCGTCCACAGCCGATGGGAGACGTATATGTAATCGTCGTCCGCACCGGTGACTTTCAGTGTGCGCGCACCGGGCATCGACGGGAGCTCGGCCCCGTTCTCGTACCGCTTCACGACATCGGCCCAGTCCAACGGCATCGATGACCCTCCTCGGTCACTCAGGGAGCTCTCTCACGGCGCTGTTGTCGCCGATGTGGAGACGGGGGATTCCAGTCGCTCCCCACGTATCGCGGCATGTGGGACGACGACCCAGCACGCGCAGCCCCAGATGCATTCGCCACCCATGCCGTCGAACCGGATGGACGGTTCGCACAGCATGACGCCGAGATCGAGCAGCCAGGCGTGCATGAGAAGCTTGTCGTCCCAATCGAGGGTGTCGTACCTGTCCCGAGCCGGGACGAACACCGTCAGGTCGAGCTTGGATGCTCTCGGTACGACGAGCGAAGCGATCGCGGGGTCCTCGGTGTCGAACGTCAGGACGTTCGGGCCGAGCAAGGTGTCGGCCACCTCGGAAATGCGACTAGCGACCGTCCCGGTGACCTTCGGGGTGTCCTGTTTCGGTCCGAACACCCGCGCCTCGGCGTACTCCGTGCGGAAGCCCTTGGTCAGCCCGAACGTGCTCACCGACTCCGCGTCGGCGAGCTTGCGGACGGTGAGCAGGTTCAGCCATCGGTCGCTCTGCTGGCCACGGATCGCGGGATGCCACTGGTCACCCGGGACCGCTAGCCAGTTCAGCGCCTTGAGGGTCTCGTAGAGGTGCATCGAGTCGTCGCGGGCGAGGAAGTTCGCGACGCCCTCGTCGACGTAGCGGTGAGTGGCGAACAGATCGCCGGTGAGCTGGTGCACGTCGTTCTGCGGTACGGCGAAGAAGCCACCTGTGAAGGGGTTCTTGTACAGGTCACCCCAGACCGCCATCACGCCGTTGTTCTTCTCCGCGTCGATCATGCAGTCGAGCTCGTTGATGACCGGGAAGAGCGAACCGTCGGCGAGTTCGGCAGGGTCGCCGTCGCACGGCAGCATGCCGAGTCCGACGACCCATGGCCGTCGTCCCAGCTTGATGGTGGACAGGTGCCGAGCCAGCTCGACGACGATGCCGCTGCCCACGCCGCCGGCGAGCCCGAACGCGACGACCACGATCGGGGTGGCCGCACTCGCGTCCACGCTCTGCGCGAAGGCGTCGAGCTCACGGGTGATTTCGCGGTTCTGGTAGTACTCGGCACCGTAGATGGCCTTCGCCAAGGCGCGGGGGAAATGCTCCCCAGGTCCTGGAATCTTGACATCCGGCGGCAGCCACGGTTCGTAGTTGGGATTCCAGTAGTAGCGCGGGTACTCCATCTTGAGAAACTCGCGGTAGCGGTTGAGCGCGGTGCTGAGCTCCTCCGGGCTGGGGGCCGGCATCTCCACCGTGCGGATCTGTGCCCGCTCCGCCGGCAGGCCGGTCGCCGCAGCCCGGACCTTCGCCAGGTCGGCGTCGTGGCCGATGTCGACGGCGAGTGCACTGAACCGGGTGGACTCGTCGGCGAGGAAGTCGGTCGGCCGGTTGTTGAGCAGGCCGGCGATGATGCCCGCGCCGGCGCCGCCGAGCCCGATGACGTGCAGAGAGAACGGCCCCTCGTGCTCACCGGCGCGGTGGACCCCTTCGTTCTGCAGCGCCTCGGTACGGGCCGTGCTCGACGCCTGGTCGTGGTCGTGGTCGTGATCGTGGGTATGGTCGGTGGCCATTGGCATGTGCCCTTCGGGCTTGTCGGGTCACGGTGGGTCAGGAGGTCAGCGCGCAGCTCCCGCGGTCGGCCCGCACTGGACCGGAGGCGGCGGGCCGGATGTCGAAGTCGAAGATCGCGGTCGGGAGGTAGAGCGAGCAGCATGCGTTCGGGATGTCGACCACACCGCTGACCCGCCCCTCGATCGGCGCGGTGCCGAGCAGCAGGTAGGCCTGCTCGCCGGAGTAGCCGAACTTCTTCAGGTACTCGACCGCGTTGAGGCACGCGTTGCGGTAGGCCACCGTGGCGTCGTTGTAATAGTTGGTGTTGCTCTCGTGCTCGACCGAGATGCCGATGAACGTGACGAACTCGTCGTAGCGCGGCTCGACCCGGCCGGGAATCAACACCGGATTCGTCGTCACTCCGTACGTCTCCATGCCGCCCTTGATCAGGTCGACGTGGAAATCGATGAACCCACCCATCTCGATCGCGCCGCAGAACGTGATCTCGCCGTCGCCCTGGCTGAAGTGCAGATCACCGCCGGAGAGCAGGGCGCCCGGCACGTGCACCGGGTAGAAGACCCGCGAGCCCCGGGTGAAGTTCTTGATGTCGTGGTTGCCGCCGTTCTCCCGCGGCGGCACGGTGCGGGCGCCGTCGCGGGCTATCACGGCCAGCCGGTCGCCGCTGGCGGTGCCGCCCAGTACTGAGGCCTCCAGCGGCGGCAGCGCCAGCGGGGGCACCCGGTCGGGGTCGGTCGCGATCAGCGCCCGCTCGCGCTCGTTCCAGCGAGCCAGCAGCTCCGCCGACGGCGCGACGCCGAACAGCCCAGGATGGGTGATACCGGTGAACCGCACCCCCGGAATGTGCCGCGACGTCGCCTCCTGGCCGCGAAAGTCCCAGATCGCCTTGTACGCGTCGGGAAAATGATCCGTGAGGAACCCGCCCCCGTTCGCCTTGGCGAAGACCCCGGTGTAGCCCCAGCCCTGGCCGGGCGCCTCACCATACTCCTGCGGCGCCTGGCACGGACCCAGGTCGAGGATGTCGACGATCAGCAGATCGCCCGGCTCGGCGCCCTCGACGCCAATCGGCCCGGACAGCATGTGGCAGCCGTCGAGGTCGACATCGCGGATGTCGTTCGCCGAGTCGTTGTTACCGATCTGGGCGTCGGTCCACTCCCGGCACTCGACCCGGAACTCATCACCGGGCCGTACCCAGGCGGCCGGTGGGATGTCCGGGTGCCACCGGTTCTGGCCGGGCACCGCCTGGTCGCGCATCGACTTGTTCTGGTCGACGCTGAACACGACTTGCGGCATGGCTAGACCTCCAGGAGCGGGTTAGGAACGGGGCAGGCGCAAGTGCCGGGGATCTCTGGTGATCGGGGTGGCCCGAGAGCAGGGCGGCACGACGGTCACTACCTCGGGGGCGTCGGCGCTGCGTTCCGCCGAGGTCAGCGCTCCGCGGACCGCGGCCGGGGTCCGGCGCAGCGCGGGGGCGACGAACACTGCGGACGCGGCCCGGCCACACCACGGACACGGCTCCCGTCCGTTTCGGTCAGCGATCGCCCGGCGAACGTCGAAGGTGCCGTCCTCGGTGCATCGGTAGGTGTAAGTGGGCACGGCGACAACCCATTACTGTCGAATCGAATACTGTCAATCAGAAGTATTGACCGATGCCGAGGGACCGTCAAGCCCCCGCCGTCAGCGCTGCGAGCACGTCGAACTCGAGCCCGTCTGCTCGCGCGAGGTAGATCCGCTGGATCAAGTGGTTGGACTGCATGCGCACCGAGCCACGCGGCCCGTCGTAGGCGAGCGAGTCTGCGGCGCCGCACATCCGGGGCAACTCGAGCCTGCCTGCCTGCTCCGCGAGTCGGGAGAGCAGGGTCACCCCCTCGTAGCACGACTCCCCCAATGAGTTCAGCATCGGTGCGTTCGCCCCGAACCGGCGGCTGTAGCGGAGCCCGAAGTCAAGGCTGTCGGCGGTCGCCAGGGTCTCGAAGTACCCGGCCGCGGCGTAGAGGTCCCTCGTGCTGATCGCACCGGTGCCCAGCAGGATGTTCTCGTCCATCAGCGGGCTGAGCCGGACACAGACCTCGTCCAGCCCCTTCTTTCTGAAATCCCGGTTGAACCGCACCGCGTCCGAGCCGACGAGGAACATCAGCACGCCCTGCGCCCGGCTTCGCTCGACCCGCCGCAGCGAGGGTCCGAAGTCTTCGGTGCCCAGCGTGACGAACACCTCGTCGCGAATCTCCGCCCCGCAGTCCGCAGCATGACGGCGCACCGCCCGGGCCGAGGCCCGCGGCCACACGTAGTCGTCCCCGACGATGAACCAGCTCCGCACGCCGAGCTCGGCGGCCATCCACCGCATCGCCGGCAAGACTTGGCGCGACGGGGTCTCTCCGGTCAGGAACACGCCGGGGGTGCGCTCGCCGCCCTCGTAGAGCGGGGTGTAGACGTAGGGCACGCGGTCCACGGTCTTCGGGGCGACCGCCTCGCGGACCGCCGAGATGTGCCAGCCGGTGACGGCTTGGACGCTCCCCATAGAGATCAGCGAGTCGACCTCGGCTGCGACCACCTCCGGGGCCTGGCCGCCGTCCACCGCCCGCAGTCGCACCTCCCGCCCGAGCACACCATGTTCGGCGTTCAGCTCGTCGACGGCGAGCTGACCGCACGCCTCACAAGACGGGCCGAACATCCCGGCTGGACCGCTGAGCGGCACGACGAACGCGACGTCGAGCACCTCCGCGGTCACGGCGACATCGCTGAGCGGCGCCGGCAACACACGCTGTAACATACGGTAGTTTCGTTCGGAAGTGTTTGGAATGACGGTAGTCGTGCAGGTATGGAGGTGCAATGCTCCAGGTGCAGGAGGCTCGGCTAGTTGACTTGGTCAGCCACGCCGAACGGCGGCTCGCCCGCCGCATCGAGCGGGTGTTGGAGTCCCGCGAGCTCAGCCTCGACCAATGGCGGGTGCTGTGCTGTCTGGCCGAGGGGGAGGGCCACCCCATGTCCGAGATCGCCGACTACGCGATGGTGCCGGCCCCTACGCTGACCAAGATCGTAGACCGGCTGATCGACCGCAGCCTCGTCTATCGCCGGGTCGACGACGCCGACCGCCGACGGATACTGGTGTTCCTCGCCGCACGCGGCCGTCAGGTGCACCGCCGGCTATCCGCCGAGGTGGTCCGCGAGGAGCAGGCCATCGTGGAGCAAATCGGGACCGACGACACCGAAGGGTTCCTCGCCCTCCTCGACCGGATCGTGGGACGGCTGGGCTGACAAGCCGCGGCTGCATCAACTCCATGCTGTCGCGCCGTTCCGGGTCCCGCACCCCGGGGCGGGGTCATCGGTGTCTCCTTCGGTCGTGTTTCGAGATCATTCGAGCGAGCGACCGCGTTGCCACAGTGCCCCCTGCGACAGCGGCCAGCGCGACGAGCGGAGTCGCCACGACGTAGGCGATCGCTGGGCCAGCGTGACCCGTCTGCAGCATCGTCAGGGCCTCAACGCTGTAGGTGGAGAAGGTGGTGTATCCCCCGAGCACACCGACACCGAGGAACGGGCGGACCAGCCGATGCGGGTGGGGTCGCTCCGCGATGAGCACCATCAGCACGCCGATCAGCAGACATCCGGATGCGTTGATGGTCAGCGTTGACCAGGGCAATCCGCCCGACGGGTTCGCCAGGGCGACACCCAGCCCGTATCGGACCTCCGCTCCGAGGACGCCCCCTACCGCGACCGCGCCGAGCACATCCGACGAGCACCTCCGCGGGTTCGAACCGGAACCACCCTCGCTCATCGCTCCCACTATCGCCGGCCGATCCTTCCGTCCGCGCGCAGCGGCCGGAAGGATCACCCCGGCGCTGACCTCCGACGGCACCGCATTTGATGGCCTAACATCGACACCGTGCACCAGGTCCCGTCGACGTACCGGAGTACGCGGGTTATCGACCCCGACCAGGTGTGCGACGCCACCGCCGTGCTGGCCGACGGCCCGCAACTGCAGCAGGCCGCCGCGGTGCTCGACGCGCTCGGCGACATCCACCGGCTCAGCCTGTTGCTCGCCCTGCACCACGCCGGCGACCTGTGTGTCTCCGACCTCGCCGTCGCCATCGGGATGAGCGACAGCGCCGTGTCGCACGCGCTGCGACTACTGCGGGCCCACGGCATAGTAACCGCCCACCGCGAGGGCCGCTTCGTCCGGTATCGAGTCGCGGACTGGCTGACGGCACGGGTCCTCGACGTGATCTCCGAAGGCGTCGTCGGCGAGCTCGAGCTGCACACGCACGGGTTCGTGGACACCCCGCCCGTCGGCGACGCTGCGACCCGTGGGACCGGCTCGGGCAAGAACGATTGAGCGGTTGTTCAACCTTGCAGTTCATTCCCTCGAGATCGTAGAGTTCCGGCGAGGCACCCGGACCCGGGGAACATCCATGCACATCGCCGAGGGCTACCTCCCTCCGCTCCACGCCGCGGCGTGGACTGTGGCGGCCGCGCCGTTCGTGGTCTACGGCGCCCGCGCTGTCGTCCGCCAGGTCCGCGCCGACCCCGACACGAAGCTACTGCTCGGCGCGGCCGGGGCGTTCACCTTCGTGCTCTCGGCATTGAAGATCCCCTCGGTCACGGGCTCCTGCTCGCACCCCACCGGCACCGGCCTCGGCGCGGTGCTGTTCCGACCACCGGTGATGGCGCTCCTCGGCACGGTCGTGCTCGGCTTCCAGGCGCTGCTGCTCGCCCACGGCGGGCTCACCACCCTGGGGGCCAACGCATTCTCCATGGCCATCGTCGGCCCGTGGGTCGCGTTCGGTGTGTATGCACTCACCCGTCGCATGGGCGGGGGGCTGTTGCCCGCGGTGTTCCTGGCCGCGGCCTTGGGCGACCTCGCCACGTACTGCGTCACCAGCGTGCAACTCGCCCTCGCCTTCCCCGACGCGGCGACCGGCGTACTCGGCTCGGTGTTGAAGTTCGGCTCGATCTTCGCGCTCACCCAGATCCCACTCGCGATCAGTGAGGGCCTGCTCACAGTGCTGGTCATGCGCCTGCTCGTGCGGATCAGCCCGACCGAGCTCACCCGGCTCCGCGTGCTGCGCCCCGCCACGCCCGCGGAGGCCGCCCCATGAAGCGCGCCACGCTCCTCGCCTGGCTGACCGGGCTCGCGGTCATCGCCCTGGCCGTGCTCCCGCTGATGCTCGTCGACGGCGACTTCGGCGGGTCGGACGGGGTCGCGACCGAGCGGATCGATGCGGACCACCCCAACTACCAGCCGTGGGCCGCCCCACTGTTCGACCCACCAGCCGAGGTGAGCACCGGGCTGTTCGCGATGCAGGCCGCACTCGGTGCGGGTTTCCTCGGCTACTACGTCGGGGTGGCAACGACCAAGCGCCGTCTCGCCGGGGGGCCTGACCCGGCCCCGGATGAGGATTGATGCTCCCGCTCGACGCCATCGCCCACTCAGGCCGCTGGCGACCCCGGCACCCCGCCGAGAAGGCCTTCCTCGGGCTCGGCCTGCTCGGTTGCGCCGTGGTCCTGCCACCCTGGCCGGGTGCCCTCATCATCGGCGCGGTCGCCCTCGGGCTGCTGCTCGGCCCGGCCGGGATGTCCGTGGCACAGATCTGGCACGCGGCGCGGGTGCCGCTCGGGTTCGTCACCATCGGGTCACTGCCGTTGCTGGTCGCCGTCGGTGGGACGCCGTGGATCCGGTACGAGCCGACTGGACTGCCGTTGGCCACCGCCCTCGCCGGCCGGTCGTCCGCAGCCCTGGCCTGCCTGCTGCTGTTCGCCGCAACCACCCCGCTGTCCGACGTGATGCCCCGGCTCGGCCGACTCGGCGTGCCGCCTGCCGTCATCGAGGTCGTCGCGCTGGTTTATCGGCTGCTGTTCCTGCTGTTCGACTCATTGCGAGCGGTCCGCGAGGCACAGGCCGGCCGGCTGGGCTTTCGCACTTGGGCCACTACCTACCGCTCGCTTGCCGGGCAGGGCGGTGCAGTGTTCGTCCGGGCGTTCGACCGGGCGCACCGCCTCGAGCAGGGCCTCGCGCTGCGCGGCTATACCGGCTCCCTGCGGGTGCAGGTCCGCGAGCGGCCAGTCTCCCGGTCGTTCGTCGCGGCCACGGCGGTACTGCTCGTCGCGGTCGTGGTGACAACCCTGGCGCTGCGCGCGGTGCTGCCATGATCCCGGCACTCGATGCCCGCGGCGTGCACTTCGCCTACGAGCCCGGCCGCCCCGTGCTGACGGGTGCCGATCTGGCCCTGTACGCTGGCCGCAGGCTGGCCGTCCTCGGTCCGAACGGTGGGGGAAAGACCACCCTGTTCCGACTGCTCGCCGGAGCGCTGGCCCCCGACGCCGGGGAGGTGCGCCTCGACGGTGAGACGGTGCGCCGCACCCGCCGCGGACTGACCCACCTGCGCCAACAGGTCCAGCTCGTCCTCCAGGACCCCGACGACCAATTGTTCGCCGCGAGCGTGCACCAGGACGTGTCGTTCGGGCCGGTCAACCTCGGGCTACCGGCCGAGGAGGTCACCGCTCGGGTCGACGGGGCGTTGGCGGCGCTCGGCGTCGTCGACCTCGGCGACCGACCCACCCACCTGCTGTCCTTCGGGCAGAAGAAGCGGGTCGCGATCGCCGGGGCAGTCGCGATGCGGCCGCGGCTGCTGGTGCTCGACGAGCCGACGGCCGGACTGGACCCGGCCGGGGTGGAGGAACTGCTGGCCGTGCTGCACTCCCTGCATGCAACCGGCACCACCCCGGTGGTCTCCACTCACGACGTTGACCTCGCCCACCGCTGGGCCGACGACGTCGCCGTCGTGGCCAGCGGCCGCGTCGTGACCGGCCCCGCCGGGGATTTCCTCGGCGACGCTGCCCTACTCCGTTCGGCCCGGCTCGGCCCAGCGTGGGCGCCGGCCGTGCACCGCCTCCTCGACGCCGCCGGGTTCACCGGCGCTCGTCCACGCACCGCCGCGGAGCTGCACGAACTGTTCGGTCCGCCCGCCGTGACGAGCCCCGGCCCCGTTTTACACGAGGCCGTCACGGCGAGCGCCCATGCCTGGCGGACCGCGAAGGAGACGCATCGCGGCCCGTAGGCCTCCCCCGGCCTCAACCCATTTGGGTTCGGCTGCGCTCCCCTTCGTCGGGCCGGCGCACGCGAACCGGCAGTCAACCGGCTGCCTATTCGAGGACCGCGGGCTTATTGCCCTCGACGAGAACGGCGCACGCTGCGGGCTCCGGGCTCGCCGTGCCAGAAGTGTTCTCCCGCGTGCCGATCTGCTACCAGTGCAACATCGAGACGATCATCGGCCCAGAGGACCCGATCATCTGGCCGGCCTATAGCGAGCAGCTCGACTTCGAACTCGAGGCGGGCTTCTTCATCAGCCGTTCCGGCCGCAATATCTCCGTAGAAGAGGCACCGTCGTACATCGCCGGTGTGACCATCTTCAATGATGTCAGCGCTCGGGACATCCAGTTCTACGAGATGAGCATGAATATCGGGCCGTCGAAGGGAAAGGGCTTCTGTACCGCGATGGGCCCCTGCGTGCTGACGATGGACGCGCTCGACGAATACGCCCTGCAATGCACCGCGCGGGTCAACGGAGAGGTCTGGGTGCAGTCCGACACCTCCGGTCGTCGATACTCGTTCGCCGAGGTACTGGCGTGGGCGTCATTCAGCGAACCCATCTTCGCCGGCGAGTTCCTCGCCGTCGGCACGGTCGGCGGCGGCTGTGGCCTCGAGCTGGACCGGTGGATCAAGCCCGATGACATCGTCGAACTGGAGGTCTCCGGCCTCGGCGTACTGCGCAACCCAGTAGGCGCGAAGGAAGAAGTCCCCCCGGCAGCAGGACTCACCAGCTACACGAGCGCCCCGTGGGCCGGCCACTGACCCCAGTCGAGGTCCCTGACAAGTGCGCTTCGGGCCACAGACCCGTGGCGTAGCCTGAGACATCGACTGCTGGAACACGAGGATGGAGACGTGCGACTGCGGACAGTGCTCTTCGTCCCCGGTGACCGTCCCGATCGGGTCGACAAGGCCTACTCGAGCGGCGCGGACGGTGTCGTCGTCGACCTCGAGGACGCGGTCGCAGCCACGGCGAAGGCGCAGGCGCGGGACCTGGCCGCGGCGGCCATCCGGGACCGTCGCGACCGGGGATGCCTGGTCGCGGTGCGGGTCAACGCGGCCGACACCGGGCTGCAAGATGCCGACCTCGACGCGCTGGCGGCTGCCCTGCCGGCGCTGGACGCCGTCGTTGTCCCCAAGGCGGCCTCGCCCACCGACGTCATCCGCGTCGCTCACCGGTTGGCACAGCTCGAGCGGGCAGCGGGGATCGCCTGCGGCCGCGTCGCGCTGCTGCCCGTCATCGAGTCGGCGGCGGGGGTACTGGCGGCCGAGTCGGTGGCCGCGGCACACGATCGGGTCCGCACGCTGGTGTTCGGGCCCGCGGACCTGTCGCTGCAGCTCGGCGTCACCCCGACCGCGGACGGCATCGAACTGCTGCACGCCCGTTCCCGGCTGGTGCTCGCTGCGGCCGCGACGGGCCGTGCCGCACCGCTGGACGGCCCGTACTTCGCGCTCGACGACACCGAGGGGCTCGCCCGGTCGGCCGCGCTGGCGCGCCGACTCGGCTTCGGGGGCAAGGTCGTCATCCACCCCCGGCAGATCGACGTGACGCGGGCCGCGTTCGAGCCCACTGCGGCGGAGCTGGCGTGGGCCCGCGACGTCGACGAAGCCTTTACGCTTGCCGAGCGGCGAGGGGTGTCGTCCATCCGGCTGGCCGACGGGACGTTCGTCGACTACCCGGTCGCCCACCGCGCCCGGGAGCTGCTCGCAGGCGGGACAGGAGGACGGTGAGGTGGCGCTGACGGCCGCGGTGGCGGACTTCGTCGCGGGAACCGACCCCGCGCGGCTGCCGGATGCGGCGCTCGATCTGGCGGAGCGGGCCTTCGTCGACACCGTCGGCGTCGCCGTGGCGGCCGCTCCGGACCCGACCGTGCGGTCGATCTGGCAGGCCTTCGGCGCGGGGCTGCCCGACGGCCCGTCCGCGCTGCTGACCCGGCCGGGGTCCACCCAGCCGGTGCAGGCGGCGCTGCTGAACGGGACCGCGGCCCATGCGCTGGACTTCGACGACGTCGCCGACGACCTCGTCGGGCACCCGAGCGCCGTCCTGGTGCCCGCGGCCCTCGCGGTCGCCCAGCAGACGGGGGCGTCCGGTCGGCAGGTGCTCGCGGCCTACTGCGCCGGTTTCCAGGTCGAGTGCGCGGTCGCCGCCGGGATGTCGATCTCCCGGCACTACGCACGCGGCTGGCACTCGACCGCCACGCTCGGGGTGCTCGGGGCGGCGGCCGCTGCCGCGTCGCTGCTGGCGTTGCAGCCGTGGCAGGTGCGCCACGCGGTCGGGATCGCGGCCTCGCTGGCGGGCGGCAGCAGGCAGAACTTCGGCACCATGACGAAACCGCTGCACGCCGGTACCGCCGCGTCCGACGGCGTGTTCGCGGCGATGCTGGCCGCCGCAAATTTCACCGCCGACCCCGACCAGCTCGAGGCGCCGCTCGGGTACTTCGCGCTCTACGGCGACGAGGTGGACCTGGCTGCGGCACTCGCGGTGCTCGGCGAGCCGTGCGCGCTGTCGCACCGGGGTCTCGACGTCAAGAAGCACCCGTGTTGCTACAAGGCCGCCCGCGCCGCCGACGCCGCACTCGCCCTCGCCGAGGACGGCGTGCACGCCGGCGATGTCGAGCGGGTGACGGTGACCGTCGAGCCGGAGGGTCTCGGCCCGCTCATCCACCACCGCCCGGTGACGGGGCTGCAGGGCAAGTTCAGCCTCGAGTACATCGTCGCCGCCAGCCTCACTGATCACCGCCTGACGCTGCGGTCGTTCACCGACGACGCGGTGTGCCGCGACCCGCTGCAGCGGCTGCTGGCGCGGGTCTGCGTCACCGAGACCGACCCGCCGCCGGACCGGGCACCCGACTGGGCCGACGCCTTCGCCGAGGTGACGGTCGAGACCCGCGCAGGCCTGCGGCACACCCGGCGCGTCGACACCCCCCGCGGCCACGCCCTCGCACCGCTGGACGAGGACGAGCTCGCCGACAAGTTCCACGACTGCCTCGACCACGGCGGGGCGGCGCACGACCCGCACGTGCTACTGGCAGGGCTACGCGAGCTGCGAGAATGCCCCGACGTGCACGGACTGCTGCGGGGTCGCCGATGAGCGAGCTGCCGCTGCACGGAACCATCGTCGTGTCCCTCGAGCAGGCTGTCGCCGCCCCGTTCGCGACCCGCCAGCTGGCCGATCTCGGCGCCCGCGTCATCAAGGTGGAGCGTCGCGGCGACGGCGACTTCGCGCGCGGCTACGACGGGTCCGTCCAGGGACTGTCGAGTGTGTTCGCCTGGCTCAACCGCTCCAAGGAGTCCGTCACGCTCGACCTCAAGCATCCCGACGCCCCCGGCGTGCTGCGGCGACTGCTCGCCGATGCCGACGTGTTCGTGCAGAACCTGGCCCCCGGGGCCGCGGCACGGCTCGGGCTCGATTCGGACACCCTGGCCTCGGTCCACCCGGACCTGATCGTCTGCGACATCTCCGGGTACGGCGCGAGCGGCCCGTACCGCGACAAGCGGGCCTACGACCTGCTCGTGCAGGGCGAGGCGGGCGTCATCTCCATCACCGGGAGCGAGGACGCCCCCGCCAAGGCCGGCCTCTCGGTTGCCGACATCGCCGGCGCGATGTACGCCTACTCCGGAATCGTCGCCGCGCTGCTGCACCGGCACCGCACCGGGCAGGCGCGCCCCGTCGAGGTGTCGCTGTTCGAGGCGCTGACGGAGTGGATGGGCTACCCGCTCTACTACGCGCAGTCCGGCACGCAGCCGCAACGAATGGGGACGTCGCACGCGACGATCGCCCCCTACGGCGCGTTCGACACCCGCGACGGGCGCCCGCTGCTGGTGGCCGTGCAGAACCAGCGCGAGTGGGCCCGGTTGTGCTCCGTGGTGCTCGGCGACGCCGGGCTCGCGACCGACGAGCGCTTCGCCTCCAATAGCAGGCGCGTGGCGAACCGCCGCGCGCTGGACGCGCTGCTCGAACGGCGCTTCGCCGAGCTGGACGGCAAGCAGGCCGTCGCGCTGCTGGAGGACGCGCAGATCGCCTACGCGCGGGTCAACGATATCGACGAGCTCGCCGCACACGAGCAGCTCGCGGCACGGGGCCGCTGGTGTGACGTCGATTCACCCGTCGGCGCGGTGCGTGCCCTGCTGCCGCCGGGCGTGCCCACCGGTGCCCGGGCGCGGATGGACCCGATACCCGCGCTGGGCGAGCACACCGAGACGGTGCTGCACGGACTGGGCTACACCCGCGACGACATCGACCGCATGCGGGCAAGCGAACTCATCTGAGACCTGCTCGCAGGGTCGAAGCATCAATACTGAGAGGCAGGCGTGACGACACATCAAGGCTGGCAGGGACGATTCTTCGAGGACTTCGTGGTCGGTGACGTCTACGAACACCCGCTGGGGCGGACGGTGACCACGACCGACAACATGTGGTTCACCCTGCTGACGCAGAACACCGCACCGCTGCACTTCGATCACGAGTACGCGGCACAGACCGCGTTCGGCAAACCGCTGGTCAACTCGGCCTTCACGCTGTCACTGGTCGCGGGCCAGAGCGTCACCGACGTGTCCCAGAACGTGTTCGCCAACCTCGGCTGGGAGCAGATCACGCTGCCCAACCCGGTCTTCGAGGGTGACACCATCCGTTCGGCCTCGGAGGTGCTGGCCACCCGCGAGTCCGGATCACGGCCCGAGGTCGGGATCGTCACCGTCGCGACCACGGGCTACAAGCAGACCGGCGAGGTCGTGCTGACGTTCACCCGGACCCTCATGGTCTACAAGCAGGGCCGGGGACCGCGACGGCCCACCCTGGGAACGAGGAGTGCGTCCACATGAGTGCCGCCGACCCGCAGCTGCGCCAGGAGATGCGCGATCTCGTCGACCGGATCTGCGCCGACTTCCCCGACGAGTACTGGCGCAAGGTCGACGCCGCCCGCGAGTACCCGGACGCCTTCGTCAAGGCCCTGACCACCACCGGCTCGCTCGGCGCACTGATCCCCGAGGAGTACGGCGGCCTCGGCCTCGGGCTCGGGGACGCGTCGGTGATCCTGGAGCAGATCCACCGCAACGGCGGCAACGCGGCCCCGGTGCATGCTCAGCTCTACACCATGGGCGCGCTGCTGCGGCACGGCTCGGCCGAGCAGAAGCAGCGCTACCTGCCGAGTATCGCGTCCGGGCAGCTGCGGCTGCAGGCATTCGCCGTCACCGAGCCGGTGGCGGGCACCGACACCACCAGCATCCGCACCACGGCGACCCGGCGCGACGACCGCTACGTCGTCAACGGCCAGAAGGTCTTCACCTCCCGCGTGCAGCACTCCGACCTGATGATGCTGCTGGCCCGGACGACGTCGCGTGACCAGGTGAGCAAGCGGTCGGAGGGGCTGTCGGTCTTCCTGGTCGACCTGCGTCAGGTGTCGGGCATGACCGTGCGGCCGCTGGACACGATGGTCAACCACGAGACCAACGAGGTCTTCTTCGACGATATGGAGATCCCGCCCGACACGCTGATCGGTGAGGAGGGCAACGGCCTGCGCTACATCCTCGACGGGATGAACGCCGAGCGGATCCTCATCGCGGCGGAGTGCATCGGTGACGGGCGGTGGTTCGTGGACCGCACCAGCCGGTACGTGACGCAGCGCGAGGTCTTCGGCCGCCCGATCGGCCAGAACCAGGGCGTGCAGTTCCCCATCGCACGCGCCCACATCAACGTCGAGGCCGCCGACCTGATGCGCTGGAAGGCGGCCGACCTGTTCGACGCCGACCAGGCGTGCGGTGCCGAGGCCAACATGGCCAAGCTGCTCGCCGCGGACGCCTCGTGGGAGGCGGCCAACGTCGCGCTGCAGAGCCACGGCGGGTACGGCTTCACCAGTGAGTACGACATCGAGCGCAAGTTCAGGGAGACCAGGCTGTTCCAGGTCGCCCCGGTCTCGACGAATCTCATCCTGTCTTATATCGCCGAACACGTGCTCGGCCTGCCCAGGTCGTTCTGAGGACCCGACGAGCGGTGACACAGGTGGTCACATGGCAGAGCGCCGTCGCCGACGCCTTGGTCGACGGTGGGGTGACGGTCGGGGCGTACGTGCCGGACTC
This sequence comes from Pseudonocardiaceae bacterium, assembly GCA_009379815.1. Classification (GTDB taxonomy): domain Bacteria; phylum Actinomycetota; class Actinomycetes; order Mycobacteriales; family Pseudonocardiaceae; genus WHSY01. The sequence continues at coordinate 56,355 of WHSY01000022.1, forward strand.
CCGCCTGCAGGGTGTCCTCGCCCGCCTCGCCGACCAGGGGGTGGCGCTGCGCTGCCTGACCCGCGAGGAGGAATGCGTCGGCTACGCCGCTGGACGTCGCATGGCCGGGGGCCGCCCGGTCGTTCTCATGCAGTGCTCGGGGCTGGGCAACAGCATGAACGTCCTGGGCTCGCTCGTCGTCTCCTACCAGATCGGCATCCCGCTGGTGATCTCCATGCGCGGCACGCTCGGTGAGGGGAACCCGTCGCAGGTACCGATGGGCCGCGCGACCACGCAGCTGCTCGGGTCGATCGGTATCCAGGCCTTCTCCGTGCGCGACCCGGAGGGCACCGACGCCCGGCACGTCACCCGCGGTGTCGTGACCCTGGCCTACGAGTCGCAGCACACCGCGGCGGTCGTGCTGGAGCCCGAACTCGGAGGTGGGAGTGAAGGCACGTGACGTCGCGCGCGGGTCGCTGACCGCGCTGCCCGACGCGCTGTTCGTGTCCGCACTGGGCACCGCCACCTCGGCGTTGCGGCACGCATCCAGCGACGGCCCACATCTCTACCTCGGTGGGGCAATGGGGTCAGCGCTGGCGGTTGCTCTCGGGGTCGCCGAAGAGCGCATCGAGCGGACGGTCGTCGCCCTACTCGGCGACGGGGAGCTGCTGATGAGCGCGAACACCCTGTGGTCGCTCGCGACATACCGGGCGGACAACCTGGTGGCCATCGTGCTGACCGACGGGCGCTACTCGATCACCGGGGGGCAGCCCCTGGGTACCGATCCACGGTTCGCCGAGGTTGCCCATGCACTTCCCGGTTTGTCAGGTACACGGGTAGCCACGCCAGACGATCTCCAGCGCGCGCTCCTCGAGCTGCCTCGCCCGGCGCTCGTGGAAGCGACGACCGACGAGCACGAGTGGCCCGGCCCCTCGCCGTTCGTCGACCCGATGGAGGTCCGGATCCGGTTCGCCGCCGAGGCCGTCCGTCGGGCAGCCCGGTGAGAGTTGTCACCCTCGCAGGGCTTCCTGAATGGGGCGAAGCCGCCCGCGGGCGCGCG